>DATFFS010000317.1:0-8639 GCA_035249945.1 Gemmatimonadota bacterium
CGCCAGCCGGCGGCTGGCGGATGCTCGACCTGGGCACCGGGTCGGGCGCGATCGCGTGCGCGCTCGCTCTCGAGCTGGAGGACGTGCGGCTCGTCGTCGGAAGCGACCGGAGCGGGCCCGCGCTGGAGGTGGCGCGCGCGAATGCGACGCGGGTCGGCGCCGGACGGATCGCCTGGGTGGAGGCCGACGGCCTCGCGGCGTTTCGGGCCGGCGGCTTCGACGCCATCGTCTGCAACCCGCCCTACGTGGCCGAGACCGAGCGCTCGTCCCTGCCCGCGGAGGTTCGCGAGTGGGAGCCCGCCGAAGCGCTGTTCTCGGGAGCCGAGGGAACCGAGGCGATCGCGCGCGTCGTGCAGGGCGCCCCCGCGCATCTCGCGGCCGACGGGCTGCTCGCGATCGAGATCGGTGATCGGCAGGAGCCGGCGGTCCGCCGCATGGTCGAGCAGGTCGCCGGTCTCGAGCTCCTGGGCGAGTACCGCGATCACGCCGGTCGGACGCGCGGCATCCTCGCGCTGGCGATCGGAAGGGAGGGATGATGGAGCAGCTCGTCGTGGCAGGGGGGCGGCCGATCCACGGGGAGATGATCCCGGCCGGGAACAAGAACGAGGCGCTGCCGTGCCTCGCGGCCGCGCTCCTCACCGAGGAGCCGGTGCGGATCGAGAACGTGCCCGCGATCGCCGACACGCGGACGATGATCGAGCTGCTGGAGAACCTGGGGTGCACGGTCGAGTCGGCGGACCATGCGGTCACGGTCGGCGCGGCCGGCGCCGAGTCTCCCGATCTCGATACCGCGCGCCGGATCCGCGGCTCGTTCCTCCTCGCGGGGCCGCTGCTCGCGCGGCGCGGAACCGTCCACCTGCCCGCGCCGGGCGGCGATCGCATCGGCCGCCGCCGCGTCGACACCCACCTGCTCGCCTTCCGCTCGCTCGGCGCGCGCATCTCGCTCGCCGAGGGCGAGTACGTCCTGCGGGCTCCCGACGGCCTCACGGGAACGGACATCTTCCTCGACGAGGCGAGCGTGATGGGGACCGAGAACGCGATCATGGCCGCCGTGCGGGCGCGGGGCCGCACGCGGATCGCCAACGCCGCATCGGAGCCGCACGTGCAGGGCCTCTGCCACATGCTCGTGGGGATGGGCGCGTCGATTCAGGGGATCGGCACGAACGTGCTCGAGATCCAGGGCGTCGACGGTCTGGGAGCGTTCACGCACACGATAGGGCCGGACCACATCGAGGTCGGCTCGTTCATCGGCCTCGCGGCGGTGACCGGAGGTGAGCTCACGATCCGCGGCGCCGGAGTCGAGCATCTGTCGATGATCCGCATCGGCTTCGAGCGGCTCGGCATCCGGATCGAGACCGACGGCGACGACGTCGTCGTACCGGGCGGGCAGGACCTCGTGATCGTCGACGACACCGACGGCGCGGTGCCGAAGCTAGACGACGCTCCATGGCCGGGCTTCCCCGCCGATCTCACATCGATCATGGTTGTCGTCGCCTCGCAGGCGCGGGGGACGGTCCTGATCCACGAGAAGATGTTCGAGAGCCGCCTGTTCTTCGTCGATCAGCTCCAGCGGATGGGAGCGCGGACCATCCTCTGCGATCCCCATCGCGTGGTCGTAACCGGGCCGGCCGCTCTCGTCGGCGCCAAGATCTCGAGCCCCGACATACGCGCCGGCATGGCGCTCCTCATCGCCGCGCTCGCCGCGCGCGGCCGCTCCGTGATCCAGAACGTCCACCAGATCGACCGCGGCTACGAGGACATCGACCGGCGCCTGACCGAGCTCGGCGCGGACGTCCGCCGCGAGCCGGAATGAAGGGGGCGGGCCCGGGCACGCTGTGGCTCGTCGGCACGCCGATCGGCAACCGCGGGGATCTCGCGCCGCGCGCCAGGGAGACGCTCGAGCGGGTCGGGCTGGTGGCCTGCGAGGACACACGCACCTGCCGGTCGCTGTTCTCGTGGATCGGCGTCCCCTGCCCGGAGCTCGTCGCTTACCACGACCACAACGCCGAGGCGGCCGCGCCGGCACTGGTGGCGAGGCTCCTGGCGGGCGAGGACCTCGCGCTCGTCACCGACGCCGGCATGCCCGCCATCCAGGATCCGGGGTACCGGCTGGTCGTGGCGGCCCGCGAGTCGGGTCTCTCCGTCGTGCCCGTGCCCGGACCGAGCGCGCTCGTCCTCGCGCTGGCGGCGAGCGGTCTGCCCACCGATCGCTTCGCGTTCCTCGGTTTCGCGCCGCGGCGCGGCCGCGAGACGTGGTGGGCGGAGGCGCTCACGCGGCCGGAGACCGTGGTCGTGTACGAAGCGCCGACACGCGTCGCCGCCACGCTGGCGGCGATCGCCGCCGCCGCTCCCGAACGCGGCGTGTGCCTGGCACGGGAGATCACGAAAGTGCACGAGGAGTTCGTGACCGGGACGGCGAGAGAAGCGGCGGCTGAACTCGCGGGCCGCGAGGAGCGTTTGCGAGGGGAGTGCGTGATCGTCGTCGCCGGTGCGGCGGAGGAGCCGTCGCGGGCGCGGCCATGGCGCGAGGCGCTGGGTGAGCTGCGTGGCGGCCGGACCGGCGCATCGCTCTCGAGACGCGGGCTCGTCGACGTGCTGGCCGCGGTCTATCCCGGCGAGCGGAACGCGATCTATCGGGCCGTCCAGGAGGAGGACGAATGAGAGTCGTAGTGGCGACGCTGGCGATCGTCGCGCTGGCGGTTCCCGCCGCGGCGCAGGGGCTCGGCGGCCGGGCCTCGGCGCCGCCCGACACGCCGCTGACGATCGCGCGGCTGCGCTACGCGCCCGGCGACTGGTACGGGAACCCGACGTCGCTCCCCAACCTGCTGGACTTCATCCGCAACGAGCTCGCGCTTCCGACCGCCGAGCGAGAGGCCGTGGTGTCCGCCAACGATCCCGAGCTCGACCGTTACCCGCTCCTCTACCTGACCGGCCACGGAGAGATCCGGCTCACCGACGCGGAGGTGGCCGCGCTGCGGGCGTATCTGTCGAACGGCGGTTTCCTCCACGCCGACGACAACTTCGGCATCGACGCCACGCTCCGGCGCGAGATCGCCCGGCTGTTCCCCGGCGAGCCCCTCGTCGAGCTGCCCGCCGACCATCCCATCTACGGGGCCGCCTTCCCGATGGCATCGGGCTTGCCCAAAATCCACGAGCACGCGGGGGGGCCTCCGCACGGCTACGGGGTATACCATGACGGGCGCCTGGTGCTGTTCTACTCGTTCAACACGGATCTCGGCGACGGCTGGGAGGATGCGGCGGTGCACGGGGATCCGCCGGAGGTGCGCAGGGCGGCCCTGGAGATGGGGGCGAACGTGTTCGTATACGCCCTCACGCACTGACGGTTGGTCCCTGTACGGTGACGGTTTCCCGAGCATCGTCAGTTTTCTGGGTCCCTTCGAGTGCTTGGACAGAAGAAGGGATGTAAGCTAGCTTACGCCAGAGAGATGCATCCTATGACAGACCGCCGGAACCGGATCCGCACCAAGCTCATCGTCACGTTCATCCTGCTGGTCACCGTGCTGGTGGTCGCCAGCGCGATGGTGTGGTACCGGGTGGCGACCGCCCACGTCCGCCGGGAGACCGAGAACCGTCTCCTCGCCGTGGCCGAGGCCGGCGCGCTGGTCATCGACCCGCTGACCACGACCGCGCTCGTCAACCGGGTGGGGCCGCGCACCCAGCAGCTCGCCGAGGGGAACCTGCGGGCGATGCAGCGCCTCGGCGTCCGCGAGGCCTACGTCTTCGACCGCGACCGGCGGATCCTGGCGACGACCGACACTCTGCGGATGGACGTGGGGTCCATCGCGCCCGGACTCGAGAACTACGCCGGGGAGATCGATCGGGTCCTGCAAGGCGAGGCGATCGTCACCGAGCCCTTCAGCGACGACGAGGGGAACGTGTATCAGTCGGCGATGGTGCCGCTGGTCGGGTACGTCGACGAGTCCCAGAGCCGCCAGGGTATCGTCGCGGTCCTGGGAGTCGACCTCTCGCTCGGGTTCCTCGAGGTGTTCCACGACTTCCGGCGCACGACGATCCTCCTGACGCTGATCGCGATCGGGCTGACCGTGGTGGTCGGCTTCGTGTTCGCGCGCACCCTGTCGAATCCCATCGGCAAGCTCGTCTCCTCCGCCGAGCGGATGGAGCGCGGCGACCTCGGCGAACCGGTAGACGTCGACTCGCGCGACGAGATCGGGTATCTGGGGCACGCGCTCGAGAACATGCGCCGCGGCATTGTGCGTCGCGACCGTCATCTGCGCACGATGCTGGCCGGCGTCGCGCACGAGATCCGCAACCCGCTCGGCGGGATCGAGATCTTCGCCGGGCTCCTGCGCGACGAGATGGAGGAGCAGGACGCGCGGCGGTCGCACCTCGAGAAGATCATCCGCGAGGTCCAGCATCTGAAGACGATCATCAACGAGTTCCTGATCTACGCCCGCCCGCGGCAGGCCATGGTCGAGCCCTTCGCCCTCCGGGAGGTCATCGACGACGTCCTGTTCCTGCTCTCCGGAGATGCCAGCGAGCGCGACGTGGTGATCGACGTGGAGATGGCGGAGCGCGACCTGTCGATCTACGCCGACGTGGAGCAGGTGAAGCGCGCGCTCCTCAACCTGGTGAAGAACGCAGTCCAGGCCTCGCCGCCGGGCGGTCGCGTCGAGCTGCGGGCGCACGAGGCCCAGGGCAAGGCGCGGATCCTGGTAAAGGACTTCGGGCCCGGCATCCATCCCGACCATCTCAAGCAGATCTTCGATCCCTTCTTCACCACCAAGGGAAGCGGCGCCGGCCTGGGGCTCTCGATCGTGCGCTCGATCATCGAGGAGAACGACGGGGAGATCTGGGTCGAGAGCGTCCCGGGCGAGAAGACGATCTTCTTCGTCGTCCTCCCATCGGTCGATGCGGGGGCGGGAGCCTACCGGCCCGCCGAGTCGGTGGCCACGGGGACCGGCGCATGAAGCAAGGAAAAACCATGGCGCGCGTTCTCGTGGTGGAGGACAACCCGACCGTCCGCGACGGCCTCGAGCAGACCCTGCGCCGGGCCGGGCATGAGGTTTTCGCTGTTTCCGACGGAGAGGCGGCTCTCGCGCGCTGCCGGGAGGAGTCCTTCGATCTCGTCATCACGGATTTCAAGATGGGGGGAATGAACGGACTTCAGCTCCTGGAGTCGATCCGCAAACAGAACGTCCCCGGGGATCCCGAGGTCATGCTGATCACCGCGTACGGCACAATCGACATCGCTGTCGAGGCGATGAAGGCGGGAGCCGTCGACTTCATCACCAAGCCCTTCGATCCCAACGAGTTCAGGGTCAAGGTCGACAAGGCGCTCGCTACGCGCGACCTCAAGCGCGAACGGGATGCGTTCAAGGCGCAGGCGGAATACCTGCGCGAAGAGGTCGAGCATCATTTCGGCGAGATCGTGGGGAAGTCCGAGGCGATGCGCGGGATCTACGAGTCGATTCGCAAGGTGGCCGAGGCGACGTCCTCCGTCTACGTCTACGGCGAGAGCGGTACCGGCAAGGAGCTGATCGCGCGGGCGATCCACCGCGAGAGCGCGCGCCGCGATGGGCCGTTCGTCAAAGTGAACTGCTCGGCGCTCGCGGAGGGACTGCTCGAGTCGGAGCTCTTCGGGCACGAGAAGGGCGCCTTCACGGGCGCGATCCGCGAGCGCAAGGGGCGCTTCGAGCTGGCGCACGAGGGGACGCTGTTCCTCGACGAGATCTCGGACATCCCGCTGTCGACCCAGGTGAAGCTCCTGCGGGTGCTGCAGGAGAAGGAGATCGAGCGCGTCGGCGGCGAGCGCACGATCACGGTCGACGTGCGGATCATCAGCGCGACGAACCGCGACCTGGCGCCGATGGTCGAGAAGGGCCAGTTCCGGGAAGACCTGTTCTACCGGCTGCACATCATCCCCATCGAAGTCCCGCCGCTGCGCGACCGCAAGGAGGACATCCTGCCGCTCGTCGCGCACTTCCTCGAGGCGATCGGCGCCGAGATGGCCAAGCCGATCGCGGGCGTGACGGACGAGGCGATGGAGCTCCTCATGCGGTACGACTGGCCGGGGAACATCCGCGAGCTCGAGAACATGATCGAGCGCGCGATCGTGCTGTGCGAAGGCGACCGGCTGGACGCCACCCTGTTCCCGATCAACGAGCGGCGGGCGCCGCGCGCGGGGGCCATGGGCGGTCTCACCATTCCACCGGCCGGCGCGATCACCCTCGACGACGCGCTCGAGCGGATCGAGCGCACGATGATCGAGGACGCGCTGGAGAAATCCGGCGGCGTGAAGACCAGGACCGCGGAGCTGCTCGGCATCAAGACGAGCGCGCTCTACTACAAGCTCGAGAAATACGGGTTGACCGGTGGTCAGGCGTCCTAGCCTCCTGTTTCTCGCCCTGCTCGCCGCTCTTCTGGGGAGCGCACCGGAGTCGGCCGCCCAGCAGCCGGGGCCCGGGATCGTCGAGCTCCGCCGGCTGATCGCCCAGCGGGAGCCGGGCATCGCGCGGCTGGAGGCACGCCAGCAGGCGCTCGAGGCGCGCGGCGATTCACTCTCCCAGGTCAAGCGTCGGACGGCCGCGGGCAGCGCGCAGTTCGAGACCATCTCCAACCAGATCCGCGAGACGGGCGACCAGCTGGTCGGCGTGGCGCGCTCGCTGCGCACGCTCTACGAGCAGATGCGCGACCTCAAGGCGCAGCTCTTCCTCGCCTACAACGACGCGGTCGCCGAGACCACCGAGCGGCTCGAGCGGTTGCCCATGACGGCCGAGAACACCGCCGAGCTGGGCCGCCTGACGGAGCAGCTCCGCGTCTACGTTCGAGCGCGCGAGGCGCTCCAGATCGAGCTCGAAGAGGCCGCTGACGACCTCTTCCTGCCCGACCTCGTGGTCGATCCGACCGACGGGCCGTCCCAGCTTCGCGTCAAGGAGGCGATCGCCCGCGACGCGGTGGACAACATCGATCAGCGCATCGCGCACATCGGCGAGGAGATCGAGGGCCTCAACCGAAGGGCTCGGGACCTGGAGGAGCTGGAGCGGCTCAAGGACGACATCGCGCTCTGGGGCGATCAGCGAGGGATCCCCGATGAGTTCGAGGCGATGTTGAACGCCCAGAACGGCGGTGGCGTGCAAGGCATGTTCGAGAACCCCAGAGAGAAGATCCAGACGCTTCAGGTACAGCTGCTGGACCTGACCGACAGACGCCAGGAGTACGCGGCCAAGGCCGCCGTGTTCGCCCAGCGATTGCAGGAGTTTTATGATTAACATCATGCGCGGGAGGAACGAACCGATGGGAATCGCAGGCAACCTCGTCCGATGGGTTCGTCCGGCGCATGCCGGGCTGGCCGCGGCAGCCGCTCTGGCCCTGCTGCCGGGACCGCTACGGGCCCAGTCCCTGGTCGATTCGCCATGGTCCTACGACCACGATATGCGTCTGACGTACGAGGTCGACGACAACGTCGCGGAGCGCATAGACGATCCCATCCGGGCCCAGGTCGCGCGACTCGCGTATCGGGGGGACCTGCGGTGGGGATCATCCGGCGAGCAGCGGCTGTCGCTGTCGTACCAAGGGGGTTTCAAGCGCCACTTCGGCTTCACCGAGTTCGACGTGACCAGCCAGTTCGTGAACGAGGGCACCCTCGGCTATCAGCGTCGCGTCGCCGAGGGGGTGGCGCTGGGCGGAACGCTGGGCCTCAAGAACCGCGCCTGGACCGACGGGTTCTTCTTCATCAACGAAGACGGCTTCACGCGCGTCAGCGGGTCGGTTAGCGGGCTGGTGGACCTGACCCCGCTGTCGGAAGGCGAATCGGCGCGGCTCGAGATGGGGGCTCGCTACGCGGACACCGACTTCGAGAACCTGGACCAGTCCTTCGGCAACCACCTGATCGGGGCGTACGCTTCGATCGCGAAGGATTATGGCACCGACCTCAACGCTCGCCTGGACTATTCCTTCGATCGCATCCGCTATCCCGGTCGCGGGAAGCTCGAGCCGGGCGACAGCCCCCAGGCGATTCGCGGTCCGACGCGGGTCCGCCAGGAAGACCACGTGCACGAGCTGGGCACGGTCGTCACGTGGCTGGGGCCGGTATCGATCCAGGGCGAGTACAGCTTCCGGCTGACGGATTCGAACTCGTTCGGCTTCAGCTACGTGAGCCACAACATCGGCATGCAGGTGCTGCGCCGGCTACCGTGGGGGATGCTGGTTCAGCTCTACGGGCAGATCGAGCTGCGGGATTTCAGCGAGCCGGTGGCGAACACCCAGGCGGGCTCGCTAGACACGGGCGAGACCGAGAACAACGTCCTGCTCCTGCGGCTCGTCAAGGACGTGACGCCCGACTATTCGGTCGAGGTGCGCTACGGCCGCTATCGCAACGAGGCGATCACTCTGAACGAATTCTACACCAAGAACATCTATGCGGTAGGAATGAACTATCGACCCTGACGGGATGGTGATGATCTGTCATATACGGCACTAGATCCGGAGCGGCAGCTCCGGTCACTGGGCGCCGCGGAGCAACGTCGCCGCCGTCGAGGGCTCGTCTGGACGGTGGCGGCGATCTCGGCGGCGTTTGCGTTTGCGCTCCTCGCCTGGGAGTGGGTGACGGGCGGGCCTGGGCTCGCGCGCGCGACGGGCTATGCGGCGGCGCTCCTGCT
>DATFFS010000318.1:0-9972 GCA_035249945.1 Gemmatimonadota bacterium
GGCCGCTCGCCGGCGCCGGTCAGCGCCGCCGCCAGCGATCGCGCGCCGGCTCCGAGCGCCACGTACAGGACCGTGCCGGGGAGCATCCCCAGCCAGGAGCCGAGGACGTAGTCCCGCAGGCCGACGGCGGTCAGCGAGAGCGCGTAGTTGAGCGCGTTGTACGGGATGAGCGGCGACAAGCGGAGCAGCAGCACTACCTTGAGCCCTTCGCGGGCGATCGCGCCGTCGACACCGCGCATCCGCTCGTGCTCTCCGATCCGTTCGCGCACCCAGTCGCGGCCCAGCCACCGGCCCACGAGGAACGCGGCGGTCGCGCCCACCGTGCTACCGATGGAGACGACGACGAGCCCCCAGCCAGTTCCAACCAGGAAGCCGGTCCCCAGCGTCAGGACCGAGCCGGGGACGAGCAGCACGGCGGCCGGAATCCAGAGAGCAGCGAGCAGCACGGAACTCCAGGGTCCGCGCTCCGCCACCCAGGCGAGGAGCGTGGTCCAGGCTCGCATCGGAAGAAGAAAGACGACGAAAACGATTATGATCGCGGCGCCGAGCAGGAACGCGGCGCGGAAAGAGGTCCGGTCGCGCATGGCGGGACGCTACACGGGGTACCGGAGAGCGGCCACGGCGCGTGCGCCGCGCCGCTCCCGGATGCCCGCCTTACACGAGGCCTGCGGCCTTCAGTCCGACTGTGCGTCGGCGAGGAGCTCGGCCGCCGTCATCGGCCCGCCGACGAACGTGTCGGTGTGCCAAGCGACGAACGAGCGGAATTCTATGGCTCCCTGACCTCCCGTCTTCAGTCCCCTTGCCCGCGACGCCGTGTCAACGGCCTCGTTCTGCTCGTCGGTGAGCTCCGGCCCGATCGAGAGGTAATCCCAGCTGTCGCCGTTGTGGTGGACGTACCACTGGGGAGCCGGGACTCCCGCGTCCTGCGCGGCGGCCTCTCCGTCGGCCATGAATTGCAGGAAGGCCAGGTGCTGGCCCGGCGCGATCCTGTAGATCGAGACGATCCCTGTCTGATCTTCCTGCGCGACCCCGTGCGCGGGCCATGCGGCTGCAAACAGAAACAGCACGGCCAGGAGACGAAGCGAACGATGCATCTACCCTCCTCGGGTGCGTGTACCGGTTGGTTTGTTGCTGTAATGGGGATCCGTTTGCCGGCGACGACCGCCGCCGGCGACGCCCAATACCATGGGGAGGACGCGGAAAGCGCAATGGATTTGACGCCAGGCCCGGCCCTCGACCATCATGCGTCGAGCGTTTGCCCGGTACCCTGCCACCTTCGGAGGTCCCGCATGCCACCCGCCTTCCGGTTCCTCTCCTGTCTCGGTCTCCTCTTCCTGTCTGCCTGCGCGACCTTGCGCTCCGAGAACGGCCCCCCCGAAGACTCGGCGCGCGACTCCGTCGAGATCCGGCGTGAGCTGGCCGGCATGCGGAACGGCGCATGGGAATCGACCTATACACCCCTTCCTTCGCGCCCTGTCGTGATCCGCGGCGCCACCGTGATGACGGCGGCCGGCGAGGAGATCGCGGGCGGCGACGTGGCGATGGCAGACGGAAAGATCGTGGCGGTAGGCCGCGGGATAGCGGCACCGGCCGGCGCGACCGTGATCGACGGGAGCGGAAAGTTCGTCACGCCGGGCATCATCGACACCCACTCGCACCTCGGCGTCTATCCCAGCCCGGGCGTCTCCGCGCACGCCGAGGGGAACGAGGCGACCGACCCGACGACCGCCGAGGTGTGGGCGGTCCACTCCGTGTGGCCGCAGGATCCCGGCTTCATCCGCGCGCTGGCGGGTGGTGTGACGACCCTCCAGATACTTCCGGGCAGCGCGAACCTGATCGGCGGCCGCGGCGTCACGGTCCATCCCATTCCCGGCCGCAGCGCGCAGGAGATGATGGTCCCCGGTGCGCCGATGGCGCTCAAGATGGCTTGCGGGGAGAACCCCAAGCGCGTGTACGACAACAGCGGGCCCTCGACCCGGATGGGCAACTGGGCCGGCTACCGGGAGGCGTTCATCGAGGCGGAGCGCTATCGGAAGAAGTGGGACGACTGGGTCAAGGACGGCGGCGAGAAGCCGGACCGGGACCTCGCGAACGAGACGCTGGCGGAGGTCCTGCGCGGGAACATCCTGGTCCACAACCACTGCTACCGCGCGGACGACATGGTGAACATGATCAACACGGCGCGCGAGTTCGGCTTCCGCGTGCGGTCGTTCCATCACGCCGTCGAGGCGTACAAGATCCGCGACCTGCTGGCCGCCGACTCGATCGGCGCGTCGATGTGGTACGACTGGTGGGGCTTCAAGATGGAGGCCTTCGACATGGTGCCGCAGAACATCGCGCTCGTCTCGGACGCCGGAGCCCCGGCGATCCTCCACACCGACGACGCGATGGGGATTCAGATCATGAACCAGGACGCCGCGCAGGCGATGTACGCTGGGATCGAGGCCGGCCTCGACGTCTCGCGCGACGAGGCGCTGCGCTGGATCACGGCGAACCCCGCCTGGGCCCTCGGCATCGACGACCGGACCGGAACGCTCGAGGACGGCAAGAACGCCGACGTCGTCCTCTGGTCAGGCGATCCGTTCAGCGTGTACGCGGTCGCCGAGCAGGTGTGGATCGACGGCGCGCTCGTGTACGACCGTGATCAGCGCTCGCTTCAGCCGCTGACCGACTTCGAAGTCGGGATCCTGCCGCCCGCGACGCTGGAAGCGATCTCGGGAGGCGCGCGATGAGGCCCGCATCGTGCCGGCCTGTCGGGCTTCTCCGGTGGGACGGGGTCTCCGTGGCCATGGCCGTTCTCGCGGCTTCCTCGCTCGCCGCGCCGGCGGTCGCGCAGGACATCGCGATCGTGGGCGGCACCGTCCATACGGTGACCGGTGAACCGATCGAGGGCGGGACGGTCCTTATCCGGGACGGCCGGATCGTCGCGGTGGGGACCGGCGTGGAGATCCCCGCGGGCGCGCGGCGGATCGAGGCCAGCGGCAGGTTCGTGACGCCCGGGCTCTTCGACCCGTACTCCAACCTCGGGCTCGTCGAGGTCGACCAGGTGAGCGGGACCCGCGACGAGCGGATGAACGACGACGCCGTCACGCCAGCGTTCGACCCCGTCATCGGCCTCAACCCGCTGTCGACTCTGATCCCGTACGCACGGACGGGCGGGCTGACGACCGCGGCGACCGCTCCCAGCGGCGGCCTGATTGCGGGGCAAGCCGCGGTCATCGACCTGGCGGGCGGGCTCCCCGACGGAATGCTGGTGCGGAGGGGCGCCGCGATGATGGCGGACTTCGACGAGGGGGCGGCCGAGATTATGGGTGGATCGCGCGGGTCGGCGGCGCTCCGGCTGCGGGAAGCGTTCGAGGATGCCCGCTTCTGGCGCCAGAACCGCGCGGCGTACGACCGCGGGGAGGCGCGCGAGCTGGTCCAGTCGCGGCTCGACCTGGCCGCGCTCCAGCCGGTCCTCTCCGGAGAGATCCCCCTGATCGTCGAGGCGCACCGCGCGAGCGACATCCTTGCGGTGCTCGCGATCGCCGAGGAGTTCGGCGCGCGGCCGGTGATCCGGGGCGGCACGGAGGCATGGATGGTCGCCGATCGGCTGGCCGAGGCGAACGTGCCCGTCATCCTCCAGCCGCGCACGAGCCTCCCCGGCAGCTTCGAGCGGCTCGGAGCGCGCTTCGACAACGCGGCGATCCTGGCCTCGGCCGGCGTGGCGATCGCGCTCACACCCTTCGAGAACCATCGCGCGGCGGAGATCACGCAGGAGGCGGGCAACGCCGTCCGCTGGGGACTGCCGTGGGACGCGGCACTCCGCGCCGTGACACTCACCCCGGCCGAGATCTATGGGGTGGCCGATCACTACGGCACGCTCGAGCCGGGGCGCGTGGCCAACGTCGTGGTCTGGACCGGCGACCCGTTCGAGCTCTCGACCCGCGCCGAGATCGTCCTCGTGCGCGGCGATGTGATGCCCGACTGGACGCGCCAGAAGGCGCTGCTCCAGCGCTACCTGTCCCTCGAGAACGCCCCGCGGCCGGCGTACGACATCCCGGGGAGCCGCTAGCCGTGAGGCGGTCGGCGCGCGTTGCGTCGATCCTGCTCGCGGCCGGGACCGCGATCCTGCCGGGCGGCTGCGACTCCAACGATGGCGAGACACCGCGGAGCGAGGACACCTCGATCGGGGTGCCCGACACGCTCCCGACGCCGCTCCGCCCGGCGGATTCCTCCACGCCGTCGGCGCCCGTGTGCGCGTTCCAGGAAGGGCCGCGCGTCACCTTCGAGATCGTGGACGGAACCCCGAACCCGCGCTGCGCCCGCGCCACCGGGGATCAGGGCCTGGCGCTCGTCAACCACACCGGCGAGCGCGTCACGTTCGATCTCGGCGGCGGACCCGTAACGATCGATCCGGGGATCACCTGGAGCCGGGATCACCCGGTGGGCGCCTGGCTCTCGCCCGGCGTGCACCGGATCGCGATGGAGTTCTACGCCGGATCGGGCCCGGAGCTCTGGGTGCAGGACTCGTCGGTCGTCCGCATCGAGGGCCGGGTGACGGAGACCTTCGTGAGCGCGCGCGCGATCGTCGTCGATACTCCGGCCGGCAGCCGCAACGTGGCGATCGACGCGGAGACCCGGCTCTTCGGAGACGCAGGCGCGCCCGCCCCTCCGGACGACTTTTCCCTGATCCTCGTCCCCGGGACGGAGATCCGCGTCGTGTTCGACCTGGAATCCGCCGATACCGGCACCGCCCTCGAGGTCCGCGTGGTCGAGAACCGTGGCTGAGCGGATGGCGCTCCTGGCGGTGGTGGCCGGCCTGACGGCGGCGTTCGCCGACCCGGCCACGGCCCAGTCCCCGATCCCGCCGGCGCGGGACGCCCGCGTCTTCGGTCTCGTCGAAGCCGT
Organism: Gemmatimonadota bacterium; assembly: GCA_035249945.1. GTDB lineage: Bacteria > Gemmatimonadota > Gemmatimonadetes > JACCXV01 > JAHWKZ01 > JAICNR01. Next base: position 4,891 of record DATFFS010000318.1, read on the forward strand.
CTCGGCGGCGCGGATCGAGCGCGACGTCAGGACGCTGGTCGGCTTCGGCACGCGCCACACACTCTCCGACACCCTCTCCCCCACGCGCGGGATCGGCGCCGCGCGCCGATGGATCAAAGCCGAGTTCGACTCCATCTCGGCGGCGTGCGGCGGCTGCCTCGAGGTGTCGTACCAGCGCGCGATGATCTCTGGTGAGGACCGCATTCCGGATTCTACCTGGGTCGTCAGCGTGGTCGCGGTCCTGCGCGGCGAGGCGGAGCCGGATCGCTACGTGATCATGACCGGCGATATCGACTCGCGCGTCTCGGACGTCATGAATGCCTCCGACAGCTCTCCGGGCGCGAACGACAACGCGAGCGGGATGGCGGGAGTGCTCGAGGCGGCCCGTGTGATCACCAGCTCGGACGACCGCTTCCCCGCTTCGATCGTATTCGCCGGGCTGGCCGGTGAGGAGCAGGGACTCTACGGCGGCGCGCGGATGGCGGAGATCGCGCGCGAGGAGGGGTGGCGGATCGAGGCGGTGCTCAACAATGACATGATCGGCAACATCGAGGGCGTCGACGGCGTGACCGACGACGGCACCACGCGCGTCTTCTCGGAGAGCCCGCCGGCCGGCTCCTCCGAGGAGGACCTGCGCCGCATGCGGTTCTTCGGGGGCGAGGTCGACGGCCCGTCGCGCCAGCTCGCGCGCTACGTCGATCGAATCGCGGACCTGTACCTCAGGAACCTCGACGTCATCATGATCTATCGCCTCGACCGCTTCGGCCGCGGCGGACATCACCGGCCGTTCAACGACGCGGGTTTCCCCGCGGTCCGGATCATGGAGACCCACGAGAACTACACGCGCCAGCACCAGGACGTGCGCGTAGAGGACGGGATCGCCTACGGCGACGTCATCGAGGGCGTCGACTTCGACTACGCCGCCAAGCTCACCGGGCTGAACGTCGCCATCCTGTCTTCGCTCGCCTGGGCGCCGGCGCCGCCCGACTCGGTCACGATCGGGGGCGCGGTCGAGCCGGCCGCGCGACTCGCGTGGTCGCCGGTTCCCGACGCGGTCGGCTACAAGGTCTACTGGCGCGAGACTACGTCCCCTACCTGGGATCGATGGATCTGGGTCGAGGACGCAACCGAGGCGACCATGACCGGCCTGGTGGTCGACAACTACTTCTTCGGCGTGGCGTCGGTGTCGGCGGGAGGAAACGAAAGCCCGGTCGCGTTTCCGTCGCCGGCGCGGTGACCGGGGCCATGCACGTCTTCGTCACCGGCGCGGCCGGATTCATCGGACGGGCCCTGGTCGGGCGGCTCGTCGCGGAGGGTCACGAAGTCAGGGCGCTGGTTCGCGGGGCGGGGGAGGGGGTCGATCCACCATCCCCCGCGATCGAGATCGTCCGCGGAGACATGCGGGATCGCACGGACGTATCGCGTGCGATCGACGGCTGCGAGCTGGCCTTCCATCTCGCGGTCGACCGCAGCAGCCGCGAGGCGATCCTGGCCGGGGCAGCGAACGTCGCCGAAGCCGCGGCTCGGGCAGGTGTCGCGCGAATCGTCTTCACCAGCAGCACCGGGATATACCGCCGGGTGCGCCACGGTCAGGTGGACGAGAACACGCCGACCAAGCCCGATCCCGGATATCACTCCTTCCAGGCGGAGGCGGAGCGGATCTTCCTCGACCGCTGGTCCAGCGGCGGGTCGCCGGTCGTGATCGCTCGGGTGACGAGTCTTGGTCCGGGAGGCCCACCCTGGCGGGGAGTCTTCCAGGCGGTCGCGGACGGGAGCTTTCGCATGATCGGCGACGGCCGAAACCACTATCAGCCGATCGACGTGTCCGACGTGGTCGACGGTGTGCTCCGCTGCGCCACGGTTCCGGGCATCGAGGGGAGGATCTACATTCTCGCCGGCGCCCGTCCCTATCCCCTGCGGGAGATCATCCGTGTCATCGAGAAGGAGCTGGCCGTGACGACCTCGAAATCCGCGATCCCGATCGCTGTGCTGCACTTCTACCGGGCGCTGAGCCATCTGGTTCTCGCATGGACCGGCAGGAACCTGCCACGGCACGACCGCGCCTCCTTCTTTCTCTACGATCGCAGCTTCGACGTCTCCAGGGCGCGGACCGAGCTGGGCTTCACCGCGCGCGTCGACCTGGAGGATATCGTTCGCCGCGCCGCGGATTCCTACCGCGAGGCGGGGTACCTCTGATGCCCGCCCTCTCGATCGTGATCGAAACGTACAACGCCACGCCGGAATCCAAGGTCCAGCTGCAGCACGTGCTGTCCGCGCTCCGCCGCCAGAGCTTTCCCCAGGACGACATGGAGATCCTCGTCGTCGTCGAAGAGGGACGGACCGATCTGGCGGAATTCGTGCGGCGGACCGAGCCGGACGCGGAAGTCGTTCCGACTTCCGACCCGACCTACTACGGCATGAAGCGCAGCGGCATCGAGAAAGCACGGGGGGAGGTCGTCGCGCTCCTGGATAGCGACTGCCTTCCGGTAGAGGACTGGGCTCACGAGATCGTGTCCACGATCCGCCGGGGAGCGGACGTCGTCGCCGGCAGGGTCCGCTTTCCGGCGGATTCCCTGTTTCCGCGGACCTTCGCGGTCTTCGATTACGGACATCTCCGGAACGGTCCGGATGGGCAGGCACCCTGCTTCAACGTCAGCAATGCGGGACTCCGGAGGGAGGTTGCGCGAGAGCACCCGTTCGATCCCCGGCTCTCCCGGTTCGGCGGCGGCACGCTGCTGGGACGCCGACTGAGGTCCCTCGGCTTCAAGATCGTCTACAATCCCGCGGCCGCCGTCACCCACAACGACAAGGGAGTGCGGAAGCATCTGCAGGTGCGGTTCCGCACCGGGCACGAGGCGGTCGCGCTGTGTCGGCTCGACCGCGATGGGGTTCTGCCGGAGACCAAATTCATGAAGCTGGGCCTCCTGGCTCCCTTCCTCTTCGCCGGTCGGCGCATGGCCTTCGATTACAGGACGATCGTCACAAATCGCCGCGACCTGGAGATCGCGTGGTACGAGATCCCCTGGTTCGTGGCGGCCTCGACGATGATACGAAGCGCGGAAGTGGCGGGCGGCCTCGTCAGCGTCGTCAAGCCGGAATACCTCGCCAGGCGGTTCGGCTGGTAGCTGCCTGGCGTCATCCCGTGTCGGCGCCGGATGCGCGCGTCAGCCTGGAGTTGGCCCGAAGCCCATCCGTCGCCGGACGGCGCCGAACCGCGGGTCTGCTCTCAGGGGGTCGAAGACCGGGTCCTGGAGTATCTGGGAAGCCCAGGAACTGCGCTCGTCGATCAGGCGATCCAGCCAGGGGAACGCCTCGTCGATGCGACCCAGCTGCGCGCAGGCCCGCGCGATGTAGAACGCCAGCTGGCGGGTTTCCTCCCCCATCGCGGACGCTCCGATCCATGCTTCCCAGTACCCCCGGGGACCGTCCGACTCGAACCCGGAACGCAGGCCCGCCGCGAGCTCGGGCGGAACGAAGCCCGGCTCCATGCCCGAAACGACATCCCACTCCGCCAGCGACTCCGGGAACCGCCCCATCGTATCGTACGTCTCGGCCAGATTCGCGTGGTTCCCCACCGTCGAATGGAGCTCGAGCGCCTTGCGGAAGATCCCGATCGCCTCGTCGTAGCGGCGGGCATTCGCGAGCGCTGTTCCCAGGCCGTTGTGGATGGCCAGCGACAGCGGATCCAGCTCCAGCGCCCGTCGGAGAGCATCGATCGCCTCGCCATGGCGTCCGAGGACGCTGAGGAGATTCCCGTACCAGTGATGGCCGGGGGCATACCCCGGGCTGAGCTCCATCGCCCGGCGGAGCTCCCGGTCCGCTCCCTCCCAGTCCCACTCGTTCTGCGCCGTCATCCCAAGCGCGGCGTGGGCCTCGCCCAATCCCGGGTCGAGGAGCAGCGCCCGCTCGGCCGCGGTGCGCGCCTCGGCGCTCGCGTCGGGGGTTGGCTCGTTGCTGTAATCGGGCAGCAGTGCGTAGGCATCGGCCAGGCCTGCCCACGCCTGCGCGAACGACGGATCCGCATCGCTCGCCTTCCGGAACCGTCCGATCGCCAGGCGAATGGACTCGTGGGTTCGCCGCGCCAGGAAGAACCGCCCTTTGAGGAACCACTGGTAGGCCTCGACGTTCTCCGTGGGCCGCTCGGCGATCCGGGCCTTCTCGCGAGGCGAGAGATGCATCTTGAGCGACTCGACGATCCGCTGGGCAACATCGGTCTGGATCGCGAAGATGTCGTCCAGGTCCCGGTCGTAGTTCTCCGCCCACAGGTGCACGTCCGTTCGCGCCTCGATGAGCTGGGCCGTGATCCGCACCCGGTTCCCCGCCCGCCGGATGCTCCCCTCCAGCACCGCCCCCACTTCCAGCTCCGAACCGATCTGGCGCACGCTCTTCGTCGTGGCCTTGTACTGCATGACCGACGTGCGGCTGATCACCTTGAGGTCGCCCAGTTTGGTCAGGGCGGTCAGGATCTCCTCGGTTACCCCGTCGCTGAAGTACTCGTTCTCGGGATCCGCGCTCAGGTTGGCGAATGGCAGGACGGCGATCGATCGGTCGGGCGCGCCGGTGGGTTCTGCCGGCTGCGTGGCACCGGGACGAAGCGGCTCCCCGCGGGCCGGAGCCTCCACGCCGACCACCAGGAACAGTTCCATGGGGTCGACGCCCTTGAGGCTCCGCTCGCCCAGCGACTCGAAGCGGAATGCGGGCCGGCTACGGAGACCGCGCGCGACGTCCTCGCTGACCACGATCTGTCCCGGCTCGGCCTCGGTCTGGATTCGCTGGGCGGTGTTCACGCCGTCGCCGTACAGGTCGCCATCGCCGGCCACGGCGACGTCCCCGAGGTGGACTCCGGTGCGCACCGATTCTCCTTCGTCCAGCGACTCCCGGAGCGCCGCCGCCGATCGGAGCGCCGACTCGGCGCTCGTTGACTCCACCAGCGCGGCGTCACCGATGAACTTGACGACGCGCCCGCTGTCCGTTGGGACCGCGGCGCGAACGGCGGCCTGAAAGCGGCGCACGAGCGCGATCGCCCGGTCCTCGTCACGCGACGCGAGCCTGCTCCAGCCCACCAGATCGGTGAACCAGACG
>DATFFS010000319.1:0-3573 GCA_035249945.1 Gemmatimonadota bacterium
TCCGGCGCGCGCTCCCGGCTCGCGCTCGTCGGCACGCTGGCGCTGGCCGGCTGCGCGCTGTTCGAGCCCGACGCGCGACCCGTGGCGCCCCCCGGCACCATCGCGTCCGTGCAGGCCACCGCGGCCCCTGCTCCTCCTCGACCCCTCGTGGACCTCGACAGCCTGAGCACGGCGTTCCTGGCACGCGCGGACACCGCCGACCTGTCCGGCCGCGCCGCGCTCGAGACCGAGATCCGCGACTGGCTGGCGCGGCTCGAGTTCGGCGACCCCGAGCTCCTCCCCGAGGGCGCCGATCCCCGCGCGCACCTGCGTCCCTGGCGTGGCCGGCTGCTGGACGCGCTCGGGTGGCTGGCGTATCGCGCCCGAGACTGGCGCCAGGCCGAGGCCGCGCTCGTCTCGGCCGAGGAGCAGATCCACAACCGGGGGACCACCGAGGGGTACGCCCTTCACTTCTGGCACTTGGGGAAGCTCCACGCGACGCGCGGGCGCTGGCGTCAGGCGGCCGAAGCCTTCCTCGACGCCGAGGTGCGCGGCATGGGCGTGGCCGCTACTCCCGATCTGGCGGCGGCGTGGAGCCGGAGCCGAGGGTCGCTGCGCGGGCTCGACGACGCGCGGGCGGCCGAGCTGGCCCGCGTCGAGGACGAGCGCCGCCAGAGCCTCGTCTCGGGCTCGCTGTGGCAGGCGCTGCCGGCGTTCACCTGGCCGCGGCGCACCGGACCGCCGATGTCGGTATCGGACCTCGCCGGGCGGCGGGCGGTGATCGCGATCTGGGGCCCGGGCTGCGAAGGGTGCGAGGGCTTCGCCGACGCACTGGAGCCCCTGGCGGCGCGGCTCGTGGAGCGCCGCGCCACGCTGGTCGCGGTCTGGCTGGGCGATGATCCCGCGCTCGCGGGACCGCCGCGGCGCTACACCGTCCTGACACCCGATTCCGCCGAGGCGGCGCGCCGCCTGGCGGTGGATTCCCTGCCGGTCCTCGCGGTCGTGGACGCGAAGGGGCTGATTCGATACCGTCATTCCGGTCGACGGGCGGTTCCGCCGCCTATCGAAGACATTCTTGTGCAGATCGACTTTTTAGGCTCCGGACGTTGAAGATGACCCATCTCCGCCGACCCCATCTCGAGGAGTGTCCATGAAGGTGTACGAAAGCCCGAACATCCGGAACCTGGCCGTGATCGGACATGGAGGGTCCGGGAAAACGACGCTCGTCAACGCCATGGCCTGGCTGGCCGGCTCGTGCGCTCGCATGGGATCGGTGGAGGACGGGAACGCGCTCACGGATTTCACTCCCGACGAGATCGAGCACCAGATCTCGATCAATCTCGCGCTCGCCTTCGCCGAATACATGGACACCCGCATCAACCTGATCGACACGCCCGGCTACCTCGACTTCGTCGGCGAGGTGAAGGCCGGGCTTCGCGTGGCCGACGCCGCGTGCCTGGTGGTCAACGCGGTGGCCGGTGTCGAGGTCGGTACCGAGCGCGTCTGGGAGTACGCGGCCGCGGAGAACCTGCCGCGGCTGATCTTCGTCAGCATGATGGACAAGGAGCACGCCGACTTCCAGAGCGTCTACCGGCAGATCCGGGACACCCTTTCCGACCGCGCCATACCCGTCGAGATCCCGATCGGACAGGGAGCGGACTTCCACGGGCTGGTCAACCTGTTCAGCGAGAAAGCTCACCTCTATAAGCCGGGAACGAAGGGTGAGCGAGAAGTAGGCGAGATCCCCGACGAGGTCCGCGGGGAGTACGAGCGCTACCGGCAGGAGCTGATCGAGACGGTCGCCGAAACCGACGACACACTCATCGAGCGCTACCTGGAAGGCGAGCAGCTTTCACGCGAGGAGGTGCTCGCCGCGATGAAGGCGGGGATGATGCAACGCGAGCTGTTCCCCGTGTTCTGCGGCTCGGCGTTCGAGCTCCACGGCGTGCGGTCGCTCCTCCAGAAGGTCGTCGAGCTGGTACCCGATCCTACCGAGCGGCCTGAGATCCGCGCCACGCGGCCGGGATCCGATGAGAAGGTGTTCATCGCTCCCAACGGCGAGTCGCCGACGAGCGCGCTCGTCTTCAAGACCACGACCGAGCCGCACGTCGGCGAGCTGTCGTACTTCCGCGTTTTCAGCGGGAAGGTCGCGAGCGGGGCCGACCTCACTAACGCGACCCGCAACCACGACGAGCGGCTGGCGCACATCGGGATCATGCAAGGCAAGGACCGCACCGAGATTCCCTATCTCCACAGCGGGGACATCGGCGTGGTTCCCAAGCTCAAGGGGACCCATACCGGAGACACGCTCTGCGCGGGCGAGCGGCCGGTAGTCCTGCGCGGAGTGGATTTCCCGACCCCCGTTATTTCCGTAGCCATCGACCCCGACAAGGAAGGGGAGGAGGAGAAGATCGGCAACGCGCTCGCCAAGCTGCATGAGGAAGATCCGACCTTCGTCCACGCGTACAACCCGGAGCTGGGGCAGACGATCATACGCGGGATGGGGGAACTCCATCTCCAGGTCGTGCTCGAGCGCATGGAGCGGAAATTCAACGTCAAGGCGCACATGAAGCAGCCGAAGATCGCCTACCGCGAGACGATCCGGCGGCGCTCGGAGGCGCAGGGGCGGTACAAGAAGCAGACCGGCGGGCGCGGCCAGTTCGGCGATTGCTGGATACGGCTGATTCCCCAGGGCCGCGGGGAAGGATACGCGTTCGTCAACCAGATCAGCGGCGGCGCGATTCCGCAGAAGTTCATACCCGCGGTCGACAAGGGGATCCAGGAAGCGCTCGACAAGGGTGTGGTCGCCGGCTATCCGGTCGTCGATTGCCGGGTGGAGCTGTACGACGGGTCGTATCACACCGTCGACTCGAGCGAGATGGCGTTCAAGATCGCGGGCTCGATGGCGTTCCAGCACGCCAGCGAGCGCGCCGACCCGGTGATCCTGGAGCCGATCATGGACGTGACCGTGATCACACCCGACGAGTACCTGGGAGATGTCATCGGCGACCTCAACCAGCGCCGGGGGAGGATCCTCGGCATGGAGCCCGCGGGGAGCGGCAAGCAGAAGATCCAGGCCCATGTGCCGCAAGCCGAGCTGTACCGCTACTCGACGAACCTGCGCTCGCTGACCCAGGGCCGCGGCGACCACGCCCGCGGCTTCCGCGGGTATGAGGAGGTACCCGGCCACATCGCGGAGAAGATCATCGCGGAGGCGGAGGAGGAGCGGGCCGGGGCGGGGATCCGGCACTAGCCACCGCGAACCGGGCTCCGGCGGCCCCAAGCTTGCACATCGTGCCCGGCATGGAAGAGCCGCCCGATCACCAGGTTCAGCCGACACCCCCCGCGGAGGATTGGAACCCCGCCCTCGAAGAGGACTGGGGCGGCGCGCCGGTCACGAAGTTCCGCTGTCCAGTCCATTCGGTTCCGGAGGAGTGGCAGATCGTTTCCCAGGATGGGCAGCGGCTCATCCACTACTCCTGTCCCGTCGAGGGATGCGGCCACGAATGGACGGTCAAGCGGATCCGCGCCTGACCCCTAGCGAAACGCCACGCACCTCACCCAGGAAGGCGCTCAGCTCGAATTCGCCGCCAG
>DATFFS010000320.1:0-2247 GCA_035249945.1 Gemmatimonadota bacterium
ACATGCTGACCCCGATCCTGAGCGTCGTGCCGCTCCAGCTCCTGGCCTACCACATCGCGGTCCTGCGCGGCTGCGACGTCGACAAGCCGCGGAACCTCGCGAAATCGGTCACCGTCGAATAGCGCCGGGCGCGGGCGCCGCAGCCGGTGCGGGTCTGTATCCAGCGAGTCAGCGAGGCGTGGGTGCGCGTCCTCGACGAGTCCGGCGACGTCCGCGAAGTGGGCAGGATCGGACCCGGGCTGCTCGCGCTGGCGGGCTTCGCCCCCGCCGACGGTCCGGACGTCCTCGCATGGATGGCCGCCAAGATCGCCGACCTGCGCGTGTTCGCCGGCCAGGGCACGAGCGGCTTCGACCGCTCGCTGCGGGAGACCGGGGGCGGACTCCTGGTGGTCAGCCAGTTCACGCTCTACGGCGACGCCCGCAAGGGCCGGCGCCCCGATTTTACCGCCGCGGCGCCGTTCGCGAAGGCGGAATCGCTGTACCGCGCCTTCTGCGCGGAGTGCGCGGCGGCGCTGCCCGGCAAGGTGGCTGCCGGCGAGTTCGGGGCGCGCATGGAGGTGGGGCTCGTGAACGACGGTCCGGTGACGCTGTGGGTCGAAAGGTGAGCCGGGCCGCGCGGTGAGCCGGAGCGCCGTGCCGTCGCTGGTGCTGGCTTCCAGCAGTCCTCGCCGGCGCGAGCTGATGGAGCGGCTAGGGCTCGCGTTCGAGGTCGTGCCGCCGCCGGACGACCTCGAGCCGCCGTGGGACGGAACCGTCCCGCCGCTCGCGTTCGCCTCCGACCTCGCGCGCCGGAAGCTCGCCGCCGTTTCGTCCATCCGGCCCGACGAGATCGTTCTTGCCGCCGACACGATCGTCGTCCTCGACGGCGCCGTCCTCGGCAAGCCGCGGGACGAGCATGACGCGCGCGCCATGCTGTTCCGGCTCGCCGGACGCGAGCATCTCGTCCACACCGCCGTGGCCATCGAGGCCCCGGGAGCCGATGAGCGCAAACCGGCGGCGGGGATCGAGACCACCACTGTCCGTTTTCGCCCGCTCGAGGTCGATGAGATAGCGGCCTACGTGGCGACCGGCGAGCCCCTGGACAAGGCCGGAGCGTACGGCATCCAGGGATACGGATCCGCGCTGGTGGAGTCGGTGCGCGGCTGCTTCTTCAACGTCATGGGCCTGCCCGTGACGCGCGTCCTGGCACTCCTCGAGGAGATCGGCTGGCGCTACGAGTTCCCCGGACGGCTGGCGCCGCGCTGACGCACGCAAGAGCTTGAGCCCCGTGCCGATCGACACCATCTCCTGGCAGCGCGACCACGTTCGCATGATCGACCAGACGCGCCTTCCGGGCGAGCGCGTAGACATCGAGATCCGCACGGTTCCCGAAATGGTGGAAGCGATCAAGGCCCTCCGCATCCGCGGCGCGCCCGCCATCGGCATCGCGGCCGCCATGGGGCTGGTCGCCGCCCTCCGCCCGCATCGGGACGACGAGGACGGGTTCCGCGCGCGGCTCGAGGAGTTCGCCGGCGAGCTCGCGGCGGCGCGTCCCACGGCCGTGAACCTGTCCTGGGCGGTCGAGCGCATGCAGGAGGTCGCGCGCCGGCATCCCGACATGGCTGCGGCCGCGCTCTGGGAGCTGCTCGAGCAGGAAGCGCTCGCGATCTTCGAGGAGGACCGCCGGATGTGCCGCCGGATCGGTGAGGCGGCCCGCGGCGTGATCCGCGAGCGGGCCGGCATACTGACCCACTGCAACGCCGGCGGGCTCGCCACCTCGGGATACGGGACCGCGCTCGCGTGCGCGTACGTCGCCCACGAGGACGGCAAGCGCGTGCGGGTCTTCGCCGACGAGACGCGGCCGCTCATGCAGGGGAGCCGCCTGACGGCGTGGGAGCTCATGGAGAGCGGCGTCGACGTCACGCTGATCTGCGACGACATGACGGCCGCGACGATGGCCAGGGGCGAGATCGACCTCGTGATCGTGGGCGCCGACCGGGTCGCGGCCAACGGTGACACCGCCAACAAGATCGGCACCTACGGGGTGGCGATCCTGGCGAAGGAGCACGGGATCCCGTTCTACGTCGCCGCGCCTCGCACGACGTTCGACTTCTCGCTCCCTGACGGCACCCGGATCCCGATCGAGGAGCGCGATCCCGCCGAGATCACGCACGGTTTCGGGGCTGCCACCGCGCCGGCCGGAGTCAAGGTCTACAGTCCGGCCTTCGATGTAACGCCGGCACGCTACGTCACCGGGTTCCTCACCGA
>DATFFS010000321.1:0-10647 GCA_035249945.1 Gemmatimonadota bacterium
AGGTGCAGTTGGGCGTCTCGTCGTAGGGAACCGGTCGCACGTCCCGGCCCGCGATCCGCTCGACCACCATCACGCCCTCCATCGACGCCACGTGGGCGAGCCAGGGAGTCGGGATCACGTCGCCGATCGCGTGGACGCCGGGCTCGGAGGTCTGGCACCACTCGTCGACCTGGATGTAGCCCCGGTCCACCTCGACCTTCACGCGCTCGAGGCCGATCCCCTCGCTGACCGGCGCCCGGCCGATGGCCACGAGCAGCACCTCGACCTCGATCTCGCGCGCCCCCTGCCCTTCGAGCGCGACCCGCACGCCTGCGCCCGTCCGCTCGGCGCCGGCGAGCTTCGTGTTCGTCCGCACTGCGATCCCGCGCCTGGCGAACGCCTTGCCCAACTCGGCCGAGACTTCTTCGTCCTCGATCGGCAGGAGCTGTGGCAGCGCCTCGATCAGCGTGACCTCGGTCCCGAAATCGCGGTAGATCGACGCGAACTCGACCCCCACGGCACCAGCACCGATGACCGCCATCGATCGCGGGATCGACGCCAGCTCGAGGACGTGGTCGGAAGAGAGGATCCGCTCCCCGTCGAAGGGCGCCGCCGGGATCGCGCGCGGAACGGAGCCCGTGGCGATGACGATGTGGCGGGCCTCGAGCGTGCGCCGGGCCTCCCCGTCGGGTCCGCCGGCGTGCACGCGCACCTTGCCCGGCCCCTCGATCCTGCCCCAACCCGTCACGACCTCGACCTTCTGCTTCTTGAGGAGCCCTTTGACTCCCCCGGCGAGCTGCTGGACCACTCCGCGCTTCCGCTCCTGGACGCGCGACCAGTCGACCTCCACCTCGCCCGCCACCTTGAGGCCGAACTCGCCGGCGTGAAGCAGGTCCTGATACCGCGCCGCGTTCTCGAGCAGCGCCTTGGTGGGGATGCATCCCCGGTGCAAGCACGTCCCGCCCAGGAACGGATCGCGCTCGACCAGCGCGGTCCTGAGCCCCAGCTGTCCGGCGCGGATCGCCGCGACATAGCCGCCCGGGCCGCTGCCGACGATGACGACGTCGAACGCGCCGTCGGTCATTCGCCTCGTTCCCGCTCGTCGAACTCGAGCGCCGCCGAGTTGATGCAGAAGCGCGCTCCCTCGGGACCCGGCCCGTCGTCGAACACGTGCCCCAGGTGCGCGTCACAGGCCGCGCAGAGCACCTCGGTGCGCCGCATGCCGTGCGTGTCGTCGGAAGCGCTCTCGACCCCCTCCGCGGCGATCGGCCGCGTGAAGCTCGGCCAGCCGGAGCCCGAGTCGTATTTGTCCCCCGAGTCGAAGAGCGGGGCGCCGCAGCACGCGCAACGATAGACGCCGTCGTCGTGATGGTCCGCGTACTTGCCCGTGAACGGGGGCTCCGTCCCTTTCTCCCGGGTGACGTGGTACTGCTCGGGCGTCAACTGCGCTCGCCACTCGCTGTCGGACTTCGAGACTTTACGCGTCATGGATCCTCCATCGATTGGGGGTGTTCGAAAGGGGAATATGTGCGCTGGGGGTCGGTGCGGCATGGACGACGACGGGAGGAGGGCGCGATGCGTGTGTTCTTGACGGGAGCGAGCGGGTACATCGGTTCGGCGGTCGCCCGGGAGCTGGTGCGGGCGGGCCACGAAGTCACCGGATTGCACCACCTGGAGGAGAGCGCGGACACCGTGCGGGCGGCGGGCGCGACGCCGATGCGAGGCGACATCGCGAACCCAGAGACGTACGCGGAGGCGGCGGCCGGACACGACGTGATCGTCCACCTGGCGGCGGATCCCAAAGACCAGGCCGGGGCGGACGCCGCCGCCGTCGACACGCTGATCGAGGCGGCGCGCTCCCACATGATCCGGGACGCGCATCTCATCTACACGTCCGGTTGCTGGGTGCTCGGGGATACCGATGGCGCGACCGCGGACGAGGACTACCCCGCCGACCACCCCGCCGGAATCGTCGCCTGGCGCCCCGCTCACGAGGAGCGGGTGCTCGGCATCCCCGGCGAGGGAAGCGATCTGACCGGCACGGTGATCCGGCCGGGGATGGTCTATGGCGGGGTCGAGGGCCTGGTGACGCCGCTGTTCGCGACCGCCGCCGAGACGGGCGCGGCGAGGTTCGTGGGCGACGGCGAGAACCGCTGGTCGATGATCCACCGGAACGATCTCGCCACCCTCTACCTCCGGATCGTGGAGGAGCGAGCCTCCGGCATCTTCCATGGCGTGGACGATTCCCCGACGCGCGTGATCGACGTCGCCCGGGCGGCGAGCGAAGCCGCCGGCGCGGGGGGCGAGACTCGAAGCGTGCCGGTGGACGAGGCGCGCGACAGTCTGGGAGAGGTGGCGGACACGCTGCTGCTCGACCAGACGCTCGTCACCCGCCGCGGCGAGGAGATCGGCTGGAAGCCCGCGCACGGGTCGTTCGTCGAAGGCGCCGGCGCGGCGTGGCGGGAATATCGAATCGGGGAGCGGCAGGCCGCCGGCGACAGCGCCCGTTCCTGACCCGCGCATGCATGAGGCCACGATAGGCGGCCCATTGTCAAGGCGCACGACGCAGAGATGGGCCGCCTTGCGCGGCCGAAACTCTCAGAAGCGCATGACGGCGCGTGTCCAAACCGACGTGAAGATCCCCTCCTCGGCGGGCGGCGAGTAACGGAGCTGGCGCGCCGCCTTGACGGCGGCCGAGTCGAGGGCGGAGATCTGGCTTCCCGTCTCGACCTGCAGATCGCCGACCGTTCCGTCGGGAAGCACCTCGAGGAGGAGCCGCACCGTCCGGCCCCGCGCTCGCCGCTCGTCGACGTCACGGGGGATCCGCGGCACCACGAGATGCAGCGGCCGGACTGCGCCCTGGCCGCCGCTGCCCGGCCCGAACCCGCCCGTCGTGCCGCCCCCCGCGCCACCGCCGGATCCGCCTCCACCTCCCGCGAGCAGACCCGGGGCGCCCGCGGCTCCGCCCTCCGCGCTGTCGCCCGCGGCGACCGCGTCGGTCGGCATGGGGATCGAGTCGGAGAGCGTTACCACAGTCGACTCGTCCGGCTCCTCCAGCGGGATGACCTCCTCGACCGCCTCCTCCGGAACCGGAGGCTCGTCCGGCGCGCCCTCCCGCGGCGCGACCGCGCCCGGCGCAGCCAGCTCGTTCACACCGCCGCCAGGCCCGGGCGGTCCCATGAGCAACCAGGCGGTCGTCTGCTCGCCGAGCTCCTCGGAGATCGTGCCGGCGACGCGGAGGAGGAGCACGACCAGCGCGACGTGGAGGACCACCGCTATCCCCAGCGAGCGCCACCACGCTGCGCGCTCGCCGGGACCCCAGGAGCGCTGAGTGAAGGAAGTCGTGAACATCGCTCAGCTCGTAGTGCGGCGTCTCGCCGCTTCGCGCGCCGGTCCGGCCGGCACCGCACGCGCAGGCGTCGGTGCGACGCCTTCGTCGATCGGCAGGAGCTTCTCGACCTCGTAGCCGATCTCCTCGTCGGCCGCCGCGATCCTGTAGTCCACCCGCACGCTCGTCGGCAGGCCGAGGTCGGGGTCGAAGGTAGCGTCGATCCGCTCCGCCCCGCGATCGATGGCGTCCTCCAGAAAATCGAACAGGCCATGGACGGTCGGGAACACGGGCTGCCATTCGGGCGCGACCGGATCACCGGACAGGAAGTAGAGCCACTCGACGGGCTCGTCCTCCAGCACACTCAGCACCACCAGGCCCGCACCCTCGGGCGCGCAGAAGCAGACCCGGCTGAACGTCAGCTGGTAGTTCTCGATCCGCTGCGCGGCCCACTTCTCGCGCTGGGCGATGATCTCACCGCGCAGCTCGGCGTGCCTCCCGACGACCAGATCGTCGATCAGGTAGCCGAACTCGTCGTCCACCGCGGCGGGAATGGGATCGAACGAGATGGCGCGCGGAAAGCCAAGATCGTCATCGTACTCGACGTCGACCTCGGCCCCCGCCAGAAGCTGCTCCTCGATCAGGTCGAAGAGGCCCTCGACGTCCGGATACGTCTCTGAGGGGGCTTCAACGGGTTCGCCGTTGCCAGCGCGACTGACGGACTTCTCTCCGCCCGATACGGTGACGACGACCGCCAGCGCGGCGGTGGGCAGGCACTCGCCGCACGTCCTGCGCATGGCGAGCTCGTAGGTCGAGATGCCGCTCGCCTCCCACGCCTCCACGGCATCGCTCAGGCGGGCGAGAGGATCGTCCTCGCCGTCAGGCCCGGAGATCGAGCAGGCGAGGGCGAGCAGCAGAGCCGCAGTCAGGCTGGCACTCTTCACACCGGGAAAACTCGTGTACCCGAGCGCAGGTTGCCATCCGGCCGGCTCTCGTCGCGGCGGGCGCGGCCTCACCCCTGCTCGAGCGCCAGGCCCGAGCGGAACCACTCGCCGATGCCGCCGGCCATCGACCAGACGTTCGTATACCCCATTCGCAGGAGAGCTTGAGCGGCCAGCGCCGAACGGTGACCGCCGCCACAGTACAGGACGATCTCCTCGCCTGGGTCCGGGATCGCTCGCTCGATGTCTCGCTCGATCACTCCCTTCCCCAGCCAGTTGGCGCCGGGGATCCGCCCACGCTCCCATTCCGCCTGCTCGCGGACGTCGATCAGATAGAAGCGATCGCCGGCTTCCATCCGGCGATGGATCTCGGCCACGCTCGTCTCGCGGATCTCTGCGCGTGCTTCCTCGACGAGCCGGGCGAAGCGGCTCATTCGATTGGAACTCCGCTCATTTCCACCCTCCACCAGCAGCCGTTGAAAATTCGCGCAGGACGTTCAAAATGGCTCAGCTGCTAGGCGCGCGACGAGTGGATTCCGAGGCGTACGATCTGTACGCCGCAGGAAGACACGAGGAGCGCAACGACGCAGATGGGCCATTTTCAACGTCCTGCTAAACATCGAAGAGCGTCGGCTCTCCGCGATCGGGACCGCCGCCGACGCGCGCCGGTGGCTCGAGGATCGCCTGGCGGGCCGCCCGCCGGAACAGCGAGCGTCCGAGCGAGCGCACGTACGGGCCCTGACCCTCGTCGATCCCCTCGAGATGCGTGCGCGCGGTGGCCACCTTCGAGTCGAGATTGTCCACGAAATGGAGGACCAGCGCCTCGATCGTCCGCGGCTGCACGGGGCTTCCCCACTCGAGCTCCCCCTGATGGCTGAGCACCAGATGCCCGAGATCGACCGAGATCTCGCGCGGGAACCCGTCGATCGCAGCGATCCGCTCGCGCACCATCGCGTAGCCGAGCGGTATGTGGCCGAGAAGCGTGCCCTCCTCCGTGTAGGGGAATCCCGGCTGGACGGCGATCTCGACGGTCTTGCCGACGTCGTGCAGGAACGCCCCGGCCAGCAGGAGGTCGCGGTCGAGGTCGCCGTAATGGTCGGCCGCCGCCGCGCAGAGGCGCATGACCGACAGCGTGTGCTCCGCCAGCCCGCCCACGTAGGCATGGTGATTGACCTTCGCGGCGGGCGCCGCCACGAGCGCGGCCGCGAACTCGCGGTCGTTCAGGAACGAGCGCACGAGGCGCGTGATCCACGGATCGGCGATCGTCGCCGCCAGTTCCCTGATGCCGGCCATCGACACCTCGCCCGAAACGGGCCCGCGGCGCAGGAAGTCTTCGGGATCCACGTCGTCCGCCCATGGCTCCGCGGCGGCCACCTTGAGCTGGAGATCCCCGCGAAAGTCCTCGACGGCGCCGCGGATGCGCGCGTAGCCACCCTGCTCGAGCGCCACCAGGATCTTCTCCACTTCATCCCACACCATGGCGGTCACGGCACCCGTGCGGTCGACGAGCCGGAGGCGGAGGTAGGGCCGCTCGTCCCGCGCCACGCGCCGCTCCACGCGCTCCACGCAGAAGAGCTCCTCGACGACGTCGCCCACTGCGAGATCGGCACAAAAGACCTGCTTGCGATAGACGTCCGGGCTCATCGGGGATGCCCGGCGCGCGATGGCAGTCCGTCGTACGCAACGCGGCCACCCGCGAGGGTGTAGACCGGGCGACCGCGCAGCCGCCAGCCCGCGAAGGGCGTGTTCCTGCTCCGCGAGCGGAACCGGTCGGGGTCGACGATCCACTCCGATTCCGTATCGAACGCGGCGAGGTCGGCCCGTGCACCGGCCCGGATCCGCGGCTCTTCCATGCGCATTGCCCGCGCCGGGTCCGCGCTCATACGGCGTACGAGCGTGCCGACATCCAGCGCTCCGCCTAGGACGAGGTGGGTATAGAGGAGCCCGAATGCGGTCTCGAGCCCGACGATGCCGAACGGCGCGTCCGCCAGACCCCGTCTCTTTTCCACGTCGGCGTGCGGGGCGTGATCGGTGGCTACGCAGTCTATCGTCCCGTCGGCCAATCCCGCGCGCACCGCCTCGCGGTCCGCGGCGGCCGCGAGCGGCGGGTTCATCTTGGCGTCGGCGCCGCTCGCCGCGACCGCATCGACCGTGAGGAGGAGGTGGTGCGGGGTGGCCTCCGCGGTGACCGGCAGACCGTCGGACTTCGCGTCACGGATCAGCTCCACCGAGCGCGCCGTAGACACGTGGCAGACGTGGAGTCGTCCACCGTTCCGGGCGAGCGCCTCGAGGTCGCGAGCCACCGCGTCGCTCTCGGCCTCGGGGGGAATCCCGCCGACCCCCAGGCGCCGGGCGAGCGCGCCCTCGTAGATCGATCCCCCGGCCGATCGCTCGAGGTCCTCGCAGTGGTCCGCCACCGGGACCCCGGCCTCGCGCGCGCGCCGCAACACCTCGGACAGGACCAGGTCGGGGATCGGCCGGCCGTCGTCCGACACCGCCACCGCTCCGGCCGCGGCCAGCGCCGCGTGGTCGGTGGGAGTCCGGCCCCGCGAGCCCACTGTCGCGGCGGCGATCGGGTGGACGCGGACCGGACCCGCCGCGGCCGCCCGCTCGACGACGAGGCGCACGAGCTCGGGGCTGTCGACGACCGGCGTCGTGTTCGGCATCGCGCAGACCGCCACGAAGCCCCCGGCCGCGGCCGCGGCCGTTCCGCTGGCGATCGTCTCCTTCTCCTCCTGTCCCGGCTCGCGCAGGTGCACGTGCGGGTCGACCAGGCCGGGGGTCAGGAGCATCCCCGTCAGGTCGACGACCTCGACCCCCGGCGCTTCGGGAAGCGACGCCCCGACTCGCTCGATCCGGCCCTCCCGCACGAGCACGTCGCCGGGCCCGTCGAGTCCCTCCAGGGGATCGACCAGCCGCGCGCCGCGCAGCAGGAGTGCCGGAGCGCTCACGATTCGCTGCCCGCGGAGGACCCCGACTCGGCAAGCGCCGTGAGCACGGCCATCCGGACCGCCACACCGGCCCGCACCTGGGTCCATACCGCGGTCCGACCCGAGTCGATGACTTCGCCGTCGATCTCGACGTCACGGTTGAAGGGTCCGGGATGGAGGACGAGCGCATCGCCCAGGCGCTCCACGCGCTCGCGCGTCAAGCCGAAGCGCTGGCGGTACGCGGCCCGGTCGGGCAGCGCCTCGCCGGCGACGAACCGCTCGCGTTGGATGCGGAGCGCCATGACCGCGTCGGCCCCCTCGAGCGCGCCGTCGAGGTCTTCGGCCACCGTCGCTCCCGGCCAGCCGGACGCCTCGGGCAGGAGGTGCGGCGGCCCGCAGAGCGTCGCGCTCCCGCCGAGGGCGTGGAGCCCGTGCACGGCGGAGCGCGCGACCCGGCTGTGCAGGACGTCGCCGACGATCACGACCCTGCGTCCCGCGAAGGCGCCCCATAGGCGGCGCATGACGAGAAGGTCGAGCAGGCCCTGGGTGGGATGCTCGCCGGTACCGTCGCCGGCGTTCACGACGTGCGCCCCCGGCAGCTCATCGGCCAGCCGCGCGGGCGCGCCGACCTCCGGGTGGCGCACGACGAAGACGTTGACGCCCATCGCCTGGAGCGTACGGCCGGTGTCGGACAGCGTCTCGCCCTTGATGAGGCTCAACCCCTCGTTGCCGACCGAGAGGTGCTCTGCGCCCAGCCTCTCCTCGGCGATCTCGAAGGAGCAGCGCGTCCGCGTCGACGGCTCGAGGATCAGGTTTACGACGGACAGCCGCGCGATCGCAGGCGTCCTCTCCGCGCGCCACCCGCTGGTCCCAGCCGCCTCCCAGCTCGATTCCGCCCGGTCCAGAAGGTCGCCGATCTCCCCCGCGTCGAGCCCCGCCAGGCCGAGCAGATGGGTTCGGCGGAAGCTCATCCGTTCGCCGCACCCCTGTCGGTCAGCTCGACCTCCCACGTCCCGTCCAGCTCCTCGACCTTGACCTTGACCTGCTGGCTCTGCGAAGTGGGCACGTTCTTTCCCACGAAATCGGCGCGGATCGGGATCTCGCGATGTCCGCGGTCGACCAGGACCGCCAGCAGGATCCGCCGCGGACGGCCGAAGTCCATGATCTCGTTGAGCGCGGCTCGCACCGTGCGACCCGTATAGAGGACGTCGTCCACCAGCACGATGATCTTCCCCTCGACGTCGAAGGGGATGTCGGTCTTCTGGACGATCGCCTGATCGGAGATCGTCTCGAGATCGTCTCGGTACAGCGTGATGTCGATCACGCCGATGTCGGGCCGCGTCCCCTCGCTGCGCTCGATCTCGTCGGCGATCCGGTCAGCAAGCTGCGCGCCACGGCGTTGTATCCCCAGGATCGCGAGGCTCTCCACGCCGTGGTTGACCTCCACGATCTCGTGTGCGATGCGGGTCAGCGCCCGCTCGATCGCCCGGGCGTCCATCGTGATCGTTCCCACGCCCCTCCTCCTTCAGAAACGGCAACAAAAAGCCCTTCCGGCCCGGGCCGGAAGGGACGCTTGGATCCGGTGCGGCGGTTTCACCTGTATGCCTCGCGGGGCCGATGTGGCGGGTCGATCGGAACGTACCGTTCGCTCTCGCGGAGTGTCAAGAAATCGACGCGTGTCGACGAACCGACACTTCTGTCCACGTGCAAACACTCCCGCCATCAGCCGGGGACCGGTACAGCATCCGGTGGCGACTCGCCTTCGAGAACCGCCAGCAGATTCCGCGCGACGACTGCGGCCATCCGCTCCCGCGTGGCCACGGTCGCCGAGCCGACGTGCGGCAGGAGGACGGTTCGGGGCGAGGCGGCGAGCCGCGGATGGACCTCGGGCTCGCGCTCGTGGACGTCGAGGCCCGCGCCCAGGAGCCGACCGCCCTCGAGCGCGTCGGCCAGGGCTTCCTCGTCGACGATCGGCCCGCGCGCCGTGTTGACGAGGATCGCGTCGGTCCGCATGTGCTCGAGCCGTCCGGCATCGATGAGGTGACGCGTGTCGGGCGTCAGGGGCAGGTGGATGGAGACGATGTCCGCCTCGGTCAGGGCTTCGCCGAGATCGAGCCTGAGCGCCCCGAGCTCGCCCTCCAGCGCCGGCCGCGCGCTGCGGCTCCAGTAGACCACGCGCATGCCGAAGGCGCGGCCCCTGCGCGCGACCGCCTCCCCGATCCGGCCCAGCCCGAGGATCGCGATCGTCCCGCCGGTCAGCTCCTTCCCCAGGAGCTGGCGCGGGTGCCAGCCCGCCCATTCCCCGGACCGCGCCAGGCCGTCCGCCTCGACCAGCCGTCTCGCGACGGCCAGGATCAGCGCCCAGGTCAGGTCGGCGGTCGCGTCCGTCAGGACGTCCGGCGTATGGGTGACCGCCACCCCGTGGCGCGCCGCAGCCGCCAGATCGACGTTGTCGTATCCGACGGCGTAGTCGGCCACGATCTCGAGTGCGGGCAGCCTCGCCAGGAGCGGCTCGTCCACCTCGGTCGTCAGCTGTACTCCGAGCCCCCTCACCCGCGCTCCGTGCTCGGCGATCAGGCGCTCCAGATCGTCCGCGCTCTCGAATCGGACGACCTCGGCCTTCCCGTCGAGCACCGCCAGCGGACCGTCCGGTATCGCCGCGTCGATCAGGACGAGCGGGGGATCGCCGCGAGCCTGCGCTTCCATCGGCTGGAACGTACCGCGCATGGGCCGGCGCGGCTCCGCGCCCGCGTCGATCCGCCCCATCCACGCGTTGGCTCACCCCGTGGAGCGGCGTATATTCCTGCCTCCCACCGAAGTGCGCCCTTAGCTCAATTGGATAGAGCGTCAGACTACGGATCTGAAGGTTGGGGGTTCGACTCCCTCAGGGCGCACCATCGCGGGCCGCAGCGGGAAGGTCTAACTTCCCTTCGATGGTCCGCGCCACCACTCCCACGACCCTGGAGCCCGTCCGCGGGGAGATCTTCGGCGCGGAGCGGCTCGCCCAGCACGCCCAGTCGCTGGCCGGCGCTCACCGCATCTACCCCCGGCCGACCCGCAAGGGCGCGCCACTCCTCGACCGCTTCGAGGACAACGCCCGCGCGCTGCTCCAGGCCTATCGCGCCCTCTCCGAAGAAGTCCAGAAGGAACGCGCGATCTCCCCCGCCGCCGAATGGCTGATCGACAACTTCCACATCGTCGACGAGCAGCTGATCGAGATCCGCGAGGCGCTGCCGTCGGGATACTACCGGGTGCTTCCCAAGCTCGTCGGCGGCCCGCTCGCCGATCATCCGCGCGCGTACGGGATCGCGTGGGCGTTCGTGGCACACACGGACAGCCGCTTCGACCCGGCCCTGCTGGAGCTCTTCCTGCGGTCGTATCAGGAAGTGACGCCGCTGACGATCGGCGAACTGTGGGCGATGTCCGGCCTGTTGCGCCTGGTGATGGTCGAGAATCTGCGCCGGTTGGC
>DATFFS010000322.1:0-1145 GCA_035249945.1 Gemmatimonadota bacterium
CTAGCAGGTCGCTGAAAAAGTAACTTCGACTGTCGACGTTCTCGTTGTGTCCCGGAGCCGCTCAGCGGTTATCGCCGATCGCGGAGCGGCCTCCGTGCGACGCCGCGGCTCACGCGGTGGCCTGGAGCAGCCGGCGCATGCGGACGATGTTGTATGCGGCGGCGGTGAAGGTAAAAATCCAGGTCACCAGCGGTCCGCCGCGATGACGGACCTTCCGCAGGCCACCGATCCCTTTGATCCAGCCAAAGCTTTGCTCGACGAGCTTTCGTTTCTGCTGACTCACCGCGTAGCCGGCATGGCGCGTCGTGCGTCGGTCAATCATGCTGCGCCGACTGACCGTTTGCTGCGCGATGTGCGGCGTGACGCGCATGTGCCGGAGCTCGGTCACGAAATCGCGGGTGTCATAGCCTTTGTCGGCCGCGACCGTGATCCGTGGTGCGCCCGGCAGCGCCTCGATCATGACGAGCGCGGCGTCGCGCTCGCCGTGTCCGGTCGCCGGCGTCACCGCCGTCTTCACAATCAGCCCCGATCGGTGCTCGATGACGGCATGCCCCAGATAGCCGAGCCGCGCCTCGCGGCCGCGTGCCTTCTTGTACAGCCGCGCGTCCGGGTCGGTCGTCGACTGATGCGTGTCATTCGTCCGGCGTTGTCCGTGGAAATTGACGGTGGGATTCCCGCCGCCCGCGCCAGTCGTCGGCGGCTCCTCATCGCGCGGTCGGAAGCTTTTGTGACTCGCCCAGGCTTCCAGCAGCGTGCCATCAACGGTGAAGTGCTCGTGCGAGAGCAGGCGCTCGGTTTCCGCATGGAGCAGCACCGCCTCGAAGAACGCGCTCGCAATGTCGCCGTCGAGCAGGCGGTCGCGATTCTTCGTGAAGGTGGTCGGGACCCACACCGGATCGTCCATCCCGAGGCCCACGAACCAGCGAAACAACAGGTTGTACTCGAGCTGCTCCATCAGCTGCCGCTCGCTGCGGATCGTGTAGAGCGCCTGCAGCAGCAGCGCCCGGAGCAGTTTCTCGGGCGGCACCGACGGGCGACCAAACTTGATGTACAGCGTGCTAAATCGCGGCGAGAGCCGCTCGAGCGCCCGGTCCGTGATGCGGCGAATCGCCCGGAGCGGGTGATCCTGCGGCACGCGCTCTTCC
>DATFFS010000323.1:0-6058 GCA_035249945.1 Gemmatimonadota bacterium
ACCGACTTGTCGAATGCCGACTGGAGGGTCACGGTCGCCGTCGTGGCCGTGCTACCCATGTCGACCTGATTGGGAGAGGCGTCGAAGCGCGCGGGCCTGGCGGCGGCTTCGTAGGTGGAATCGACTGCAACTGGAGAGGAATCACACGATGCGGCGATGGCCGCGCACACAATGATCACGGCCGCGCGAAGCGCGCGGCTGATGGATGATTTCACGTAGGAGTCTCCCCGCGTGAGAGGTATGCGATGGGGCAATGCGAATGAACTGTTATGGGTGGAACGAACGCAACCTTAAGGAAGAATCGCGGAAGATGCAAACGCGAGATCGCGTTGGAGGAGTTCTCGGACTCGAGACTGTAGACGTCTGCGCGGCGGTCTCCGGTGCTGCGCTTCTTACATGGACCCCCGCGACTTCCCATTCGGCTTTCCACCCGGCGTCGCCCTGCCGGCGAGCAGGGCGACGATCGCGGGCAGGATCGGGAAGTGGAAGAGTCGGTCGACCAGCGCGGCTAGCGCGAACGCCGCAACGCACAGTGCGGCGACTGTCGAGACGTCCGTTGGCGGTCTGGCGAGCGCGAAGATCGACCAGCCGAGTATCGCCAGCAGCAGGCACAGCCCGATGACGCCAGTCTCCGCCGCCGTCTGCAGGAACTCGTTGTGGACCCAGCGGCCGTCCGGATCGGTCCCGAAGAAGCTCGCTTCCTGGAAGCCGCCAGGTCCTACACCGATTAGCGAGTGGCGGATAAACAGACGGTACCCGTCGGCCCACAGGTTTCCTCGACCGAACAAACCGGTGGCCGTACGGATGTCCCGTTTTGCGATCTGCTCAGTCGTGTAGTGCCGCGCGATCAGGAAGGAGAGTACGACGGCCGTGACTACGACGACGCTCACTCCCTTGAGCACTACTCGATGGTTGCGTCGGGCGATGACGATCCAGAGGGCCGGAAGCACGAGGAGTGCCGACAGGATCGCGCCTCTGGCCCGGAGCAGGAAGGGAAGCGCGAGGAACAGTCCGGCACACGGGATGAGAATCGATGAGAGCCCGTCCATCCATCCCCTCGCTCGCGAGCCTACCCTCGGAGCCCGCCTGGCCGCGAGAGCCATGAGAGCGGCAAAGGAGGCGCCGACGAAGAACCATCCGTTTCCGTTCGAGTACCCGACAAACGCGGTCGTCGAGAGGGAAAACACGGGACTCGGCAGGGCCGAGATGAACACCGCGACCGCGAGCGCGACGACTGCGAGTGGGATGGTCAGGCGGCCGATGCGGCTGCGGGTCGCGTACCCCAGCACCCAGCATCCCGCGGCAAGGAGCAGGACCGCCACTGCGCTCCAGGGTGAGCGATGATTCACCAGCCCGCTTAGGATAATCCATCCGGCGAAGGCCGCGACGAGCAGAAGCCCGGTCCGGTGCAGCGGCGCTATCCGGTACCCCACTCTACGAACTGCTCTGCGTGTCCCCATCCTCCCCCAGCCGTCGTGTGACGATCGGCTTGAGATCCACCGGCTCCTCCGACCACACGGCGAGCTCCGAGAGGCGCTGCGCAGCGGCTTCGGCATGGTCGTCGGTCCGCGCGTGCACGACGCACCACGCCTCCCCGGCCGCCACTTCCTCGCCGGGGCGACGCAGGAGCTCGAATCCCACCGCGCGATCGATATCCGCGCCCTTGGTCCGTCGGCCTCCGCCCAGCTCGATCAGGGCACGGCCGACCTTTCGCGCCGGGAGCGCGGCCAGCCACCCGGCGGCGGGCGCGGACACGTCGCGCCGGCAGGGCGCCGACGGCAGCAGCGACAGGTCCTCGGCAACCCTGGGATCGCCTCCCTGGGCTTCGACGTTGGCGCGGAACAGCTCCAGCGCGCGGCCGCTCGCGAGCGCATTATCGACCCGGCTGGCGGCCTCCGATTCGTTCCCCAGGCCGCTCAGGACGAGCATCCGCTGGGCCAGCGTGGTCACCAGATCCGCGAGGCGGCCGTCGACGGGCTCCCCGCGAAGGAGTGCGATCGACTCCGCGATCTCCAGGGCATGGCCGATCGTGCGTCCCAGCGGTATGTCCATGCGGGTCATCAGCGCCTCGACGCGCACGTCGAACTCGGCGCCGATCCGGATCATGCTTCGCGCCAGCACCTCGGCGTCCTCGTAAGGCACCATGAAGGCGCCGTCTCCCCACTTCACGTCCGATACCAGCGCCGTGACCCCCTCGGCGATCTTCTTCGACATGATGCTGGCCGTGATGAGAGGGATCGACTCGACCGTAGCGGTCACGTCGCGTAGCGCATACACCTCGCGATCCAGGGGGGCGAAGGAGCCCGTCTGGCCACCCATGCCGTACCCCACCTCCCGCAGGAGCCGCTCGAAGTCTTCCTTCGTGAGGTCGACCGCGTAGCCGGGGATCGACTCCAGCTTGTCGAGCGTTCCCCCGGTGTGGCCGAGGCCGCGTCCCGAGACCATGGGGACCTTGAGTCCGCAGGCCGCCGCGAGGGGCGCCAGCGGAATCGAGGCTTTGTCCCCCACCCCTCCGGTCGAGTGCTTGTCCACGACCGGGCCGCCGACGTCCTCCCACGACCATGTCTCCCCGGATTCGACCATGATCCGGGTGAGATCGCTGGTTTCCCGGGCGTCCATTCCCTGGAAGTACACGGCCATCAGCAGCGCGGAGACGTGGTAATCGGCTACGTCTCCGGCCAGGTAGCCGGAAAAAAAGGCGGCCCACTCGTCATGTGAGAGTGAGCCGCCGTCGCGTTTCCTGCGGATGATCGAGACTGGATTCAGAGCCAGCCGCTCACGCCATCCGCTGTCCGCCCGACGCCATCCGTTCCGCCATGTCGCCGATGACCGGGAGCTTCCACTTCTCGCCGGAATAGCCCTTGATCAGCAGCACCACCCAGAGGACGAACACGGCCAGTCCGAGCAGCATGGTCAGGAGGGAGAAGATGCTCCCCAGCGAGAGGGAGATCGACAGAATGACGAACTGCAGGATCGTCAGGATGATCCACAAGACGATCATCGAGCCGCTGAACAGGATCGACTGGGCCGCGTGGAAGCGCACCACGCCGTTGCTCTTCTCGATGAGGAAGAAGATCAGCCCGGTGATGATCCCCAGGATGTAGCACAGCAGTCCCGCCAGCTTCGGGTCGAGCCCCGTGGAGCTCTGGCTCGCCGCCGGTGGCCGCTGCCCTGGAGGCGGTGGGGGTTGCGGTACGTTCTGCTCGTTCAAGGCTACTCCTCCTTGACCCTGGTGGCCGATGCGTCCGGGGTTGGATCCGTCGGACTGAAGGGTACGACGGCGCCGGGTCGGGCACAAGTCGGGCGAGGCCGTGTATCATGCTTCCCATCCGGCATCGATTGAAGGCCCTAGAACCCCTCGTGCGGAGGTCCCATGGCTCGAGCGCTTCCGATCCTGCTGATTGCCGGCACCCTCGTCTGCTTCCTCCCTTCCGTTTCCCGTTCGCAGGATCTTCAGATCATGGCCTACGGCGTTCGCGCCGGGGCGTCTCTGGACGACGACCTGACCCAGCTCCTGATCGGGGGCCAGGTGGACGCGGGCAGGCTGGCGGAGAACGTCCGGCTGCAGCCGTTCGTCACGCTCGGGCTGGGCGACGACGCGGTGTCGCTCATGCTGGCCGGCGAGCTGCACTACCTGTTCCCCGTCGATCCCGCGCGTTCGCGCGTGGAGCCCTACGCGGGCGCGGGGCTGGGACTCAGCCATGTCAACTTCGATCGCGAGGGACGCGACGACGATTCCACCGAGATCGCCCTCCTGCTCGCCGGCGGGGTCGACGTTCCGGTTCAGCGCTGGTGGGGTTGGTTCGGCGAAGTGCGGTTCCAGATAGCCGACGAGTCGCTGTTCCGCCTCGAAGGCGGCATCAATTGGAAGTTGTGAGTTAGGGGGCGGGTTGTGTGGGCTGGAAGAGGGAGGCGCGCACGACCAGCGCGCGGGCGGGTGCGGATGATGCCTCGCGGATCTCGACGTGCTGGACGCGGCTCTCCCGCACTTCACCGCGCGTCTCGAGTTCCAGCCCGTCGCGCTCGATGGAGAACGTGATCGGCGCGCCGCTGCGAGCTCCGGCGATGTAGGTGTCCAGCGCGAACCGGGTCGCGACGATCTCCTCCGGGGCGATCGTCGTGCCGTTGATCTCCAGGATCCGGTCTCCCACCCGCAGCCCCGCCGAGGCCGCCGTCCCCCCGGCGTCCACGGACGCGACGACGAACGCGCGCTCCGGATCGGCCTCGAGCCGCGCCCCCAGCGTCCGCCGCCGCTCGGAGCGCTCCACCATCCGCAATCCCGCCCGCTCCAGCCCGGACTCGATCCCCAACGTGCCGGCCTCTCCGAGGGCGGCCAGCGTACCCGGTTCGACCACCAGCGCGGCGGCCGCGGCGGCCCAGGCCTCCGGGCTCGATGCGTATCCGCCGGGAGGCGTCGATTTCTGCAGGTAGTAGATCAGCTGGTCGAGCCCCCGCAGGCCCTGGGTCTCCTGCCGGATGGCGATGTCCAGCAGGAACGCGGCCAGCGCGCCGCCGGCCACCAGGCGCGCCATCGCGCGATCGTCCCCGCCCCGCAGCACAGGCTCCACGAGATCGGCGGGCGCGATCCCGTCGCCCCCCCCGAGCTCCCGCCATACGGTAGCCAGCGCCCCCATTCGCGCGTAGAACCGCTCGCGCGCGGCACCGCCGCTCTGCCGCACGGGAAGGAGCCGCGCGTAGTACTCCGCCGCGCCCTCGACCAGCCAAAGGTCCTCCACGCGAGGGGCGCGCGACCAGTCGGGACGCGCGAGCTCGCGCGGGCCGAAGCTTCCCGGAAGCCAGGCATGGAGGTACTGGTGGAGCAGCATCGTCTCCATGCCGCTCTCGCGCACCTTCCGGCTGTCCATCTCCGGCAGGAAGATCGCGGCGCCCGACCCGTGCCCGGTGCCGCCGATCCCCGACACGTCGGGAGGGACGAAGTGGATCGCGGCCATGTATCGCTCGTACATGGGATCGCCGTAGAACCCCGTGCCGAGGCGGATCGTCTCGTCGACGAGCGCGAGGAGCGAATCGGGTGCGAAGTCGGCCGGCGCTCCCTGTACGGTCACCTGATGCGAGCGCCCGCGCTGGAACAGCTTGTATTCGAGAAAGCGGTCACCCAGGACGAAGGGGGTGCCCGGCAGCTCGCCGTAGTTCGGGGCCGAGAACTGGTTGGGCCCCTCGCCCTGCAGCGGCGCCGCCGCCCGCCAGCCGTTCGGCAGGTCGAACGACATCCTGACCGGCCGGGCCTCGAACCCTTCGAGGAAGCCGAACAGGCCCGCCCCCAGCGCATAGCCGGAGTGGAGATCGAGCCGCGTGCGGAAGGGGAGCGGCTCGGAGGGCGGGTCCGGGACGATCTGATACGCCACGCTCAGGTACTGCTCCCCCTCGGGGTACAGGCGCCAGCGGGTGCCGCTGATGCGCCGCGTCGAGACGGGGTCGCCGCTTCCGTCCCGCACGGTGAAGCTCTCCGCCTGCACCTGGCTCGAAAGCGGGCCGTACTGCCCCGGCACCCAGGCCGGTAGAGCGAAATCCACCGAGTCTCGCCCGACGCGATCCGTGGTCAGGGAGACGTCGTAGCGCATCCCGCCGGAGAGTTGCACCCGCACGAAGTAGCTGACCGGCTGGCGGGCCGTATCGGACGGCTCCGTCTCCGGCGGCTGGCGTGGCCCGCAGGCGGCCGCGAGCCCCGCGAGCAGGGCTGGGAGCACGAATCTGGATCCTCGGAAGGGCATGCGCGCCGGGGCAAGATACGGGACGCCGCCAAGACCGCCGTCCCCTGCATGACAGGAGCCGAAATTCAGCGGAAGACGACCCCTCCAGGCACCCGACCAGGGTCGGAAACGCCACCTCGGGAAGGGTGTATCGAAACGATATAGGACGTGGAAAATATGTATCGACTTGACTACATTTGATCTGTGGGAATGAGGTTTCCGGACCAACCACATGCGTGGTGACCACCGCCCTTGACTTTCCGGTTCCACACGATAAACTGCAAGAGTCCGACGGTTACCGGTCCCGGTCGACTACGGAGCCGTCGGGTGAGTTAGGCCCGCGTTTC
>DATFFS010000324.1:0-3063 GCA_035249945.1 Gemmatimonadota bacterium
GGCCAGCCCGTGGGTGTCGTCCCGGTTGAGGAACACGTCCCGCATCCGCCAGACCGTCCCCTCCTCCTCGACGACGAACGGCTCCGTCCGCTCGACGATGCGGTACAGCGGCGTGTGGGTCTCGAGGACGACGTGCGGCATCAGGAGTCCCCTTGCGGACCATACCTGAGGTAATCCGCTATGTTCTTCACCGGCAGTATATTACGTGGCTATGTTGACAATGTTCGAGTGCTTAGTTGACAATACACGGTGGCCAGGTTTACAATGTTGTCTATGGTGATTGACAATGAAATCGACCAATTCATCGTTCGCCATGTTGAAGAACATCCTACCGATATCGTCCGCTTCGCGGCAGAGAAATTCGAGCACTCCCGTCAGAGTATCCACAGACGTGTCCGGAATCTGGTGGGTGCGAATGTGCTCTCCGCGGTGGGTCAGACTCGGGCGCGACGGTACGCACTCGTCACACTGGTCGACAAGCAACTCGAACTCGACTTGGAAGACCTTCAGGAGGATGTGGTATGGAGAGAAGCCATCGCGCCAGACCTGGCGAGATTCTCCGAGAATATCCGCCGGATCGCGCAGTACGGCTTCACCGAGATTCTGAACAACGCCATCGTGCATAGTCGCGGGGATACTGCCACGATCGGTATCCGCATGACTGCCGCGAACGCCGAGTTCGCCGTGTGGGACGACGGGATCGGGATCTTCCGGAAGATCAAAGAGGAGCTGTCCCTCGAGGACGAGCGTCACAGCATCCTGGAGCTATCCAAGGGCAAGCTGACCACGAATCCCGCCCGACACAGCGGCGAGGGAATATTCTTCACGACACGTGCGTTCGACGATTTCGCCATCCTCTCGGGCGAACTCCGCTTCATGCACGACCTCGACGGAGATTGGTTGGTCGACGAACGCCATTTCACGCGAGGGACCGCCGTCATCATGACGCTCGACCTGTTTACCCAGCGCACGCTACGCAGCGTGTTCGATCGCTTCACGAACGACGAGGACGACTTCGGATTCACCAGGACGCGGTTTCCGATATTCCTGGCGAAGTACGGCGACGAAAGCCTGGTTTCACGTTCGCAGGCAAAGCGGGTAGTAGCTCGATTGGACCGGTTCAAGGAAGCTGTTCTCGACTTCGAGGGCGTATCTACGATCGGTCAGGCATTTGCAGATGAGATCTTCAGGGTCTTCCAGTCCGATCATCCGGACGTGCATATCACTTGGGTGAATGCGAATACGGAAGTTACTTCGATGATCCGTCGCGCCTTGACTAAATCGATCTGAACCGGGCCGTTACCCGGCGATCTCTTCTCCGCCGTCCACCCCGATGACGTTCCCCGTGATCCACGCGGTCTCCGGCCGCGCCAGCGCGACCAGCGCCTTCGCCACGTCCTCGGGCGTCGTCAGGCGTCCATGCGGGTTCCGCCGCGCCGCCGCCTCCACCATCTCGGCGGAGCCGGGGATCTTGCGGAGGGCCGGCGTGTCGGTGACGCCGGCGCGGATCGCGTTGGCGGTGATGCCGCGCGGCGCGAGCTCGAGCGCCAGCTGGCGCGTGTGGGCCTCGAGCGCGCACTTGGCGGCCGACACCGCGCCGTAGGAATGCCAGGCGTGGAAGTCGCCGGTCGAGGTCATCGAGTAAATCCGGCCGCCCTCCCGCATGAGCCCGTTCTCGATCAGGTCGCGCGCCCAGTACAGGAGCGAGTTCGCCATCACGTCGAGCGTCATCTCCAGCTCGCGCTGGGCGAGCCCGGCCTGCCCTTCCTTGCCGATGTAGGGCTTGAGGGTGCCGAAGGCGAGCGAGTGGAGGAGGACGCGGACGTGGTCGCCGCTGTCGCCCAACCGCTCCTTGACGTGCCGGACGATCTCCTCGCGCTTGGCGGGATCGGCGGCGTTGACGTTGAAGAACTCGACGTCGCGGCCGGTCGCCTTGATCGCCTCGACCACCTCTTCCACGTGGGCCGCGGTCGACTTCCGGTCGAGGTGCACGCCGTAGATGTTGAGCCCGTCCTCCGCGAACGCGCGCGCGCACGCCTCGCCGAACCCGCTGGAGGAGCCGAGAACGAGTGCCCAGTCAGCCAATCTTCGCCTCCTCGATCTGCGGTTCGGAAAAACGCGCGCCGCACTCCTCGCGACGGCAGGACAAGCTATCGACCGATCATTCGGGTGCCAGCGGACCGGCCGGAGCCGCCACGCCGGCGAACGCAGCGCGGGGGATCGTAACCGCCTGCGGACCGGCCGCGTAGGGCGCCACCTGATACGGGTCGAAGAAGACGATGAGGCCCTGTTCGACCACCGCCCAGCGAGTGAAGTTCTCGGCGAGCGGACCGGCGCCCTCCTGGATCCAGGAAGGGTCGGCCATATCGCCGAGATCGCGCTCGAGGATCGGGATCGCCTCCCGGGAGACGACCTCCTCCCAGTCCGCCGTCGCGGGGAAGAGGTCGCGCGTCGTCAGCGCCCGCCCGCGCTCGGCGTCCCACACGACGGTCATCGCGTAGTGGCCGGGGTGCGCGGCGCCCGCGTAGTAGATCGAGAAGTTGAGCACGATCGAGACGATCGGCGGATCGGCCCAGAGGACCGCGCCGTCGACGTCGAAGGTCGAGACCCAGCCCGGCTCGCTGGTCTCCCACTCGGCGAGGTTCTCGTGGAACGCCTCGCGCTCGCCCGCGACGATCTGGTCGAGATGCCCCGCGAGCCCGGCCCACCCGGGATCGTCCGCCGCCGGCCCCTCGATCGCGGGGAGCCGGACGCTCGTCGTCCAGCCGGACGCGGAGTCGCCGTCGACGGCCGAGCGCGTGACCAGTCGCGAGTCTGTGGTGAGGGGGATCGAGCCGTCGTCCTGCGACCGGGCGGCCGTCGCGAGCACGAGGAGCGCGATCGGGACGAGCGGGAGGATCCGCGCGGGCATGGAAACAAGATACCGTGCTGGGAGACGTCGCTCTAGCTTCGCGGTCGTGCCGTCGAAAACGGGAGTCGCCGCGGCCGTCCTGGCCGCCGCCTGCGCATCCGCGGCGGGATGCCGCGACGCGGCCCGCGTGACCGGCGGGCCGGCCTGGCCCG
>DATFFS010000325.1:0-1339 GCA_035249945.1 Gemmatimonadota bacterium
GCGTTCGGTCCGGAGCGCGGCGAGCCGATCGCGCACGGCGGCGAGCTCGCCTTCGAGGCGGTCTCCTTCCCGCTCGCCCGAGGAGATCGCGCGCTCCAGCGCCTCGACCTCGACCCGGCGCCCGACGGCCTCTTCGCCCGCTCGGCGGCGGAGCTCGTCGATCTCCCGTCGATGCTGGTCTGCCTCGCGGAACGCCGTCTCCGCCTGCTCGAGCTCGCGCTCGCGGTCGACCAGCTCCTCCACGGTCCGCTCGAGGTCCGTTTCGACGCGGGCGAGCTCGGCCTCCATCGCGTCGATCCGGGCCGCGCTCCCGGCCTGGGAAGCGAGCGCCTGACGCGCCACGCCCTCGTGATCGAGAGCGCTGCGGAACGCGTGCTCCGCTTCGGTCCGGTCCGCCTGCGCATCCCGGAACCGGAGCTCGACGTCGGCGAGCCGGCGAGCGGCTGCGGCTCGGGCGTCCGCCCCGGCGAGCACCTCGGTATCCAGAGCATCGAGCCGGGCGCGGGCCTCCTGCCGCTGCGCGAGGCCTTCATCCCAGCCGCCCTGCCTCCGTTCACGCTCGGCCAGCAAGCCTCGCAGCCGGGCGGCCGCGAGCTTGCGGGAGAGTTCCTCCGCCTGAGCGGTCAACGTCTCGTGTTTCTTGGCCATCTCCGCTTGCTGTCGGAGGGGCTTGAGCTGGCGGCGCAGCTCGGTCATCACGTCCTGGAGCCGGAGCAGGTCGTGGTCCAGACCCGCGAGCTTGCGCTCCGCACGTTCCTTGCGGCGGCGATGCTTCGCGATCCCTGCCGCCTCCTCGATGTACTTGCGGCGGTCCTCCGGCCGGGAGAGGAGGACCTCCTCGAGCTGGCCCTGGCCGACCACCGTGTGCAGCGCCCTGCCGATCCCGGATTCGCTCAGGAGCTCCTGGACGTCGAGCAGGCGGACGAGCTTCCCGTTGATCCGGTACTCGCTGTCGCCGGAACGGAAGATCGAGCGGCTCACCTCGATCTCGGACATCGGCACCGGGATCAGGCCGGCCTCGTTGTCGATCACGAGCTTGACCTCGGCCATCCCGAGCGCAGGCCGGCTCGGCGTCCCGGCGAAGATCACGTCGGCCATCTGCCCGCCGCGGAGCGCCCGGGCGCCCTGTTCCCCGAGGGCCCAACTGATCGCGTCGACGAGGTTCGACTTCCCGGAACCGTTGGGACCCACGATCACGCTGACGCCGGGGATGAACTCGAGGACGGTCTTGTCCGCGAAGGACTTGAACCCGCGGATCTGGATCTGTCGCAAGAACATGCGGCGCGATGCTAACAGTGGTCCGGTTCCCGACCGGGTAACCACCCGTCTGCTTTTCCCG
>DATFFS010000326.1:0-18917 GCA_035249945.1 Gemmatimonadota bacterium
CTACAGAACGACCACGGAGGCGCCCCATGCTAGCCCCCCGCCGAACGCCGTCATTAGGATCTTCGAGCCCTCACCCACGCGTCCCTGCCGCCGCGCCTCGTCGAGCGCTATCGGGATCGAGGCCGAGCTGGTGTTGCCATAGCGATCGATGTTGACGAACACGCGGTCGCTTTCCACCTCCAGCCGGCCAGCCACGGCGTCGATGATCCGGATGTTGGCCTGATGCGGGATCACGAGGTCGATGTCGGATATCCGCTGATCTGTCGCATCCAGCACTCTCCGGCAGGCCTCCTCCATGCACATCACGGCCTGCCTGAAGATCTCCCTGCCTTCCTGCTTGACGAACTCCAGGCGCCCGGACCGCGTCTCGTCGGTGGAGGGCATCGCCGCTCCACCGGCGGGCCGCCACAACAGGCGCGCCTGCCGGCCGTTGGTGCGCATGTGCGTGCCGAGGATGCCGCGACCGTTATCGCCTCCGCGCGACACGAGCGCAGCTCCCGCCCCGTCCCCGAACAGGACGCAGGTGGTCCGATCGGTGTAGTCGAGGATCGCCGACATCTTCTCGGAACCGATGACCAAGACGTTCTCGTGCATCCCGCTGGTGATCAGGGCGTCGGCGAGCGAGACGCCGTAGAGCCACCCGGCGCAGGCGGCACTGATGTCGAAGGCCGCTGCGTTCTCGCAGCCCAGAATGGCCTGGGCCTCGCAGGCGGTGGCCGGCAGCAGGTGATCGGGCGTCGCGGTGGAGAGGATCAGGATATCGACGTCCCCAGGGTCCAGCCCCGCATCCTCCAGCGTCGCGCGGCCGGCCTCGGCCGCGAGGTCGGCGGTGTTCTGGTCCTCCGCGCACATGCGCCGTTCCTTGATTCCCGTGCGCGTCGTGATCCACTCGTCGCTGGTGTCGACGATGCTCTCGAAATCGGCGTTTGTCACCACCTTCTCGGGCACCGACATGCCGGTCGCCCGGATCACGGTGCGCGGCGAGCCCCTCATCGCTCTCCTCGTTCGGCTGCCACGACCGACGCCGCCACCGGTTTCGCCGGATCCGGGGGCGGGGTCTCCCGTTTCCCGAATCCCGCGATGGCATGCTCGATCCGATTGGCCAGATCGCGCCGGACGGCGCGGCGGGTGAGCAGGATCGCGTTGCGGAACGCCTTCACGGACGACCCGCCGTGACAGATGATCACGGTCCCGTCGACGCCGAGCAGTGGAGCGCCCCCGTACTCGGCGTAGTCTATCCGCCGCTGCAAGCGCTGGAAGGCGGGCTTCATCAGCCATGCCCCGAGCGCGGCTCGGGGGTCGGCGCTCACCTCGCGGCGGACCTCGCTGGCCAGGAAATCGGCGAACGACTCCCCGAACTTGAGCAACACGTTGCCGGTGAAGCCGTCCGTGACGACCACGTCCACCGCCCCTCGCAGGACGTCTCTGCCCTCCACGTTCCCCACGAAGTCGAGTCCGCTCTCCGCGAGGAGCGCGTGGGCGGCGACCGTCAGGTCATTGCCCTTTCCCGCCTCCTCGCCGATCGAGAGGAGTCCGATGCGTGGCGTCGCGCGTCCCAGGATCTCCACCGCGTAGACGTGGCCCATGAGGGCGAATTGCGCGAGATGATGGGGCTTGCACTCGGCGTTGGCGCCCGCGTCAAGCACGGCGCAGGGCTCGGCCTGGGTGGGGAAGACGACCACGATGGCGGGACGCGCGAGGCCCTGGATCCGTCCCAGGGAAGTCAGCGCGGCAGCCATCACCGCGCCCGTGTTCCCCGCCGAGACGAAGGCGTCGGCGAGACCCCGCTTCTGCAGGGCGATGCCCTCGGCGATCGAGGAACGCCGCTTCCTGCGCAGCGCCGCGGCAGGAGACTCCTCCATGCCGATGACCTCCGGCGCGTGGAGCACGCTCAGGTATTCGAAGGGGGACTCGCGGGGCAGCAGGGGGGCGAGTTGGGATTCGTCGCCCACGAGCACGATCTCGAAGTCACGCCCCCCCTCGGCGAGCGCGGCCAGCGCGCCGGCGACGGGGCGGTGGGGGGCGTGGTCGCCACCCATTGCGTCGACTGCGATCCGCATGCGCCGCGGCGCTCCTCTATCAGATCGGCCTAGAACTCCTCGTCCACTTCTATGACGTGGCGACCGGCGTAGTGACCGCAGTGAGGACAGATCCGGTGCGCGATCTTGGGCTGAAGACACTTGTCGCACTTCACGAGCGTCGGCGCCGTGGCATGCTTGTGGGTCCGGCGCTTCCGTTTCCGCGTCTTGGAGGTTTTCCTTCTGGGGACGGCCATGTGATGTCTCTCCCTGTTCTCGTATGGTCAATCCGACGGCTCGCCCTTCGACGTGCGAGGTCGGTCCTGCCGGGCTCCGAGCTCGAGCCCCTCCAGCGCCTTCCACCTCGTGTCCGCAGTCTCGACCGGGCAATCGCAGGGCCCCTCGTTGAGGTTCTGCCCGCACTGCGGACAGATACCCTTGCAATCCCCCCGGCAGATCGGAAAGCGCTCGGTCTCCAGGAACAGGCGGTCCCGAACCTGGCCGTCGAGCTCGATCCGCGTGGCGCCGCGCTTCAGCCAGACGACGTCGTCGTCGCCCGAATCGCCACCCGGCTTCGCGTCGCGACCGGCCTCCTGATAGACGAGCCGCAGCCGCACGTCGAGCGGAGTCCTGGTCGGCGTGAGACACCGACGGCAGGGCGCCATTGCCTCGCCCTCCAACCGGCCGGTGACCACGTATGTCCCGCCGGAGGGGTTGCGAACCTCCACGTCGAAGGTCAGCGGCTCGCGGATCTCCGCATCGAGGCCTCGCAGGATCGGACTCTCCCGGTCGATCTCGAAGGTCTGAGAAAGGTGGCCGTCTTCGAGCCGGGACAGATCCACGAACATAACAATTGAATATACCCCCGCCGCGCCCGGGTCGTCACCCCTCCGGGAAGAAGAACTCTATCTCCCGCTCGGCGTTCTCGGGGGAGTCCGAAGCGTGGATCGCGTTCCGCTCGACGGACTCCGCGTACAGCTGGCGGACCGTCCCCTCGGCGGCTCGCGCCGGATCGGTGGCCCCGATCGTCTCGCGCAGCGCCGACACCGCGCTCTTTCGTTCCAGCACCATCGGAACGCAGCGCCCGCTCGTCATGAATGCGACCAGGCTGGCGTAGAACGGCCGTTCCGCGTGGACCTCGTAGAAGCGCCTCGCTTCGGCTTCCGACAGGCGCGTCATCTGCAGGTCGACGATGGTGAAGCCCGCCGCCTCGAGGTGCGCGAGGATCTTCCCGATGAGGCCCTTCCCCACCGCGTCCGGCTTGATGATGGCCAGCGTGCGCTCGTCCCCCATGACTCCCTCCTCGATACGCGTGTCGAACCTGGATCAGAACTGAAGCAGCTTCCGGATGAGCGATCTGCGGCTGATGAGGCCGACCCACTTCCCCTCCCGGGTCAGCGGCAGCGGATCGACGTTCTTGTTGACGATGATCGAGGCCGCCTCGTTGATCGAGGCCTCGACCGGCAGGCAGAGAACCGCCTTCGACATGACGTCGCGAACCAGCGTGCGGTCGGGCTCCCTTTCCCCACCGTCCTCGCCGCCGGATCCCCCCGAGATCCGCAGGTAGCCCGGCAGGAACGCCTTGATCAGATCCTTCTCGGACACCATCCCCACGATCTCGTCGCGTTTGTTCACCACCGGGAGCGCCGAATGGCGGCCGCGGGTCAGTACGCGGGCGGCATCCGGGAGGGCCATGTCGGGATACACGCGCTGGGCGGCCGGATCCATCACGTCGAGGACCGATAGCCGCTGGACCCGGGGCGCCTCGCGGAGCGCGGGCAGGTTCGCGATCCGCTCGGGATCGCCCGCCTCCAGGATCGCCTCGACGGTGCCCTCTTCCCTGAGCGCGGCCGCAATGGACGCCACGCTCTGGAGGTAGCCGGCGTGCTCGTCCGGCGGGGCCGCCACCAGCGCGAACAGCCGGCCGCGGGTCTCCTCGCCGCTCTCGACCGGCACGCGGAGCGGGCGGGCGGTGAAGCCCATCGCGACGACCTCCCGGTCGATGGCGTCCGACTTGAGGTGCGGGAGGAAGGCACCCCCTCCGACCGCGATCGTGTCATCGGCCCCCAGGGAAGTCACCTGGCTGAGGAAACGCTCGCCGTCGACCACCCCCGGCTGGCGGGCCGCGAAGGCCGCCAGCTCGTCGAGGACCTCGGCATACGAGGTCGCCACCAGCGGCGGCGATATCTGGGCCGCGTCGAGGAGCGGCCGCTGCTTCACCTCAGCCAAGCGCTTCCCTCACCAGATCCACTATGTCGGCCGGCCTGCGAGCCACGGCGATCCCGTGACCCTCGAACGCTTCCATCTTCTCCTTCGCGGTGCCCTCGCTGCCCGAGATGATCGCCCCGGCATGGCCCATGCGCCGGCCCGGCGGAGCCGTCTGCCCGGCGATGAACCCCACGACCGGGGTCTCCATCTCGCTCTCGACGAAGGCCGCGGCCTCCTGCTCGTCGGTCCCGCCGATCTCGCCGATCATGACGACCGCGCGCGTCTCGGGATCGCCCTCGAACAGCGACAGGCAGTCGATGAAGCTCGTGCCGATGATCGGGTCGCCGCCGATCCCGACGCACGTGGACTGGCCGATCGCGGCTCCGGTCAGGTGGTGGATGACCTCGTAGGTCAACGTGCCGCTCCGAGACACCACGCCGACGGGACCCGGCGTGCAGATCTGCCCGGGCAGGATCCCGACCTTGCTCCGGCCCGGGCTGATGAGGCCCGGGCAGTTGGGACCCACGAGACGCGCGCCGCGCTCGGCCACGTAGGGCATGACGCGCGTCATGTCCAGGACCGGGATCCCCTCGGTGATGGCCACGATCAACGGCACGCCCGCGTCTGCGGCCTCGTAGATCGCATCCGCGGCGAAGGCCGGCGGCACGTAGATCACAGACGCGTCCGCCAGGGTCTCCTGCATGGCATCGGCTACCGTGTCGAAGATCGGAATCGCGTCCGCGAACTTCTGCCCGCCCTTCCCCGGGACCACGCCGCCCACCACCGCCGTGCCGTATTCGATCATCTGCCGGGCGTGGAACGACCCGTCGCGGCCCGTGATGCCCTGCACGAGGAGCTTCGTCGATCCGTCGATGAGGACGCTCACCGGGCGCCTCCTTTCGCCAGCTCGATCGCCCTCTGCACGACCTCGTCCATCGAGTTCGTAGCCGGCAGGTCGACCGACGCGAGTATCGCGAGCGCCTCCTTCTCGTTCGTGCCCGTCAGCCGGATCACGATCGGGACGTCGACCTCGAGCTGCTTCAGGGCCTCTACGATGCCGTTGGCCACGTCGTCACAGCGCGTGATGCCGCCGAAGATGTTGAACAGGATAGCCTTGACGTTGGGATCGGAGAGAATGATCCGCATCGCGTTGACGACCTTCTCGGGGTTCGACGAGCCGCCGATGTCGAGGAAGTTGGCGGGCTCGGCGCCGTAGTACTTGATGAGGTCCATCGTCGCCATCGCGAGCCCCGCGCCGTTGACGATGCACCCCACGTCGCCGTCGAGCTTTACGTACGACAGGCCCTTCTCGCGGGCCATCGTCTCCGCCGGCTCCTCCGACGCGGGGTCCCGCAACGCTTCCAGCTCCGGATGCCGAAAGAGGGCGTTGTCGTCGAGGTTCATCTTGGCGTCGATCGCCTGGAGCTCGCCCGCCTTCGTGACGACCAGCGGGTTGACCTCGGCCAGCGACGCGTCGCTCGCCAGAAAGGCCTCGTAGAGCCGGCGGAAGAGCTGCGCCGCCGCGCGCGCCCGAGGCAGGTCGTCGTACAGCGCGAAGCCCAGCGCCATGGCCTGGTGATTGAGGAGCCCGTAGCGCGGGTCGATGCCGGCCTTGTGGATCTTCTCCGGCGTCTCGCGCGCCACTTCCTCGATGTCGACCCCGCCCGCCGCGCTGACCATGAGCACCGGGCGCTGGCTGGCCCGGTCGACGATGATGCCGACGTAGGCCTCGTGCTCGATCTCGACCGCCGGGGCGATCAGCACCTTGCCGACCTCGAGCCCCTTGATGTCCATGCCGAGGATCGCGCCGGCGGCGTCGCGGGTGCCGGCCGGATCGGAGGCGAGCTTCACGCCCCCCGCCTTGCCGCGTCCGCCCACGTGGACCTGAGCCTTGACCACCACCCGCCCACCCAGATCGCGCGCGGCCGCTTCGGCTTCCGCTGCGCTCTCCGCCACTCGCTCGGGCGGCACCGGGAGGCCATAGTCGCGGAAGATCTTCCGCGCCTGATACTCGTGGATCTTCATGTCGTCCTTTCGATTGGCGGCGATGGGCGTCGCGCCGATGCCGAAGGCCGCGATTCGGGATGGCCGCATAAGCTAGACGCCCGCGGAAGCGGGTTCAACCGGCCCGGGTGGACGAATCCGACTGTCGCGCGGCCGTTGCGTCGCGGTCGGGGCGGCCGCCATACTGGAATCCGGATGGCCGCTTCCCACCCTTCGGTCGTCGACGGGCTCCATCACGTGTCGATCCGCGTGCGCGATATGGAACGCTCGCTCGAGCTCTATCGCGACGTCCTCGGCCTACCGGTGAGGACCGCGTTCGACCTCCACGGCAACCGCTTCGCCATGCTGGAAGCCGGAAGCGGGCGCTATCTCGAGCTGGTGGAGACCGGCGCCGATCCGCGCCCGAGCGCCGATACCGACGTCCTGTGGCACCTCGCGTTGCGTTCCCGGAACCTCGAACGGTCCCTCGAGGCCGTGCGCGCGTTCGGGTGCGAGATCACGCGGCCGATCACGCCGCTGGAGCTGGTGAACCAGATCGGCGATCTCCCGTTTCCCGTTCGCGTGGCGTTCTTTCGGGGGCCCGACGGCGAGGAAATCGAGCTGATCGAGGACCGGACCGGTCAAACCTGAGGAGGAGGTTCTCATGGGAACCCGCGACCCGCGTGTCGACGCGTACATCGAAAAGTCGGCCGACTTCGCCAGGCCGATCCTGGAGCGAATGCGGGAGACGGTGCACTCGGCGATCCCCGAGGCCGAGGAGACGATCAAATGGGGCGCGCCCTACTTCGACTTCGAAGGGCCGGTCTGCGGGATGGCTGCATTCAAGCGCCACTGCGCCTTCGTCTTCTGGAAGGATAAGCTGGTCGTCGAAGATCCGAGCGACGAAGCGATGGGACAGCTCGGCCGAATCGAGAGCCTCGACGACTTGCCCTCGAGGAAAACGCTGGTCCGGTGGCTGAAGAAGGCGGCGAAGCTGAACCGGGAGGGTGTCCGGGCGCCGCGGACCGTGAGGTCACCGAAGCCGCCGGTCAGCGTGCCCCCCGACCTCGAGCGTGCGCTGGCGAGGAACCCAAGGGCGCGGACGGCATTCGACGGCTTCAGCCCCAGCCACCGCCGGGAGTACGTCGAATGGATCCAGGAGGCCAGACGCGAGGAGACCCGCGAGAAGCGTCTCGCCACGGCGATCGATTGGATGGCCGAGGGCAAGCCCCGGCACTGGAAGTACCGCTGAGCCGCTGACTCGGCTCGCCCCCCGCTAGCAGGCGCCGGCCCCGGCCGCCGTCCCCTCCGGGTCCATCAGCAGGTCGCCCTCGAGCGCGGCGGAGCGGCGATCCCAGCGGTGAAGCGCGCCGCAGGACGCACAGAAGACCGAGGATTCGATCCGCTGGATCCGATCGAAGACCTCGTCGCGGACCACGACCCCGGTGTCCAGCCATTTCCCGGTCCGGGGGCAGCGCGCGAGCAGGCGACTCGGGAGTCGATGCATGATGCGAGTCTAGCCGCCGGCGCGCGATCGCCCCATTGCACATTCGTCGCTGTCGATCTCCGCGGCTGGCGTAGGCGGGACGTCATAGAACCCCCCTTGACGGCTGGAAATGTTTCCTATACGATACGGTGTAGTCGTTACCTCATAGAACACGCCTCAGGAGGGATGGCGGTGAAGATTCGCATCAGCCTCGCGGACGATCATCCCGTCGTGCTGGAAGGGCTCGCGTCCATCCTCGCGCGCGAAAACGGCCACGAAGTCGTCGCCCGGGACCTCGACGGAGTGTCGGCGCTCCGCACGATTCGCGAGAAGGCCCCCGACGTAGCGGTTCTCGACGCCGTCATGCCGGGCTTGTCCGGGGTGGAGATCTTGAAGACCGTGCGCGACCACGGCCTGCCTACCCGCGTCGTCCTGCTGGCCGGAGAGATCGGATCCGACGACCTCAGCGAATCGATCCGTCTGGGCGTCGACGGGATCCTCCTCAAGGACGAGGCATCCCAGGTGCTGCTCGATTGCGTGACCAGCGTGGCGAACGGAGGCCGCTGGGTCTCCCTCCCGCTGGTCGAGCGCGCGCTGAAAATCGCCGCGAACGGGGATGCGGCGGAATCCGGCCTCACCCGGCGCGAAGGCGAAGTGGCCGATCACGTCGCCGCTGGACTCCAGAACAAGGAGATCGCCGAAAAGCTGGGGATCGCGGATGGGACCGTGCGGATCCACCTGCACAACGTCTTCAAGAAGCTCGGCATTCAGAACCGGGTCGAGCTGGCCAATCGCATGCACGACCACCGGTCGAGACAGAGCTCCTGACGATCAGCCTGGCGGCCGCCGCCCGTCGCCTCCTCCACGCCCCCGGCGCAGCCCGTGCGCCCGCACGAGCAGGGAGACCCCCATCCACCCCAGCGCCACCGCGAACGGGACGGCGACGAGCCACGGCCAGAGCGCCGCGCTGAGCGCCGCGACGAGGGCCAGTCCGCCAGCGGCCGCCACGATCCCCGCCTCCTGCGCTGCCAGCGCTCGATGGCTCGTCGCCGCGGCCGACAGCGTGTTGCCGATCCGCATCCCCACTACCGCCATCCGGCGACCGCTCCCCCGCCGCCGCCTGCGCCCGACCCTGCGTCGCCACGCGCTCCCCAGCACGACCTCGGTCGAGTTCGCGAGGTCGAGCTCGTACTGCCGCGCCATCGTCCGAGCGAAGTCCGCGTCCTCGATCACGGCATCCAGCTCGTAGTTCGCGAGCCAGCTGGCGAGGTTCAGGTTGCTCGATCCGACGCGGGCCCAGCGCCCGTCGGCGACCGCGGTCTTGGAATGGAGCATGGGGCCGTTCCACTCGAAGATCCGGACGCCCGCCTCGAGCAGGACGCGGTAGCCGGCGCGCGAGATCGAACGCACGACGGGCAGGTCGGTGGCGCCCGGCAGGAGCAGCCTCACGTCCACGCCGTCCAGTGCCGCCGAGCGAAGCGCCTGCACGTGGGAGGGCACCCCGGAGTAGTAGGCGTCGGCCAGCCACAGGGTCTCGCGCGCCGCGCTGGCGACCAGCTGGTCGAGGAGCAGGAGCTCTGCGCGGTTCGGCTCGCTCGCCACCACCCGCATGGCGATCTCCCCCGCAACCGGTCCGGGCTCGGTCCGCCGCTCCCCCGCCGGTATCGGCGACCCCGCCTGGGCCCAGAGCTCGGCGAACGCGCGCTCGATGCGAGCCACGGCCGGCCCCTCGACGTCGATGCCGGTGTCGCGCCATTGCGCGATTCCGCGGGCTGGATCCCCGGCCCACTCGTCGCCTACGCAGAGCCCGGTGATCGATCCCTTGATCCCGTCCACGACCAGGCTCTTCCGGTGATTTCGGCGCACCCATCCCAGGGGTGTGGTGAAGCGGAAGGGGTTGAAGACGCGAACCTCGACGCCCGCCTCCCGGAGCTCGCGCCAGTATCGCCGCGAGGTCTTTCCCAGCGCGCCCAGCCAATCGTACAGGAGCCGGACCTTCAAACCTTCCCGCGCCCGAGCCGCGAGAGCGTCCGCCAGCAGCTTGCCGGAGGCATCGTCCCGGATGATGTAGCTCTCGAAGTACACGTACCGCTCCGCCGAGGCGATGGCCTCCAGCCACGCGGGGTAGTTCTCGGCCGCGTCGCGGAGCAGCCGAACGCGGTTGCCCTCGATCCGCTCGGCGCCCGATGCGCGCGTGAGCGCCTGATCGATGAGCGACCGCTGGGACGCGGGGATCGACGCCGTCAGCTGCATCGGGCGCTATTCCGCGGTCAGCTCGTCGAGGATCCGGCCGAGCTCCTCGAGGGCCTCGCCGTAGGCGGCCCAGTCGCCCGCGCGCTGGGCGGAGACCGCGCGGTCGTAGACGGCCCGGGCCTCGGCTGCGAGCGTGGCGGCGCCCCCTCGAGGCGGCGCCTCTGCGCCCGGCTCTACCGCGGAAGCGGCGTCAGGCTCGGCCAGCCCGATCTCCTCGGCCACCTCCAGCGCGGCGGCCGAGCCCGCCGTGCGTCGGACCAGCTGGAACAACGCCGCTTCCAGTGTCGGCTCCATCGCGATGTGCGTCCCGTACGTGGCGATCACCCGCGTCAGCTCGGGCAGCTGGCTCTGCTGCGCCTGCAGGAAGAGCGGCTCCACGTACAGGACGCTGTTCCCCAGCGGGATGACGAGCAGGTTGCCGCGGATGACACTCGACCCCTTCTGGCTCCAGAGCGTGATCTGCTCGCTGATCACCGGATCCTGATCGATCCGCGCCTCGATCTGCATCGGACCGTATATCAGCCGATCCTTCGGAAACTCGTAGATCACGCGCTGACCGTAGTTGCCGGGATCGGATTTCGCGGCCAGCAACGAGATCATGTTGTCGCGGCGGTTCGGCGTGAACGGCAGGACAAGCTGGAAGGTGAGCTCCTCGTCGTCAGGCAGCTGCACGAGGACGTAGTACGGGAGCATCGTCTGTGGCTGGCCCTGATAGATCTCGTTGGGAATGTTCCACAGGTCCTCGCGGTTGTAGAACACCTTGGCGTCTTCCATGTGATACGAGCGTAGGACCTCCGCCTGGATCGTGAACAGGTCCTCGGGATAGCGCATGTGCGCGCGCAGGCCTTCGGGCATGGAGTCGGCGGGCACGAAGAGCGTCGGGAACACGGCGCGATACGCGGCCAGGATCGGATCCTCGGGATCCCACACGTAGAACGTCACGCTGCCGTGGTACGCGTCCACGACGACCTTGACGCTGTTGCGGATGTA
Organism: Gemmatimonadota bacterium; assembly: GCA_035249945.1. GTDB lineage: Bacteria > Gemmatimonadota > Gemmatimonadetes > JACCXV01 > JAHWKZ01 > JAICNR01. The sequence continues at coordinate 10,939 of DATFFS010000326.1, forward strand.
ATTGAGCCCCACCCGATCTCCGAACGCCGACACCGTCTCCGAGTACGGATAGCGGTCCGACACCGTATACGCGTCCTGCACCCACAGCATGCGCCCGTCCAGCAGCACCAGGTACGGGTCGCCATCGTACTCCAGGAAGGGGGCGAGACGGCCGATGCGCTCGTCGATCTGCCGGTTGAGCAACAACCGGGAATCGGCGTCGATCGCATCGGTGAGGAGGAACTTCAGGGAGCCCAGATACCATCCGAACAGGGCCTTTCTCCACCACGACTCGATCCTGAGCCCGCCGGTCCCGGAGTACGACGTGTAGATGTTCTGATCGCCCTGCGGATAGTCGAACTCCTGCTCCTGCGTCGCCGCCAGCGCATAGTTGAACGTGCGCTCCCCGAAGTAGATCTCGGGCCGCGTCACGCGCAGCTTCGTGGCGAGAGTGTCCTGCGCCGTGGGCGGGATGTCCGACAGGAAGAACTTCGGCAGCCCCTCGTTCGTCACCTCGTTCACCGGGCTCATGACGAGGCCGTATCCGTGAGTGAAGATCAGGTGCTGGTTCTGCCAGGTCTGTGACTGGGGCGGCAGCTCCTCGACGGCCATCTCGCGCGCCGACAGCATCACCTGACGCGGCCCCTGGCCGAGGTCGTAGCGGTCCACGTCCGCGTCCTCGAACTCGTAGTACAGCCGGATCTCCTGCAGCTGGCTGTAGGAGTCGAGCAGGAGCCGCCAGTCCCAGAGGCGGATGTTGGACAACGTCCTGTCGGCCTCGTTCAGCACCTCTGCGGACGGGCTCCCGGCCACGTCGAAGGGTCGCTCCTCTATGGAGGTGAGATCGTACGCGTGGCGCGTGTACGCGATGTTGCGCGCGATGTACGGCGCCTCCTTGTCGATCTCGTTGGGCTCCACCTCGAATTGCTGCACCGCGCCCGGATACAGCCCTTTGAACACGATCGCGCCGAGGATCAGCGCGCCGAAGGCCGTCAGGGCCAGCCCGTAGCGACCGCGCACCACGTCGTAGACGGTCACTCCGAACCCGGCCAGCGACAGCGCCACCAGCACGCGATAGCCGAGCACCTGGGCATGGGCGTCCGTATACGAGGCGCCGTATACGATGCCGCGCGACGAGAACAGGAGCTCGTACAGGTCCAGCCGGTAGCCCCAGGCCAGGACCAGGAACAGGAGCGCCAGATTGGCAACCACGTGGCGCAGTGGGCCGGCCCGGAAGCGGATCCGGTTCTCCGAGATCTCGAGCCCGCCGCTGGTGACGTAGAGCACCCCGAGGATGACGAGCGCCGCGATCAGCAGCAGGAACGCCAGGTTCTGCGCCAGCCTCAGGAGCGGCAGGGTGAAGACGTAGAAGCCCACGTTCTTCGAGAACAGCGGCTCCACCAGGTCGAACGGCTGCCGCTTCGTCCAGACGAGGACGTCCAGCCAGTGTCCGCTCACGGCCGCGCTGAACAGGAAGGCCAGGAACGCCGCCGCCGCGAGCGCGGTAAGCGTAAGCCACTTCCCGGGGATCTCCTCGTGAATCTCGATGTTCGAGATGCGGCGCCGGATGGATCCGAACGAGGAGGCGGCCAGGCGCAGATTGACGAAGAAGAACAGGAAGATGACGGCGCCGGCGACGAGCCTGACCACCAGCCGCGCTTTGAGCCCCGTCCAGTACACGTCCTCGTATCCGAGCTCCCCGAACCAGAGGACCTCGACGACCGTGTCGACCACCGTCCCCACCACGATCAACGCCAGGAGGACCGCGCCTCCCAGAATGATCGCGAGCCTGCGGTTCAGCCGCTCCAAGGAATCTCTTCGATCCCGTGCGTCGCGAGGAACTCCTCCATCCGGCCCTTGATGGCGGCCAGCCCGGATTCGCTGTCCCCCTCCGCGCGCAGTACGACGACCGGCTGGGTGTTCGAAGCGCGGAGCAGAGCCCAGCCGTCATCGAAGGCGATCCGCACGCCGTCGATGTCGACGGTGTCGTAGCGAGCGCCGAACGTCTCTCTGGCCTCCTCCACGAGCTTCCACTTCCTGTCCTCGGTGGTCTCGATCCGGACCTCCGGGGTCGAGGGATAGCTGGCCAGCGATCCGACGATCTCGGCCAGCGACGCATCCGACCGCGAGACGATCTCGCACAGCTTGCAGGCCGCGAAGATGGCGTCGTCGAATCCCCAGTACTCATCGAAGAAGAACAGGTGCCCGCTCATCTCTCCGCCGAAGGGGATGCCCTCCGCCTTCATCTTCCGCTTGGCGTGGCTGTGGCCCGTCTTCCACATGAACGGCACTCCGCCGTGCTCCCGGATGTCCTCCTCGAGGGCCCGCGACGACTTGACGTCGTAGAGGATGCGGGCGCCGGGCGTGCGCTCGAGCTGCTCCCGGGCGAAGACGGCCGTGAGCTGGTCTCCGCGAACCAGCCGCCCGGTCGCGTCGACGGCGCCGATCCGGTCGCAGTCGCCGTCCAGCCCGATCCCCATCTCCGCCCCGACCTCCACGACGCGCTCGCGTAGATCGACGACGTGGGCGTCGACGGTGGGGTCGGGGTGGTGATTGGGGAACGTGCCGTCCACCTCGTCGTAGAGGCGGTCTACCCGGGCACCGATCCGCTCCAGCAGGTCGCCCGCGAACAGCGCGCCGCACGCGTTGGCGGGATCGAGCACGATCCGGACCTCGCGCGCCAGCGTCACCTTCGATGTCACCATGTCGCAGTAGTCTTCGGTCACGGGACGCTCTTCCACCGATCCGGGGCCCGACGCGAAATCGTCGGCCTCGATCAGCTCCCGGACGCGCTGGATCTCCTCGCCCGACAGCGGGAGATCGCGATAGCCGAGCTTGAACCCGTTGTATTCGGGAGGATTGTGGCTTCCGGTGATCATCACTCCCCCGTCGGTGACGAGGCGGTGACACGCATAATACAGGACGGGGGTCGGCACGAGGCCGGCGTCGAGGACGCGCGCGCCCGCCGCGACCATGCCTTCGGTCAGGGCGTCCCGCAGCCGCTTCGACGACGGCCGCACGTCCCAGCCGAGGGCGAGGGTGACCGCGTCGGAGCCTGTCTCGCGGCGCAGGAAGGTCGCGAATGCGCGGCCCAGGGCGCGCACGAGGTCGTCGGAGAGATCCTCGTCGACGAGCCCGCGGACGTCATACTCGCGAAAGATGTGCGCGGGGGTTTTCATCGACTCGCGAAGGTAACCCGGCTGCTGGCGGCCTACAACTTGAAGCGCTCTGGCGGCGCGCCGATCTTCGGCTCTGTGGCCCCGCACATCGACGATCTCTCGTCCGCGCTGCTGGCGTGGTTCGACGCCGCTTTGCGCGACCTTCCGTGGCGCCGCGATCGCGATCCGTATCGCGTCTGGATCTCGGAGGTCATGCTGCAGCAGACGCGGGTCGAGACCGTGGCTCCTCGCTTCGAGCGGTGGCTCGCGCGATTCCCCAGCGTGGCCGCGCTCGCCGACGCGGGGCTCGACGAGGTGCTCGCGGAGTGGGAAGGCCTGGGCTACTACACGCGCGCGCGCAACCTGCACGCCGCCGCGCGGATGGTGCGCGAGCGGCACGGCGGCGGGCTTCCCGACACGTTCGAGGAGCTGCGCGCGCTTCCCGGAGTCGGCGAGTACACCGCCGGGGCGATCGCGTCGATCGCCTTCGACCGTCCCGAGCCGGCCGTCGACGTCAACGCGCGCCGCGTGCTGGCGCGGCTGTTCGACCTCGCCGGCCCCTCGCCGCGCGCGCTGCGGGAGCGGGCCTCCGCCGGCATGCCGCGGGATCGCCCCGGAGACTTCAACCAGGCGCTGATCGAGCTGGGCGCGACCGTCTGCCTGGCGCGGTCTCCCCACTGCGGCGAGTGCCCGCTGTCGGCGGGTTGCCTCGCCCTTGCCCGCGGGACCGTGGCCGCGCGGCCGGGCCGCACGCGGCGGTCCGAGGTCCCGGTCTTCGAGCTCGGCGTGGCGGTCGTCGTATCCCCGGCGGGCCGCGCGCTCATGGCCCGGCGATCCGAGAACGGGATGCTGGGCGGCATGTGGGAATTCCCCGGCCGCGTGGTAGAGCGCGGAGAGGGGGCGGGAGCGGCGGCCGAGCGCGCGGCTGCCGCTCTGCTGGACACGGCGGTCCGGATCCGTCCGCTGGCCGCTGTTCACCAGGCCTACTCGCACCGCCGGCACGTCTATCGCGCGTTCCTGTTCGAATCCCAGGTCGAGGCAGGAACGGACGCGAGCGCGGTCTCGGCCGGCGGCTGGACGTCGGCCGCCTGGGTCGAGCCCGATCCTGCTCGCCGCGCGCTTCCCGCGGCGCAGCGCAGGATCGCGCGCGCGCTGGCGGAGATCGTCCCGTGCTGACCGTCGTCCCCTCGCGCCGCGTCGCGGCCCAGCTCGCCGACGCTTCCATGGAGGAGTGGGGCGAAAACGGGGCCGTCATCGGATCGCGCGCTACCTGGACGGCCGATATCGTCACGCTTCCGGAGCTCCTCGACCGGATCCTCGCCGCGCATCCGGAGCCCCGCGATCGCCTGAGCGACCTCGCGGCGGCCTATCTCCTCGACGACATCGTCGAGGGGCTCGAACCCGAGGTGCTCCGGCTCTTCGGACCGGGAGCGGAGGGCCCGGGTGCGTCGCGAGCGATCGGCGCCGCGATCCGCGAGATCCGCGGGGCGGGCCTCCGAGCCGCGGACCTCGTGGCCGCCGTTGCCGGCAACCGGCGGCTCCAGGCTCTCGCCGCGACGCTCGACGCGTTCGAGCGGCGCCTCGAGGCGATCGGCCATTGGGACGAAGCTGACGCGCTGCGCGCCGCCACGGCCATGGCACGCGCCGGGGCGTGGCCCGAGGCGAAGCTCGACGCCTTCGAGGTCACGGGCCTCTACGACGTGAGCCCGCTACACGGAGAGCTGTTGACCGCGATCGCGCTCCGCGCCGAGCGCGTGCGCGTGCGGATCCCGTTCCATCCCGACGACCCGGACGCCACCTCCTACGCGTTCCCGTACGTTCATCTCTGGGAGCGGCTGGACGATCCCGCGCTCGACATCGAGATCGTGTACCCGGACCGCGAGGATGCGCCCCGGCGTATCCGGTTTGCCGCCCCCAACCATCCCACCGACGAAGCCCGGCTCGCGGCTGACTGGGCGCGAGCCAGAATCGACGCGGGCGCCCGACCCGAGGAGATCTCCATCGTGCTGGCGGGGGGCGCCGCGAACGCCCGGCGGGTCGCCCGCGAGCTGTCGCGGCGCGGGGTCGCATATCACGCGCGCCGGGGGGCGCTCCTGACCGAGACCCCGACGCTCGCCGCCACCCTCCTCCCGTTCCGCCTCATCGAGGAGGGGTTCCGCCGCGCGGAGGTCGAGGCGTGGATCGCATCGCCGTTGACCGGCCGGCTGGATGCGGCGGTGCTTCTGCCGCACGTCCGCCGCGGGCCGGCGTCCGGAGGGCCGTCGGCCGAATGGGGGCGCGCGATCCGGGAGGTCCGGGACGAAAGCGCCAAGGCTCTCAATCTGGCGCTTCAACGGGTCGAGTCGCTGGGTCGTGCCGAGCGCGCTCCGGCCGCGTTCTGGCCCGCGTACGCGGAGGCGCTCTTCGCGGCGGGCATCGAGCAGACCGAGGGCGCTCCCGGCTGGGAGCCCTGGCTGGCCGCGCTCCGCGACCTCCGGAGCGGCCTCGAGGCCGTCGGCCGCTGGGACGGCCCGCCGATGGCATGGCGATACCATCGGCGCAGGCTCCTCGACGCGATCTCCAATCGGCGCGAGCGGCTGGGGCGCCCGGGGAGGGGCGTGGCGCTCCTGACACCGCGCGACGGCCGCGCGCTGCGCTTCCGTCATACCGCCGTGATAGGCCTCTCGCGCGGGTCCCTGCTCGGGCGGGACGCCGCCGCGCAGGTGCTCGGCGACCGCGAGCGCCGGGCGCTCAACGACGTCGCCGGCGAGCGCGTCTTCCGGCTGTCCGCCGAGACGATGCGCGAAGGGACGCTGCTCGTTGCCGAGCGCAGGCGCGAAACCGCCGAGGAGCTCCTCCTCAGCTGCCCGCTGGAGAACGACGACTCCACTCCTCTCCTCCCCGCAATCGAGTTCGAGGCGACGCGCCGCCGGTTCCGTCCGACATCGATCGACGAATCGACTCCGGTGGAGGCCACCGCCTGGCGGCTGGGTCGCGGGGCGGACGCGGTGGCTCGGCTGCAGACGATCGAGCGCGACCGGGCCCTCTTCCTGTCCCGCGAGGAGAACACCCGGCGCGGACAGGGCGGCGCGCACGGCGGCGCTTTCCGCGAGCGGCGCGCTCTTGCGCTCCTCGCGCTCGTTCCCGACGGCCGTCTCGGGCGATGGTCCGCGTCGCAGCTGGAGAGCTGGCGGCAATGTCCGCACCAGTTCTTCCAGCGGTACCTGCTGGGCCTGAAGCGTCCCGACGAGAGCCCGGTGGAAGCCGAGGCGAGCGCGGTCGGGATCCTCGTCCACCGCGCGCTGAACGTCCTGTACGAGGAAGGCCTGGGCGCCCTCCCGCCGGATCGCGCGCGCATCGAGGCCATTCTGGCAGCCGCCGAAGACGCCGTCGACGTCGCCTTGCGCGGCGATCCCGCGGTATGGGCGGCGACACGCCGCCGCACTGCGGCGGAGCTCGTTGCGTACCTGCGATACGTGGCCGCGAAGCACCCCACCGGGCCGAGCGACCGGCCGCGTGCGTTCGAGCTGGGGTTCGGGCTCGACAAGGACGGCCCGCCGGCGGTCGGGATCGAGACCATCCACGGCAGAGTGGAGCTGCGCGGGCGGCTCGATCGGCTCGACCGCGACGCCGCGAGCGGAGCGCTGCACGTTCTCGACTACAAGCACAGCAAGAAGCGCAAGAGCCACCAGGATGCCGTGGACGAGAACGTCTGCGGGATCGACCGCTTCCAGCTCTACGCGTACTTCCTGGCCGCGGCCGAATGGGCCGCCCGCGCGGGGTTCGACGCGCCACCGGCGCTCACGGGCGCTATTCACTGCATCCGCGAGCCCCGCGTCCTGGGCTCCCTGGTCGCGCCTCCTTCGGACGAGATCCGGCAGCGGATCGCGGCCGCGATCGAGGACGCCCTGGCGGGCCGCTACGACCCGTCGCCGCGGGACCGTGACGTGTGCGGGTACTGCGACTTCCGCCGCTCCTGCCGGATCGCGCTCGTGGCGCCTGGAGATCCCGGCTCGGTCGAGCCGGAGGAGGAAGCGTGATCGTCCGCCGGCAGGGAGGGCCCGCAGAGCAGCTCGACCTCGACTTCGCCGCGGAGCCGGGCGCCAGCCCCACGGTTGCGGAGCCGCGCGCCGAGGCCATCCACGCGACGGTCGAGGACGCGACCGTTGCGGGGGTCCCCGGGGGCGCTCCATCCGCCGATGCGCCGAGCGACGAGCAGCGCGCCGTGATCGCGTTCGAGGCCGACCTCGTCGTCGTCGCCGGTGCGGGTTCCGGCAAGACCCGGACGCTGGTCGACCTCTACACGCGAATCCTCGACGAGCCCGAGCTGGTGGGTGCGCAGGCCGTGAGCCCGCGCGAGGTGCTCTGCCTGACGTTCACGGAGCGCGCGGCGCGCGAGCTCCAGGAGCGAATCCGCCAGCGGATCGCAGACCCCGACACCCTGCGCGACCTCGAGTCCGCTCCCGTGACGACCTTCCACGGCTGGTGCGCGAGCCTCTTGCGCGACCACCCGCTCGAGGCCGGAATCGACCCGCGCTTCGCGATCCTGAGCGAGGAGGCCGCGGACGAGCTCCTGCACAGAACCACCACCGAGACCCTGCGCTCCCGTCTCGCATCCGATCCGGCCGCGCGCCAGGCCGTCGAGCTCCTGGGCCTGCGGGAGGCGAGCACGCGGATCGCGGGCCTCGTCCGGGACCTCCGCACCGCAGGCTGGAGCCGAACCCGCCCCATCGAGCGCTTCGAGGAGCGCCTGGCCGAGCTCGAGCGGGAGATCGCCGGGCCGCTGCCCGAGCGTATTTCGAGCGCGGCCGCGGAGCTCCTGGCCGCGGCCCGTTCCGGACCGCTGACCCCCAAGGGACGTCA
>DATFFS010000327.1:0-21832 GCA_035249945.1 Gemmatimonadota bacterium
CTTCTGGACGAGATCGAGGCCGCCGGCTACGTCAGTCCGGATCGCCTCGCCGGCGGGAGCGATCCCCGCTGGTGGAGCGAGAGCGATCTCCACAAGGTGCGCGACATCTTGCGCTTCCGGCGACGTGGGGTGGAGCTCGAGGAGGCCTACCGTCGAGCTCGTGAGGACCGGTTCTTCGGGCTATGCCCGTGCGATTGGAGATGAGCGTATGAGAGTCACGATCGAATACTGCACGGTTTGAAGCTACGAACCCAAGGCGGCCGGTCTGGCCGCCGAGCTGGAAACGGAGCTGGACGACGTCGAGATCGAGATGATCCCGAGCGGCGGCGGTGTCTTCGAGGTCGTTGTGGACGGCCGGCTGCTCCATTCGAAGAAGCGGACCGGCCGATTCCCGGAGTCGGGAGAGATCATCGCCGCTCTGCGCGGGCGCTGAGGGTCGCGCTGGCGCGGGAGTGATCCGCGCCGATTATCTGGTCCTCGGCGCGGGTCCGGCCGGATGCCGCGCCGCCCAGGCGATTCGCCGCCGCGATCGGCTTGGCCGCGTGCTCCTCGTCACCGAGGAGCCGGCCCCCTTCACCAATCGAATCCTGCTCTCCAAGGAATTCCTTACGACCGACGAGCTCCCGCCTGAGAGGGCGCTCGTTCTTCCTCCCGACTCGTTCACGGCTCTGGACATCGAGCTTCGAACCCGGGAGCGGATCGAGAGGCTCGATCCGGAAGCGCGATTCGTCGAGTTGAGGAGTGGGGAATCGATCGAATACCGAAAGTGTCTGGTCGCGACCGGCTCGCGTCCGCTTGCGCTGCAGGTGCCGGGCTTCGGACTGCCGGGTGTCCATACGCTGCGCACGGTGGAGGACGCGGTCGCGTTGCGCGAGTCGGCGCGCAGGGCGGATCGCGCGGTGGTGATCGGCGGCGGCCTGATCGGCGCGGAGATCGCCTGTGCTCTCGTCCTGCGCGGCCTGCACGTGACGCTGCTGGCGCGGGAAGCCTGGCTGTGGGGCCACCTCGCGCCGGCGTCGGTGGGGCGGGCCGTGGGCGCAGCGCTGGCTGCGCGCGGCGTCGATCTGCGGCCGGGCCGGACCGTCGTCGCGATCCATGCCGAAGGGCGAGAGCTGGTCGTCGGGAGTGCGGAGGGCGAGCAGGTTCGCGCGCCCCTCGTAGCCGCGGGGGTGGGAGTGCGATACAACGTCGAGTTCCTGGCTGGCACCGGGCTCCTGGAGCCCGGCCGCGGAGTGCGGGTGAACCAGTGGCTGGAGACCGGATCCGAGGGGGTATGGGCCGCCGGCGACGTCGCGGCGTTCGAAGATCCCGTGTTCGGCTCCCGGATCCATGTGGAGCACTGGCTCCATGCCCAGCACCAGGGCCGCCTGGCCGGCGAGAACATGACCGGTGAGCGGAAACCTTACCGGCGCGTTTCCTGGTACGACACGCGGCTGTTCGATCTCGCCGTCACGGTCGTCGGTGCGCCCGAGCTGGCCGAGCGATGGACGGAAGAGGAGCCGATCGACGGCACGGGAACGGCGTTCGGCTGGAGCGGGGAGCGGCTCGTGGCCGCCTATCGGCTGGGGCCGGGGGGCGCCGTGGAGGAGATCGCCCGGCGGATCGAGGACCAGGCCGAAGCCGCCATGGCCAGGCTCAACCCTCGATCCCCAGGAAGTCCCTGATCGATTTCTCGAGGATCTCCTGAGCGCGTGTATCGGAGAGATCGAGCCGGTACTCGTTGATCACCATGACCTGCATCCGCTTGCATTCCTCCCAGCAGACGGCGCACACCTTCTCGGCGATCTCGCGGCCCATGGCGTCGGGGTAGGGCGGCCGCTCGAGCCCGGCGCGGGTCTGACCGCAGCGGATGCACGTCACGTCGGCCATCAGGATCCCTCCGAAGTGAGGGTCTCGCCGTGCAAGGTGACGATCTCGAGCACGACGTACGCCCGCTCTCCGCTCGGGGTGGCGAGGGACACCCGCTGACCCGGACGCGCACCGATCAGGGCGCGGCCCATCGGCGAGGCGATGGAGATCATCTCGTCGTCCATTTCGATGAACTCCGGAAAGACGATGCGCAGGGAAGTCCGCTCGCCGTCGTCGCCGGCGAGCGCGACCTGCGAGCCGAAGCCGACGACGTCCCGCGGAACGTCGCGAAGGTCGATCGCCGACAACTCGCTCTGGCGGCGCGTCAGCTGCGAGAGCCGCGCGCGCACGAATTCCTGCCGCTCGAGCGCCGAGCTGTACTCCGCATTCTCCCGTAGATCTCCCATCGCGACCGCGGTCGCGATCCGCTTGGGCAGCTCGACCCGCAGCTCGTGGTCGAACTCCTCGATCTGGGCCTGGAGCCGCGTCCTCAGTTCCTCGAGCATTGCCGCCTCCCGAAAACGAAACGCGCGGCGAAAGAGCCGCGCGGCAGTGAAACCCCCCTACACGTCGCAAGATAGCGCGCCGGCCCAGGTCGTGCACGGAGACCGTGACCGCCTCCGGACGAGGTCGAGGGGGGATCAGGCGGCGAAGCGAAGAGTATCGACGTCGACTCGCCGGGGGAGCACCAGGCGCGTGCCCGAGAGCCAATCCCGCTCCACCGGCGTACGCCCGCTCTCCAGACGATCGAGATCGACGCGAAGGCCGGCGGTCCACGGATGTGCGGTTCCGAATCTTTCCGTAAGCGATCCGAGGGCGGACCGATACAAGGCATCCGCCGCGGAAGGATCGCCGAGCCGATGGTGAACCGTCCCGAGGTGGTGCCGAGTCACCGCCGTTACGGGGTTGTCTTCTCCCAGGCTCTCGCGACGTATGGCGAGCGCCTCCTCGAGTAACGATTGCGCTTCCGTCAGCTCACCCCGGGCGGCCAGAACAGACGCCAGCGCGGCGATGTCTTCCGCATACTTGTGGTGCGTAGCGCCGAGCAGCCGGCGTCGCATCTCGACGGTGGTTCGAAGCAGGGCCTCGGCCTCGACGGTCCTGCCCTGACGATAGAGGATCCTCCCCAGGCTGCGAAACGCATACGCGGTGTTGACGTGCCATGGTCCATACGCTCGGCGTCGGATCTGGAGAGCGGCCCGCACGAGAGGTTCGGACGCGTCATACTCGCCGCGATCCGCGAAGAGGAGTCCCAGGTTTTCCAGTGTCGTCGCATACTGGACGGATCCAGGTCCCAGCACCTCGCGCCGGATCTCCAGCGCCATGCGATAGTTCGCTTCGGCACGGTCGAGGTCCCCGGTCTCGTGGTAGAGCCATCCGAGGGCATTACGTGTGCTGGCGACGTGCTCGTCGCGGGGGCCGAGAATCGGCCCGTAGGTCTCGAGGGCGCGCACGAAGGCCGCCTCTGCCCCTTCGTATTCCGCGAACTGATGTCGCGTCGACCCCAGGTAGTGCAGTGCCCTCCATGCGGTTTCGGGATCGACCTCGTCGACGGTCGCCGACCCGGAAATCGCGACCGCGCGCTCGAACAAGTTGCGGGCCTCGTCGAGCTCGCCGATCCAGTATGCGGATTTTCCGAGGGAGGTCAGGATCTCTGCCCGGATTCGAGGCGTGCCGGAGAAGGCCGAATCGGTCCGCACGATCGCCAGGTCGACGAGATCGCGGGGCCTCTCGATGCCGGCAGCGACGAAGGGGCCGGCCGCCCACAGGAGCTCGCCGACAAAATCCACCGCCGCGTCCGCCTGGCCCGCTTCGAATCGGGCCCGATCGCGCGCGGTCGCCAGGCGGTCGGCCTGCAAACCGAGGGCAACGGCGTATGCCGTGGCGAGCACGACGAAGGCGGCTCCAGCTGCCACGGGAATGCGGTTGCGCGCGACGAGCTTCTGCAGGCGGTACCACACGGTCGGTGGGCGCGCCATGACCGGCAGGCCCGTCGCGTGCCGCCGCAAGTCGGCGGAAAACTCCGTTCCGTTCGCGTATCGCTTTTCAGGCTCGATGCACAGGGCGGTCCTCACGATGGCGTCGAGATCGCCCGCGATCCGGCGAGCGGGGACTCTCGCTGTGTCGACGTCGGCACTTGAGCTCGGTCGGCGAGGTTCGGCTCTCGCGGCGCGTTCGAGGGCAGCCGGCGTGAGGGAATCGACGGTGCGCACCTCCGCTCCGGTCAACAGGCGATAGAGAACTGCTCCCAGCCCCCAGACGTCGGTCGCGGTCGTAACGGGCTCCCCCCGGATCTGCTCTGGAGCGGCATATGCGGGGGTCCACATCGGGATCCCGGTCTCCAGCGCAGTCTCGCGACCCGGTTCGGCCAGGAGCTTGGCGACGCCGAAGTCGACCACCTTGGGAAAACCGTCTTCGGTCACCAGGATGTTGGACGGTTTGAGGTCCCGGTGAACCACGAGATTTCGGTGGGCATGTCCGACGGCGTCGCAAACCGATGCAAAGAGATCCAGGAGCTTTTCCAGCGATGGGCAATGAATGCTGCACCAGTCGGTGATCGGCCTGCCGTCGACGTGCTCCATGACGAGAAACGGCGTCCCACCCGCTATTCCGCCGTCGATGAGGCGGGCGATGTTCGGATGCTCGAGCGACGCGAGGATGCGGCGCTCGGCTTCGAAGCGGCGCTCGAGCTCGGAGGTCCGGGTACGGCCCCACAACAGCTTGATCGCGACGGTCTGGTCGTAGGCTCCGTCGGCCCGAACCGCACGCCAGACCACACCGCTGCCGCCACATCCGATCTCCTCCACCAGGCGCCACGGGCCGATCGCACGATCGGGCAGACTGGCGTCCGGCGGGAGGTGGGCCGCGGCCAGCTCCGAGATCAGGTGGGGAACCGATTCGTGCACCGGCAGATCCACCAGGCTCGATCCCTCCGCTTCCATGGCGGCGAGCCAGCCCTCTGCCTCGCGCCGCAGCTCGTCGTTCGTCGAGCAACCCCGAGCCAGAATCGGTTCGCGCGCACCGGGCCCGACGACCCGCAGTTCATCCACGATGGCCGAAACCCGCCGCCACCAGGCCGGCGGTCTCGATATGTGTGTGGGCATCATCCCACCTCTGCAAGGGCGCGCCTCAGCCACCCCCGTGCCTTGAGCCAGTCCCGCTCGACCGTGCGTATGGATACCTGCAGGGTCTCGGCCGTCTCCTCTACGGTGAAGCCGGCGAAGAAGCGACATTCGACCACGCGGACCAGGCGCTCGTCGATTCCAGCGAGGATCCCGAGCGCCTGATCGATCGCCAGGACGGAATCGGCCTCTGCTTCGACCGGAAATCGAGATTCTTCCAGCGTCACATCGGATCCGCTTCCACCACGTTTCCGGGCTCCGCAGCGGCGGGCTCGATCGACGATGACGAACCGCATGGCGCGTGCGGCCGCGCCGAAGAAGTGGCGGCGATCGTCCCAGTCGGTCGCCCCCGGCTTCACCAGCCGCGAATAGGCCTCGTGCACGAGGGCGGTCGTGCGCAAGCCGTCCGGGCTACCGCGCCGGAGCTCGCGCCGGGCCATCACCCTCAGGTCATCGTAGACCAGGGTCACGAGGCGATCGAATGCCTCTCGCTCGCCCCCGGCGTGAGCCCGAAGCAGGCGCGTGATCTGCGGATGATCTCTGATGGAATCGATGGCAGTCCTATCTCTTGAGTGCAAAACAGATTACGAGGTTTTCTGTGGGGCGGCAAGCCGCCGGATGGCGGGTTTTCGGCTTGGTCTGCGAATGAAGGGTACGGATACGTGTCACCCGGCACACCGCTGCGATTTCTCATACGCATGGAGGTGATTGTGAAGTTCGGATCACGCGGCCTGATCATTGGTCTCATCGGTGTCGGGCTGGCCCTCACGGCACAGCCCGCGCATGCGCAGTTCGGGGACCAGATCCGGAGAACTGCAACCCGGGCTGCGAAAGGAGAGGTGCTGCGGGAGGTGGATCGCCAGGTACGGAAAGCGGTGCGCTGCGCGCTCCACGATCTGGAATGCATCAAGCGAGCGGAGGAGCAGGGGCAGCCGGTCGAGGTGGTCGACGAAGACGGAAGGGTAGTCGCAGTCAATGACGCGCCGGCCGCCAATCCCGGCGAGGATGCCTGGGCGAACTACGACTTCGTGCCCGGCGAGCGCGTGTTGCTTTACGAGGATTTCGGCAACGACAACGTGGGGGACTTCCCGCGACGGCTGGACTTCGTGCGGGGCAACTGGGATGTCGTCGAGCTCAACGGTCAGCGTCTGCTCCGGAATACCGGACCCCGCCACTCGGCCTTCCGGGTTCCACTCCCCGAATCCTTGCCCGAGCGGTTCACCATCGAGTTTTCGGTGCTCCTCTACGAGGGCAACGCGAACCTGGCACTCTCCACTTCGCCGCCGGACCGCGGTGCCGAACACCAATACCGGCTTCACCATTACACGCACAACTACTTCGACGTCGGCTCGTGGGGTGTCGGGGTCACGAGCCGCGATGGGAACGACCCCACGAGCTCGCAGAGAGTGGACGAGGAGCTCACCTCCGGGCTGGTACCGATCCGGATCATGGCCGATGGGCAGCACGTGAAGATGTACGTCGGCGAGCAGCGGGTAGCGAACGTTCCGAACGCGGATCTCGAGCGGGCGGATACCCTGTGGATCGAGAACACGTATGCCGCGAGCGAAGAGAAGCCGATCCTGATCGGGGCCATCCGGGTCTCCGCGGGCGGCCGGGATCTGTACGACGCGCTCGCCGCCGAGGGACGCGTCGCCACCCAGGGCATCCTGTTCGATATCGGCAGTGACCGCATCCGCCCCGAAAGCACTCCGACGCTCGAGAAGATCGGTACGATGCTCGCCGAGCGCCCCGACCTGCGGCTCGTCATCGAGGGCCACACGGACAGCCTCGGCGACGACGCGATGAACCAGACGCTCTCCGAAAGGCGCGCCGCCGCGATCAAGGCGTACCTCCTGGAAGCACATGGCATCGACCCTGCGCGCCTGGAGACCGCCGGCTACGGCGAAACCAGGCCGGTGGCGGACAACGGCACCCCCGAGGGACGGCAACAGAATCGGCGGGTCGAGCTGGTGCGGCGGTAGAGCCCGCTGGTTCGTCCAGGATCCGTCAGTGGCGCAGTGCGATACTCGAGAGGAGAGGCACACCGATGAAATGGACGGCAGTCGTTCTCTTCGCCGCGGTTCTCCCGATTCACCCACTCGGTGCATGGGCGCAGGATGATGGTGACGAACAATTCAAGACGATCGTGCTCGATGATCCGGACGAACTGAGCGGTACCTGGCGGGTGATGCATGAAGCAGGAACAATGGCTTGCCCGCAGATGACCATGCCGATCCCGGCGGGCGATCCGGAAACCGTGCGGATCACCGCCCTGGACGGTGGGATGCGGCTGGAGATGCGGGCCCCAGAGGGTCGCATGACCCTGCGACGGGCCACGGCGGACTACTGGGAGATCGAGGAGGATGGGGAGTCGAAGATTCTTCGCAAGAAAGGACCCGATAGCGACGGAAGCTGGATCGCCTGGGCGGCGGAGGGCTCGGACTGGGTGGTCTACGAGGGCACGCTGACACCGACCGCCGGAGTGACCATCCACTACGTCATGGGCTGGACTCCCGAGCATCCTGACAGGATGCCCGGCCATCTCACCTCCACGGTCGAGGGATGCCGCGTCACCCGCGGTTTCGATATGCAACGCAGGTGAATCGACAGGGGGGCTGTCTGTAGGGAGGCCGGATAGCTTCTGTGAATGGGCCAGCCCTCCACAACCGGGTCGTGGAACCGCGCCGGGGCGCTCGAGCGGCTCTGCGCGGAGACGTTCGACGTGCTGGTCGTCGGCGGCGGGATCACGGGCGCGGGGGTCGCGCGGGATGCGGCGCTGCGCGGGCTCTCGGTGGCGCTCGTCGACGCCGGCGACTGGGCAGGGGGAACCTCTTCGCGAACCACCAAGCTCGCGCACGGCGGGCTGCGCTATCTGGAGCGGTTCGACTTCGGGCTGGTCAGAATGGCGCTCACCGAGCGCGCGGCCCTGCTCTCGATCGCCCCGCATCTGACCCGCGCCACGCCGTTTCTCCTGCCGATGTACGCCGGCCGCACGAGGCCGCCGTGGGAGCTCAGGCTCGGTCTCTGGCTCTACGAGGTGCTCGCGGGCCCGAGCCGCCTGGGACGGCACCGCATGCTGGACGCCCGCGGTGCTCTCGAGCGCGAACCGTCGCTTTCGCCGGAGGGGCTGCGAGGCGCCGGCCTCTACTGGGACGCGCGGGTTCTGGACGCGCGGCTGGTGATCGAAACAGTCGCCGATGCGCGCCGCGCGGGGGCCGTCGCGGCCAGCTACTGCCCGGTCGAGGATCTCGAGCGCGGGAACGGCGCCTGGACCGCCGAAGTCCATGACCGGCGCTCGGGCGAGGCGTTCACGCTGCGGGCGCGAACCTGCGTGGCAGCGGTCGGCCCGTGGACCGATCGCCTCCGGGGCCGCGTGGCGCCGGGGCGCGAGCCGCTCCTCTCGCCGACCAGAGGTGTCCACTGCGTGGTGCGGCACAGCCGGCTTCCGCTGCGCGATCCGACAGCCCTGTTCGCGCGCGATGGCCGCCTCTACTTCGCGGTTCCCGCCGTGCCCTGGACGTACATCGGCACGACCGACACGGACATGGGCGGAGACGTCGGCGACCTGTCGGCGCCCGAGCCGGACGTGCGCTATCTGGTGGAGTCGACCGCCGACGCGCTCGCGCGGCCGATCGACGCGAGCGACGTCGTCGGGGCGTGGGCCGGCTGGCGGCCGCTCCTCCGGGCGAAGCGGCGCGAGGATCCGGGAGCCATTTCTCGCGACGACGTCATCGAACGGACCGCGCCCGGCTTCGTCACCGTGGCGGGCGGCAAGCTGACGACCTACCGGGCGATGGCCGAGGAAACCGTCGACCGGCTGATCGAGGAAGCCGGCTTCGACGCGAGGGTCTGCATCACCGCGAGCCGCCCCCTCGTCCCTGCCGCGCTCGGTGGCAAGGGCCCGGCGCCGGGCAGCGATCCGGAGGCGGTCGAGCGCGCGCGGACCCTGTTCGGGCCGGATGCGGACGACGTCTTCGCTCGCTGGCGCGCAGACCCCGCGAGCGCCGAGCCGCTGGGCACCGACTTTCCATACACGGCCGCGGAGGTCGATCGCGCGGCCCGCGAGATGGTCGAGACGCTCGACGATCTGGTCGACCGCCGGCTCCTCGCGCTTCCCGGCGGGGTCCCGATACACGCGGAGACCCTCGGCCGCATCGTCGATGTTGCTGGGCCGGCGCTCGGCTGGAGCCCTGGACGTCAGTCGCTGGAGATCGCGGGCTTCCGCGCCGGCGCCGATCGCTGGCCCGCGCGCGCGGATGCCGGCCGATCGCGCACATACGCGGGCGTTTGACCGGGCAATCCGGCAGGCGACAGATTCCCACTCCATGTTCACGATCGGAGACCTCGCCCTCGACCGTCCGCTGCTGCTGGCGCCGATGGAAGACGTCTCGGACCAGGCCTTCCGGCTCATGTGCCGGAGGCTCGGAGCCGACGTCGTCTACACCGAATTCATCTCCTCCGAAGGGCTGATCCGGGACGTGCGCGTCTGCCTGGAGAAGCTGCGTCTGGCGAAGGGGGAGCGGCCCGTAGGGATCCAGATCTACGGGTCTCAGGTCGACGTGATGATCGCGGCCGCGCGGATCGCCGAGCAGGTGGGACCGGAGCTGATCGACATCAACATCGGATGCCCGACCAAGAGCGTCGCCTCGTGCAGCGGCGCCGGGGCGGGGCTTCTCCGGGACCCGAAGAAGATGGAGGCGATCGTTGCCGGCATCGTCGAGGCCGTGGAGCTGCCGGTGACCGTGAAGACCCGGCTCGGGTGGGACCACGATTCGATCCGCATCGTCGAGAACGCGCGGCTCTTCGAGCGGCTCGGCGCGAAGGCGCTGACGGTGCATGGGCGCACCCGCGCCCAGCAGCGAAAGGGCGAGGCGGACTGGAGCTGGATCCGCCGCGCGAAGGAAGCCGTGTCGATCCCCGTCTTCGGCAACGGGGACGTGAAGGATCCGGCGAGCGCGATCGCAATGTTCGAGGAGTACGGAGTGGACGGCGTCATGATCGGCCGCGGCGCCCTGGCCAACCCGTGGATCTTCCAGCAGGCCAAGGCATACCGCGAGACCGGCCGGGTGCCGGAGATCGAGCCCGAAGACAAACTTGCCGCGTGCCTGGAGCACCTGGGCCTGTCGATCGAGCTCAAGGGTCTGCCGCGGGGTGTGATCGAGTTCCGCAAGCACTACAAGGGCTACCTGCGGGAGCTGCCGCTGGCGAGCGCCGTTCGGGCGGACCTGATGCAGATGACCGAGCCCGCGCAGGTGTGTGACCGACTCGACGCGTACGCGTCGGAGATCGGCGTCCTGGCCGTGGCTTCCTGACCATCCAAGAGAGGATCCGATCCGATGGCCCGAGGAAAACGTCCCGCAACGCAACCCGCTTCGCCCTGGAGTCGCTGGGCGGTAATCCTGGGCGTTCTCGTCGCCGTGGCTCTGGTGGCGTGGCTCGTCGCCCGCCCGTCCGCCGAGGAAGGCATCGCGGAAGATCCCGCGGCGATCGGGGACGGTCCGCAGCCGCTCGCGGCCGGGGGCCCGACGGTCGAAGAGGCCGCCACGCTGGAGAACGTTCCGCCCGACAGCCTGGCGTCCGCCGGACCCGACGCGCCGAGCGGGGTCAACATCTCCAACGATCCCCGGAGAGGGGGCGCGGACGCTGCGGTCACGATCGTCGAGTTCAGCGACTTCCAGTGCCCGCATTGCAGGACGTTTCACCAGGAGATCTTCCCGGCCCTGAGGAGCCTGTACGGAGATCAGGTGCGCTGGGTGTTCGTCAACCGCTTCTTCCCGAACGGGCACCCACAGGCGGAGCAGGCCGCGCTCGGGGGCGAGTGCGCGCTGCGGCAGGGGAAGTTCTGGGAGTACGCCGATTACGTCTTCGCGAACCAGGACCGGCTGGCGGAGGGCATCGTCGAAGACGCCGCCGCCGAGATCGGGCTGGACGAGACGGCCTACGCGCAATGCCTCGCGAATCGGGAGACGGCAAGCGAGGTGGCGGCCGACCAGGCCGAAGGGGCGAGGCTCGGTGTCGGAGGAACTCCGTACTTCCTGGTCAACGGGACCGAGGTCCTGGGCGCACAGCCGGTGGGGGTCTTCAACGAGGTGCTGGCGCCGTACTTCGCGCAGTGAAAAGGTAAGGGCGGCGCCTGACGGCGCCGCCCTTCGAATCCACCGGTCGGTCGGCGATCGCGAGCCTACGGGAGGTTCAGCGTCCCCCGCCGGCCGCCGCGTCGTCCATGTCGGTGCTCGGCCCCATCGTGTAGAAGCCGTCGCGGTGGTGCGGGCAGTAATCGCCCATGGCGGAGGGGGCATTCTCGCCATTCTGCGCCGTCATGCGATCGTCGGCTTCGGCGCTGGCGTCGATGATCGCCTGGATCGTCGGAGCGATCGTGTAGATGCCCACGTTCCACTCGTCCGCCCACCAGTGGAAGAAGTATCCGTACGACTCGATCCTTCCTTCGTCGACCAGCGCGTTCCAGATCGGCATGTCGCGTTCCATCTCCTGCTCGATCGCATCCCCATTGTCGCCGCCGAGGTCGCACATGAAGAAGGAGAGCCGGAGCACCGGCGGATCCTCGGCGGCTTCCTCCTGCGCGACGGCTATCCCCGGTAGGGTCAGCGCCGTGAAGGCGGCGAGTGCGAGAAGCATGCCCTGAAATCTCGACAAGAAGTCCTCCTGTTGGTTGGAAGGCACCGGCGTGACCCCGCCGGAGTGGTACCAAGAGCGTGGTTATCTGTATATCGCCCGCATCGGTTACCGCGTCAAGATCGGCGCGGGGCGCGCCTTTGGTCAGGCGCGGCTCAGGGCTCCTGGAAGCCGATGAGTCGGACGGTAGGCAATGTGCCGGGGGGGCCGACCGCGTAAAAGCGCTGAAGCTCGCCCCCGGCGAGGAAGTCGATGATCGTGCGGGTTACGATGGGCTCCGCACCGGCGGCGTCGAACTTCGTCTCGATCTCGATCGCGGCCGCGGTCCGTCCACCCGTGTTGCGCACGTCGATGGGGACATACGCGGACGTTCCCACGGTCCAGCCCTCCTCGGGCACGATCTCGAAGCTGATGGCCGCTGGTGCGCCGTCCCTGAATGCCTCTACGGTGAGATACCCGACCAGGAGAGCGATCGCGATCCCGCTCGCCAGTGCGACGTTGCGGCTATGATGAGACGGCCGCTCCCGTTTCGCCTTTTGATCAGCAGGTGTCATCCGGCGCCCCCTGTCCTATCCGGCTACGAGGACCCGGCCTGCGGATCCTCCGATCGTCGTCACATAGCCCAGCATCACCGTGGTCGTGATCTGCGTGTAGAAGGGCGTCTCGGGAGTCAGGTGCCCGAATCCCGCCAGGAACGCATAGGAGACTCCAAGCGAAAGTACGTAGCTGACGAGCGTCTCGGCGAACGGGTGGCCGAGCGCACCTGTGGTGTACCCCTTCGGCCGCTCGGCGAAGTCCGACTCGAACACGATGACGTACGACACGAGCAGCGAGAACAGCACGATGAGGGGGAAGTGCACTGGTTCTGCTTCCATCGCCATCATGCGCGGCTCGTCGGTCGGGGCCACGTTGAAGGCGAAGAAGACCGCCCCCACCAGCGTCGCCAGCACCTTCTGTCGATCCTGGGAGAGCCGATCGATTCGCCGATCAACGTTCTTCTTGTCGCCGTCGCGGGGACGGAACTGCGTGATCGCGAGGGCGGCGCCGATAGCGCACGGTATCGCTTCCAGCGCGATCATCCGGGCGGCGGCGCTCAACGGGAGCTGACCCGGATGGATCCGGCCGACGATGATCAGGGTCAACGCGGAGACCGCGATCCCGATTCCGAAGACGATCAGCGTATCGATCCCGAGGTGTGACACGCGGCCGCGTCGGAACCCACCGAACAGGATGGACAGGACTACGATGCCCCCGGCAACGGCCAGCATCCCCAGAAGGATCGGCTCGGATACCGCCCGCGCGTACCACCACATCTCCATCGTGTACAGCAGGGGTAGGGCCCCGAGCAGAGCGCCCGCGCATGCGCGCAGGATGGGGTCCAGGTCTCCGTTTCCGCTGGTGGGTCGAGCTCGCGCGGCACCCATGCGGGCCAAGATAACGCGATTGACGATCCCCGCGGGGACGTCTAATTTTTGCGTTCTTCGCCTGGGTAGCTCAGATGGTAGAGCAGGGGACTGAAAATCCCCGTGTCGGCGGTTCGATTCCGTCCCCAGGCACCATCCATGGCTCCAGGGACTGTCTTCGAGAGCCACCGTAGCTCAGCTGGTAGAGCAGCTCACTCGTAATGAGCAGGTCAGCGGTTCGAATCCGCTCGGTGGCTCCACGCGATTCACCCGGTGGATCCTCTGCGGCTAGCCGACGAGGGCACCGGCGCCCATTATAGGGCGACCGCGCGCGTTTCCTGCACGGCACCGATACAAGGGGGGGAAGGGCGATGACCTCGTTGGGAGCCTCGGACAGGAGTCGAACCGAATGAGAGCCGTAGCCGAAGCGCCGGCCGTGAGCGATCCGGCCCGTCTGGCCGAGCGGATCGCCCGCCGCGATCCCGTCGAAGCCGTCAAGCTACTGGAGTCGCAGCCCATCGAGGGGGTGGCGGACGCCCTGGAGCAGGTGAATCCCAGCGTCCGGTGGGACGTGTTGAAGGCGATGCCGGACGCGCGTCGCATCCCCGTGCTGGAGGCCGCGCGACCCGAGCTGAGCGAGCATTGGCAACGGAACCTCCAGTACCCGCAGAACACGATCGGCAGCCTGATGGATCCGCCGCTCGGGGTGCTGCATCCCGATTCGACGATCGGCGAAGCGGTGGACGAGCTGCGAAAGCTCGTGAAGCGCGCTTTCATCACCTATTTCTACGTCACGAATCACCTCGGTCGGCTGGTCGGGGTCGTGGTGATGCGGGAGATGCTGCTCGGCGACCGATCCCAGCGGCTCGAAGAGATCATGCTGCGCGACCCGTTCTTCCTGACTCCGAACATGACGCTGACCGACGCCATGCGCGCGGTGCTCAACCGGCATTTCCCGGTCTACCCGGTCTGCGAACCGGACGGCCGGCTGGTGGGGCTCGTTCGCGGGCAGACCCTGTTCGAGGCGCAGGCGATCGACATCAGCGCCCAGGCGGGAAGCATGGTCGGCGTGGAGAAGGAAGAGCGACTTTCGACACCCTGGCCGCGTAGTCTGAAGTTCAGGCATCCGTGGCTTCAGCTGAACCTCGTGACGGCGTTCGTCGCCGCGGCCGTGGTCGGCATCTTTCAGGACACGATCGACGAGATTGTGGTCCTCGCGGTCTTCCTTCCGGTGCTCGCCGGACAATCGGGAAACACCGGTTGTCAGGCCCTCGCGGTGGCCCTGCGGGGCATGACGCTGGGCGAGCTGAGGCCGGGTCGGGAGAAGGTGCTCATTCTCAAGGAAGCGTTCCTGGGACTTTTGAACGGCGCCCTCGTGGGAATCACGGCGGGGGCGGGAATGTTTTTCTACGCGCGGTCGCAGGAAAATCCCGACGCTTGGATCCTGGGATTGATCGTCGCCATCGCGATGACGGCCAGCTGCGTGATCAGCGGCCTCTCCGGCGCGCTGATCCCGATGACCCTGAAGCGACTGGGCGCCGATCCTGCCACTGCGTCCAGCATCTTCCTCACCACGGCAACCGACGTGGCCAGCATGGGGATTTTCCTCGGCCTGGCGACGGCCCTGATCCGCTAGGCCGCCCCACCGTGGGGAGCGGGCGACGAGGCATGGCCCTCGCGGTACGGTGCGGCCTGCAAGTGGAACAGCGACGCATATCTACCGCCCTGCCGCATGAGCTCCGCGTGCGAGCCGCTCTCCAGGATCCGCCCCTCGTCGATTACATAGATCCGGTCGGCCATCCGCACCGTCGAGAACCGATGGCTGATCAATACCGTCGAGCGTCCTTGGACGAGGTGGCGAAGCTTCTCGAATAGCTCCGCCTCGGCGAACGCGTCGAGCGCGCTGGTGGGTTCGTCGACCAGGAGGAGCTGCGCGTCGCGGAAGAAGGCCCTGGCAGTGGCGACCTTCTGCCATTGTCCGATGCTGAGCTCCTGGCCCCCACTGAACAGTGGACCGAGCACGGTTTCGTAGCCATAGCGCAGTTCGCGCAGGAAAGCATCCGCGCCCGAGGCGGTCGCCGCGTCCGCGACCCCCTCGCCCTCGCGTGCCTGCGTGACGTCCCCGAACCAGATGTTGTCGCGCGCCGGCAGGAAAAAGTGGACAAAGTCCTGGAACACGACCGAGATCTCTCTGCGCAATTCCACCGGATCGAACCGCTTCAGGTCGATACCATCGATCGTGATCCGTCCCGCGTCGGGATCGTACAATCTGCACAGGAGCTTCACGATCGTCGTCTTTCCCGCACCGTTCGCGCCCACGAGGGCGATGACCTCACCGGGCCGGATCTCGAGATCGATGCCCTCGAGCAGCGGGCGCGAGCTTCCGGGGTAATGAAACGAAACGCCTTCGAACACTATGCCCTCACGGATCGGGTCCGGAACCGGCTCCGGGTCGGGGGGTGCGGCCACCTGGGGCTCGACCGCCATGAACTCTTCCAGCGTCGCCAGGAACAGGTTGTCCTCGTAGAGACCGGCCAGCGCCGAGAACAAGCCCTGGGCGGCGCTCTGTCCTCGCTGGACGGCGCCGAAGTACATGACGAGATCGCCGATGCTGAGGTCGCCCTGGTAGGTTCGCCAGGCGATATATGCGAAGGCACCGAAGACGACCGCCGCGGCTACGGCCTGCGCGACCGCGTCCTCCCCGCCGCGGGTTTTCGACAGGTCGAAGCTCTCGCCGCGCAGTCGCTTCATCAGATCCCGGTAGCGGGTCGCCAGCACCTCACCGAGTCCGAAGAGTCGCATCTCTTTGGCCGTCGGTGGCTGGAGCAGGAGGTAGCCCAGGTAGCCGACCTGGCGATCGAGCTGCGAGGACCTCTTTTGCCACTCGTAGTACCGATCGGCATGCCGGACCCGGACCAGCAGGGCGGGCAAGACCGCCAGGAACAGAAAGACCGCCAGCGCCCAATGGATGGTTACCAGCAGGCCGACGATTCCGACGACTAGCAGGCCCGACTGGGCCACCCGCAGCAAGTTGTTGAGCACAGCCGTGGGGCGCTGGGGCGCGTCGCGCTGCGCGCGATGGAGCGAGTCGTGAAAGACGGCATCCTCGTAGTATCGCAGGTCCATCTCGACGGATTTGCGATTCAGAGTCTCGAGCACGCCGACGGTCACGCGATTCGAGTGCGCTTCCGCCACGAGGCCCGAGATCACGCCCAGAAGACTCCCCAGGAGTCCGGCGCCCGCGGTCAACCCCAGCAGAAGGAGCACCCGAGAGAACGCGACCTCGCCGCCCTGCACCGCGAAGGCCAGGGCATCGACTACCAGCTTGGTGAGATACAGGATCGCCAGTGGGAGAAGCGACTGGAGCAGGACCAGCAGGAGGCTGAAGACGGTCAGGGCACGCGAGCCCTCCCACACCAGCCGCAACGCGCGCGTCAGACGCAGCGATCCCGCCAGCCGCTCCAGCATCGTCCGTCTCAGGCCGATGGCCACTCGGAACCTCCGCTTCGCGTCACTGGCGGGCCCGCGGGTCCGGGCACGGGAACGTTCGCCTTCCAACCTCTCGAGTCGCAAGACCGTACGACCGGGATGCCACTCGATGGCGGCCGCGACGTGGCGGCGGGGCAGCTTGGAGAACTATTCATAGCGCGGCCCAAGATCGCGTTTCAGGATCTTTCACGCACGAAGGCATGAGCGAACCCACGAACTCCACCGGACTGGACGCGGAGAAGGCCGCGCGCGCCGCCGGTCTCCGGTACGCGCTGGACGACCGCCCCGGAGTCACTCGCAAGCGCCGCGGGAAGGGGTGGAGCTACTACGACCCGCGCGGCCGACTCATCCGGGACGCCGGAGAGCGCGAGCGGCTGAACCGGCTGGCGATCCCCCCCGCCTGGACCGACGTGTGGGTCAGCCCATGGCCGGACTCCCACCTCCTCGCCACCGGCCGGGACTCGGAAGGCCGCAAGCAGTACCGCTACCATCCCGACTGGCGCGCCATACGCGACGAGGCGAAGTACGCACGGCTCATCCCGTTCGGCCGGTCGCTCCCGCGCATCCGCGCGCGCGTGGACGAGCACCTCCGGCTGGACGCGCTGCCCCGGGAGAAGGTGCTGGCCGCGGTCGTGCAGCTGCTCGAGCTGTCGCTCATACGGGTCGGCAACTCCGAGTATGCGCGATCGAACGATTCGTACGGCCTGACCACCCTGCGCGATCGGCACGTGGAGATCGTCGGTCCGAGGATCCGTTTCGAGTTCCGCGGCAAGGGTGGGAAGCTCCATGCGGTCGACGTCCGGGACCGCCGGCTTGCGCGCATCGTGCGGCAATGCCGGGACGTGCCCGGCTACGAGCTGTTCCAGTACTACGGCGAAGACGGCGACAAGCGGGCGGTCGACTCCGGGGAAGTGAACGACTATCTGCGGGAGATCAGCGGAGAGGAGTTCACGGCCAAGGACTTCCGCACGTGGGCCGGTACCCTGCACGCCGCCGCCGCGCTGCTGGAGTGCGAGCCCTGCGCCGACGAGCGCGAAGGGCGTGTCCGGATCAACGAGAGCGCGGAGGTCGTGGCCGAACGCCTGGGAAACACGGCCGCGATCTGCAAGGCCTGCTACATCCACCCGGTCGTCTTCGAGCGCTACCTGGACGGCACGCTCGCCGAGCTGCTGGACGTTCCGGTCGCCGCAGACGGCGAGGAGATGGACGGGCTCCGCGAGGAAGAGCTCGCGCTGCTGGCGTTTCTCGAGCGCGTGGACGGTGCTTGAGTATCGCTGCGCCCCGGGCCGGAGGGCGGTCAGCGTTTCGCTTCGAGAACCCGCTTGAGCGCAGCGTGAACGTTCTCGTGGAGCGCGTCGCCGTGACCGGGCAGGATGCGCTCGACCGGCAGATCGAGGAGAGGGCCCAGCGAAAGGGCGAGGTCGCGCCGGCCCACGCCTTCCGGCAGCCAGCTATCGGGACAGAGCTCGATTCCGTCTTCCCCCTGCCCCAGGAGCACGTCGCCGACGATCAGGGAGCGCGATGCCGGCTCCCATAGCACGACCTCGTCCTGGCGCGCGGTGGCATGGGCCACGAGGCCGCCGGGCAGCGCGTCGCCCGCCCCGAAGGGATGGGTCACCTCCGACTCCACCCGATCGACCCCGCGCGCCTCCACCCAGAGCGTCGTCCCGGGGATGCGGTCGATGATGTCGGCCGCGCTCCGCTCGTGATAGAAGACCGTGAGCACGATCGCCGGCGGCTCGGCGCGGGCTTCGAGGCCGCGCAGCGCGGCCGTTCCCTTCGGCCCGGCGGGAAGAAGCGGGTCGACGAGGACGAAGCCCGCGCCGGAGTCGATCACCGCGCACGCCACATCCTGTTTCCACTCCGGATGGTACGCCACCCAGCGCCAGATGCCGGGCGCCATCCGTCGGCCGCCGATCCCGTCGAGCCCTTCCCATGCCATGACCCAAAACTGTGCGCGTGAGCCTGACAGGGGAAGGCCCGCCACCGGTGTCGGATGCCGGGATCGCATAGATTCGCCCACGATGGAGAGCGGTCTCGTCATCAGTGTCTCGGGGATCCGCGGGATCGTTGGCGAGTCCCTTACGCCCGAGGTGGTTGCCGCGTACGCGGCAGCGCATGGGGCAGCCGCCACCGCCCGCTCGGGCCGAAGGACCGTCGTGCTCGGGCGTGACGCGCGCGTCAGCGGCCCGTTCCTGGCGGCCGCCGCCGAGGCGGGCCTCAGGAGCGTGGGCTGCGACGTCCTCGACGTCGGCCTGGCCTGCACGCCGACGATCCTCCTGGCGATCGAGGACGAGCGCGCCGCCGGTGGGATCGCGCTCACGGCGAGCCACAACCCGGCCCACTGGAACGCGCTCAAGCTGGCCTCCGACCGGGGCATGTTCCTGACTCCCGACGAGGGCGCCGAAGTGCTCTCGATGGTCGCGGAGGACCGGATCCCGCGCGCCGCGTGGGACGGCGCAGGCGGGCGGGACGCGCTCGAGGACGCGACCGCCCGACACGTGCAGCGGATCCTCGACGACCCCCTCGTCGAGGTCGAGGCGGTCCGGGCCCGGCGGTTCCGACTCGTCCTCGATACCTGCGCGGGCGCCGGCGCGATCCCCGCCATGCCGCTGCTCGCCGCGCTCGGCGTCGAGGTCGACGGGCTGCACCTCGAGCCGACAGGCCGCTTCCCGCGCGACCCCGAGCCGACGGCAGGCAACCTGGCCGAGCTGCGCGGACGCGTTCGGGAAACCGGCGCCGATCTCGGCCTCGCGATCGATCCCGACGGCGACCGGCTGGCGCTCGTCGACGGGCGCGGCGAGGCGCTGGGAGAAGACCTGACGCTCGCACTCGTCGCCGATTACGTGCTCGGCGTGCGGCCCGGGACGCTGGTCACGAATCTGTCGACCAGCCAGGTCGTAGATCGGGTGGCCGAACGGCACCACGTTGCTGTCAGGCGGACGAAGGTGGGCGAGGTCAACGTCGCGCTGGGGATGCTGGAGGTCGACAGCCCGATCGGCGGGGAAGGCAACGGGGGGGTTATCCACCCCGGTATCCACCATACGCGGGATGCGACGGCGGGAGCCGCGCTGCTGCTGACGCACCTGGCGCTCTCCGGACGCTCGCTCTCCGAGGCCGCGGCGGGGCTGCCGGCCTACGCCATCGTCAAGGCGAAAGTCCCGCTGGAGCGGGTCGACGGCGACGGGCTCCTGGCCCGCGCCGAGGCGGCCCTGGCAGCGCCCGAGGTGGACCGGACCGACGGCCTCAAGCTCCTGTGGCCCGCGCGGCAGGAGTGGCTCCACCTGCGGAAATCCGGCACCGAACCGATCGTGCGCCTCATCGCCGAGGCCCCCGACGCGGAGTCCGCGGAGCGGCTGGTCGCCCGGGCGCGCGAGCTGGCCATTACGGCCTGAAACGGTCGTTTTCGGCTTCCTTTTCGGCCCGATTCCTGCTAGCATCGAACGGAAGCGAACATTCATACGATCCGGCCGTGCGGGGGCGCAACCATGTGTGGAATCATCGGATATATTGGGCGGGAGGAGGCCACTCCGATCCTGCTGGAGGGCCTGCGGAGGATGGAGTATCGCGGATACGATTCCGCCGGCCTCGCGATCATCAACGGCAAGGGCTTGCACATCGCCAAGCTCCCGGGGCGAATCCAGGGGCTGGAAGACCTCGTCCAATCCGATCCGCCGACCGGTACGATCGGCCTGGCCCACACGCGCTGGGCCACCCACGGCCCGCCGACCCAGATCAACGCCCATCCGCACACCTGCTGCAACGATCGAATCGCGGTCGTGCATAACGGCATCATCGAGAACGCGGGCGCGCTGCGCGAGCGGCTGGCCGAGCGCGGCCACGTGTTCAAGAGCGAGACCGACACCGAGGTGGTCGCGCACCTGATCGAGGAGGAGTACGACGGCGATCTCGGTGACGCGGTCCGTGCGGCGCTGCGCCACGTGGAAGGCACCTACGGCCTCGTCGTCCTCTGCCTCGACAGCCCCGACGAGATCGTGGCCGCCCGCATGGGCAGCCCGCTGCTGGTCGGGATCGACGACGGAGAGCTGTTCGTGGCCAGCGACGCGGCCGCGGTCGTGGGGCACACGCGCCGCGTCATCTATCTCGACGACGGCGAGATGGTCACCCTGTCGCGCAACGGGTACCTGATGCGCGACCTCGAGAACACCCACGTCGACAAGACGATCGACGAGATCTCGTGGGACCTCAAGGAGATCGAGAAGGGCGGCTATCCGCACTTCATGCTCAAGGAGATCTTCGAGCAGCCGGAGGCGGTTCGCAACGCCATGCGCGGCCGACTCCAGCTGTCCGAGGGAACCGCGGTCCTCGGCGGGCTCAGCCACATCGACGAAGACGGCTGGCGCGGGCTCGACCGCATCGTGCTCACCGCTTGTGGCACGTCCTGGCACGCGGCGCTGGTCGGGGAATACCTGCTCGAGGATTCCACGCGCATCCCGATCGAAGTCGAGTACGCCAGCGAGTTCCGCTATCGCAATCCGGTGATCGATGATCGCACGCTGATGTTCGCGATCAGTCAATCCGGCGAGACCGCGGACACGCTGGCCGCGGTGCGCGAAGGGCAACGGCGTGGCGCCCGCGTCCTGGGGATCGTCAACGTTGTGGGGTCGTCGATCGCGCGCGCCACCGACGGCGGCATGTACATCCACGCCGGACCCGAGATCGGCGTCGCGTCGACCAAGGCGTTCACGTGTCAGATCACCGTGCTGGCCCTCCTGACGTTGTTCCTCGGACGCCGCCGGCACTTGTCGGCCGAGCGTGGGCGGGAGCTCGCCGAGGCGATGTGGCAGCTCCCCGAGCAGATCCAGCAGGTGCTCGAGCGCGACGACCTGATCCGCGAGATCGCGGAGCAGTACTGCGAGGCCACGAACTTCCTGTACCTGGGCCGCGGGCTCAACTTCCCGGTGGCGCTGGAGGGGGCGCTCAAGCTCAAGGAGATCTCCTACATCCACGCGGAGGGATATCCCGCCGCGGAGATGAAGCACGGGCCGATCGCGCTGATCGACCAGAACATGCCCGTCGTGGTGGTCGCCACGCGCGACTCGGTGTACTCCAAGGTCCTGTCGAACGTCGAGGAAGTGAAGGCCCGCCGCGGGCGCGTGCTGGCGATCGTGAACGACGGCGACAGCGATGTCGCCCGGCTCGCCGATCACGTGATCGAGGTGCCGGAGACAGACGACATGCTGACCCCGATCCTGAGCGTCGTGCCGCTCCAGCTCCTGGCCTACCACATCGCGGTCCTGCGCGGCTGCGACGTCGACAAGCCGCGGAACCTCGCGAAATCGGTCACCGTCGAATAGCGCCGGGCGCGGGCGCCGC
>DATFFS010000328.1:0-3103 GCA_035249945.1 Gemmatimonadota bacterium
GGGATGCTGCTCGATCCGGCCATGCGCGCCCGGCTCGAGCTGCCGCCGCTCGAGATCGCGCGCGCGCTCGTTCGGGCGCGCCGGCCGGCCGACGCCGAGACCTTCGCCACCGCCGTGTTCGAGTCGGGCGCCTCGGAAGCCGTGCTCCAGGAGGCGACGCTCCTGCGAGCGTCGATCCGCGCCACTCGCGGGAACCGGCCCGGCGCGGAAGCGGACTACGACTCCTTCCTGACTCGCTGGCCCGCGGACTCCCGCGTGCCCGAGGTTCTCATGGACCGCGCGCGGATGGCGCTCGATTTCCGCGACGGCGCGGCCGCGCGCGCGGGCTTCCAGGACGTTCTCGTGCGCTATCCGGGCGGAACGTACGCCGACGACGCGCTCTACCTGCTCGCCGATTCGTGGCAGGACGACTATGGGATGGAGCCGGCGTTCGCCGACCGCGCCATCGAGGCGTTCGATCGCCTGGTGCGGACGTTCCCGGGGTCGTACTTCGCGGATCGCTCGGAGATGCGCGCGGCTCACCTCGCGTTCGCGCTCGGTCGCTACGGAGAAGCGCGCCGCCGCTACGACGCGTACAACGGCGCGGAGAGCGCGCGCGAGGCCAGGTACTGGCTCGCGCGCGCTCTCTACGAGCTGGGACAGCGCGTCCAGGCGCGCGAGATCTGGCGCGGCCTGGCTCGCGGGGACGACTGGTACGCGCTCCTGTCCCGGGACCGCCTGGGCGGCCGGCCCGGCGCCACGCTCGAGCTGCTGAACGCGGGCTACCGTTCCGCGCCCGATCCCCAGGGAGCCGAAGGAGCCGCGCTCCTCGCCGATCCCGGCGGAAGGACGGCGGCGGCGCTGCTCGAGTTCGGCGAGCGCGAGCTCGCGCGCGCGGAGCTGGTCCGCGCTCTCGCTCGCGTCGGAAGCGATCGCGAGCGGCTCGCGCAGTGGGCCGACGGGCTCGTCGCCTGGGGCTTTCCGGGGATCGCGCTCCAGGTCGGTTACCGGCTGGGCGAGAACGGCGCGGGGGCGGAGTGGGCCTTCCCGCGTGGGTTCGCGGCGACGATCGACGCCGAAGCCCGGGCGCACGCGCTGGACGCCTACTACGTGATGGCGCTGATCCGGCAGGAGAGCCTGTTCCGGCCGGCTGCGGTCTCGCCGGTGGGAGCGATGGGACTCATGCAGGTGATGCCCGCCACGGGCGCCGAGATCGCGGACTCCACGGGATGGCCGGAGTACGATCCCGAGATTCTCCTGGATCCGGCCGTCAGCCTCCACTTCGGCTCGCGCTACCTCGAGGACCAGCTGGCGCGGTTCGACGGGTTCTGGCCCGCGGTCCTGGCGGCGTACAATGGCGGGCCCCACAACGTAGCGCTGTGGTGGCAGTTCCCCGAGCGGACGCTGGACGCCGAGCTCTGGATCGACAGGATCCCCTACAAGGAGACCCGCAACTACGTCAAGAAGGTCATCGCCCAGTATGCCGCGTATCGCCGGTTGCACGCGGATGCGCCGGCCTCGCGCTGACGCGGCCCTGCTCTGGGCATCCGTCGTCTGGGTCGCGGCGCTCGCGCCGCCCGCGGCGGCGCAGTCGTCCGAGCTCGAGATCGGGGAACAGCCGGCGCACTCGACGCTGGTCTATCCGCCGTTCGCCCACACTCTCGGCATCCACCGGGCGCGCCCGTCCCATCTAAAGCTCTTCCTCGGAGATCGCACGCGGTTCGACGATCCGCAGGGGCTGGCGGCGGTCAAGTTCGCCTTGGACGACGATCCGGAGGCCCGCGGGGACGACTTCCAGCTGACGCTCTTCGGCGTCAACTCCGGGCGCGGCGAGGTCCTCTACAACTCCAGCATGCAGACGCTCGCGATCTACGGGCGGAGGGGTGGGGGGAGGGACGAGCTCGATCGGCCGCATGGCATCGCCGCCACCGTCGACGGGCGGGTCTACGTGGCGGATACGGGCAACCGGCGGGTCGTCCGGCTGCGCTGGGACCCGGTCGGCCGGTCGCTCTCCTGGTCGGGCAGCTGGTCCGCACCCGGGCCGTTCGACGTCGCGGCGGATACCCGCGGGGACGTATGGGTGAGCGACCGCGAAGCGGACGCCGTCCTGCGCTTCCCGGACGGCGAGGCCGGCGCCGGAACCCGGCTCCTGCCGCCGCCGCTGTCGGAGGGCGACCGGTGGCCGCTTCCCGACGACGTCGAGGCGCCGCTCGGGCTCGCCGTCATGGACTCGCTCGATCCGTGGCTCCAGCCCAACGCGACGCGCCTGTACCTCGTCGACCGGGACGGCGGGCGGCTCCGCGCCTACGACACCCGCGGGGGGGTCGTGGCCGCGGTCGCC
Source organism: Gemmatimonadota bacterium (assembly GCA_035249945.1). Classification (GTDB taxonomy): domain Bacteria; phylum Gemmatimonadota; class Gemmatimonadetes; order JACCXV01; family JAHWKZ01; genus JAICNR01. The sequence goes on from DATFFS010000328.1 coordinate 2,321, forward strand.
GCCGCCGACCTGCCCGACGGCGAGGCGGTGCGGTTCTTCTACGTGGCGATCGACTACTTCGGGAACGTGTACGTCAGCGATCCCGCCGGCGGCCGGATCTGGAAGCTGGACGCGCAGCTCCGGCTGCTGGACTCCTTTGCGGGGCCCGGGCCGATCGAGAGCACGCTGGAGGAGCCGCGGGGAATCGCGATCTGGAAGCGGTTCGGGCAGGTGTTCGTCGCCGAGCGCGAGGGCGCGCAGTACTACTTCGTCGGGACGGACTTCCACGCGGTCTCGGAGCCGCTCGAGATCCGGCGCGCCCCGCGGAGCGGCGAGGCGGGATCGGCCTGGTCGATGGAGCTCTTCCTGACCGAGGCGGCCACGGTCTCGATCGCCTTCCTCGACGCGGCCGGCGACACGCTCGCGGCCGCCGACACGGGCGTCGCGCTCGCCGGTCCCCGGACGGTCAGGTGGGAGGATACCGACTGGACGGAGCCCGGCGCCGCAGGGTGGGAGGAGCAGGCTCGGAGGGTCGTCGTACAGGCGCGCCCCACGTACTCCAGCCGCCGTCGCTTCGCTCGCGTGAAGGAGCTGTCGTTCGCCTGGGCCGGGCCTTGACCGCCCTGCCGGGGTCCGGTACACTCGCGAAAACACCCACAGCGCAATCACCCCGGCAGGGAGGGATCGCACCCCGATGGCTATGGGAAAGGTGAAGTGGTTCAACGACGCCAAGGGATACGGGTTCATCCAGCGGGAAGACGGTGAGGATGTCTTCGTCCATTTCACCGCCATCCAATCCGACGG
>DATFFS010000329.1:0-2835 GCA_035249945.1 Gemmatimonadota bacterium
GTCCACCGCGGGGAGCGGATCGTCTGCGTCAGCCACGGCGGCCCGATCCGCCTCGCGCTCTCCAAGGTCCTCGACCGCCCGCTCACCGACCGGGACGCGTTCGGGGTGGTCAACGGATCGTGGTTCGAGATCGCGCGGCGCTTCGGCTCCGCTGCCGCCGGCGGGGCCCACGGCGCCTGGTGGCTGGAATCCTCCGGCAAGGCAGGCTGAGCGGGACGCGCGCCGTCGCCGGACGTCTCCGCGGAGACGTCGGATTGCACCGGCGCGCCGTCGGGGACGTCTCCGCGGAGACGTCGCGAGCGACCCGGCCTAGGACTTGAGCTTGTACCCCACCCGAAACAGGTGCACGGTCCATGCGAACAGCGCGGCCGCGAGCACGCTCGAGAGGACGAGCGACCAGGCGGGGCTGGCGTCCGCCACCCCGAGCACGCCGTAGCGCAGGCCGTTGATCATGTAGAAGATCGGATTGAACATCGAAACGCCGCGCCAGAACGGCGGCAGCATGTGGATCGAATAGAACACCCCGCCGAGGAACACGAGCGGCGTGATGACGAAGTTGAGCAGCAGCATCACGTGGTCCCACGATTCGGCCCACAGCGCCATGATCAGCCCCGCGCACGACAGGAGCGCCGAGACCACGACCAGGAACGCGATCGCCGTCCAGGGATGGAGGATCGGCAGGCCGACGACGACCATCCCGACGCCTAGGATCAGGATCCCCACGATGAGCCCCCGAACCATCGCGCCCAGCGTATAGGCCAGCACGACCTCCCAGTACGACAGCGGCGCGATCAGCACGTCGTTGATGTACTCCTCGTGCTTGGCGACGAAGAGAGACGACGACGAGTTGGCGTAGGCGCTCGTCAGCACGCCCATCATCGCCAGCCCCGGCAGGATGTACTCGGTGTACGGCCAGCCGTCGATGAGCCGGATCCTGGAGCCCAGCGCTTCTCCGAAGATGAGGATGTAGAGGAGCGCCGAGAGGATGGGCGGGAACACGGTCTGGCGCCAGAGCGTGAGGAAGCGGCCCACCTCGCGCCGGGTCAGCGTCCAGAACCCGGTAGCCCACTCGCGGCTATACCTCATGGAGTTCCTCCTCGCGCTCGTCGGCACCATCTGCGTCCAGGGCGCCGCCGACGGGCTCTGCCGGACCGGAATCGATCGTCCGCCCGGTGAGCTGGACGAACACCTCCTCGAGGCTCGACTCCTTGATCCGCACCTCGGTGATCTTGAGATCCATCGCGTAGAGGCCGTTCAGGACCTCGGCCACGATCCGGCGGGGATGCGGGGCGCGTATCACGACGCGGTCGTTCTCCACGAAATGGTCGCGACCGGTCACCGCTTCGGGCAGCGATTCCGGGGCCGTGGTGAGCCGGATCTCGAGGTGCCGTTCGCCCCCCGCCTGCACGAGCTCGTCGGGCGATCCCTGGGCCACGATCCGTCCCTGGTCGATGATGGCGACCTCCTCGCAGAGCTCCTCGGCCTCCTCGATGTAGTGGGTCGTCAGGAGGATCGTCTTGCCCTCGGCATTGAGCTTCCGCAGGTACACCCAGAGCGCGCGCCGAAGCTCTACGTCGACCCCCGCCGTGGGCTCGTCGAGGATCAGGATGTCGGGGTCGTGGATCATCGCCTTGGCGATGAGGAGCCGGCGCTTCATCCCGCCGGAGAGCTTCCAGATCTTGTCCGCGGCCTTGGACGAGAGCCCGAACCGCTCGAGCAGCTCGTCCGCGCGGCGCCCGGCTTCGCGGCGCGGGATGCCGTAGTAGCCGGCTTGCAGGATCAGGATCTCCCGCGCCGGAAAGAAGCGGTCGAAGTTGAACTCCTGCGGGGCGAGCCCGATGCGGCGCCGCGTCAGGCGGTACTCCCGCACCACGTCGTGGCCGAGGACCCGCACGTCGCCCTCGGCGAACGTCACCAGTCCCGTCAGGATGTGGATCGTCGTCGACTTGCCGGCCCCGTTAGGACCGAGGAGGCCGAAGAACTGGCCGCGGCGGATGTCGAGGTCGATGCCGGACAGCGCCGGAACGTCGCCGTACGATTTGACCAGGCCTCGGATCCGGATCGCGGGATGGTCGACTTCGGAGGAGAGGGACATGCGCCGGCGAACCTAGGAGCACCCGCTGGCGGCGGCAACAGAGCGGCCGCCTTCGGTTGACCACAATGGCGCGCGGCGTATCCTACGGGCCGATGAATCCCGACACATCCCGCTCATGAAGGCGCCATGACCGCGGCCGCTCCGATCCGCGTCGCGATCGGCGGCCGGATGCAGGTCGGAAAGACGACCGCGGCCGACCGGCTCGTCGAGCGGCACGGGTTCGTCAAGTATGCGCTCGCGGCGCCGATCAAGGAGATCGCGCGCGCGGAGTTCGGCTGGGACGGACGCAAGGACGCCCGCGGCCGGCGGCTGCTGCAGGAGGTCGGAACGGTGGGACGCAATTACCGGGGGGATATCTGGCTCGATCGCTTTGCCGCGCGGCTCGCGGCAGAGGGACCTTCGCGCGCCGTCGTGGACGACCTGCGGCTCGCGCGCGAGGAGGACTACCTCCGGAAGCTGGGGTTCGCATGCGTGCTGGTCACGCGGCCCGCCGATCGAATCCCCGCGACGGAGGGGGCGGAGGCGGCGCGCGGGCACGAGACCGAGACGGAGATCGGGCGGCTCGAGGTCGACGCGGTGATCGACAACGCGGGGTCGTTCGACGAGCTGTACGCGCGCCTGGACCGACTCGTCGCGGAGCTGGAGGCAGCGCGGGCATGAGGCGGGTCGCGGCCGCGCTGGCGCTCGCCGCCGCTCTCGCGGGCCTGCCGGTCGTGGGAGGCGCGGGGGAGCTTCGCGCG
>DATFFS010000330.1:0-4169 GCA_035249945.1 Gemmatimonadota bacterium
GGACCCGGCGGGCTCACCCTGCCTCTCGCACGGCGTGGGGCTGTGCTCGGCGCCCTGTATCGGGGCGGTCGGCCTGTCGGCGTACCGGGCGCAGGTCGAAGCGGCCGCGCGCTGGCTGGCCGACCCGCGGTACGCGATCGAGCTGCGCGCGGGCCTGGCGGGTGCGCGCGACGAGGCGAGCGCCGGACTGGACTTCGAGCGCGCGGGCGGGCTGCAACGGAGGATCGAATGGTTGGATGCGCTCGAGGAAGAGCGGTCGACGCTAGAGCGTCCCTGGGTCGAGCGCTCGTGGCTGATCGCGCTGCCCCATGCGCGGGCCGGCCGCTCCGTGTTGATCGCCATGGTGCGGGGGCGGGTGCTGCCGGCGCGGGAGGTGGATTGGGAGGACGACGCCACGGAGGCCGTCGCGGACGCCTGCTATGCGGCGCGGGTGGCCGAGCTCATGGCCTGCTCGGTCCTGGAGCCGTCCGAGCTCGTCCCCAGCCTGATCGTGAGCGGGTGGCTGATGGACGGGGCGGTGGGCGGCTTGGTGCTGGACCTGGACCGGTGGAGCGATTCGGAGGTGGTGAGCCGCCTGGCGGCGGATCGGCCGACTCGGAGCTAGATCGCCCCGTCGGGATCGCGGGGAAGGACGGTGCGCCGGGTGGAGGGAAAGGCCGGATCGGTCCGGCGGCGGATGTACCCGTGATGGCGGCCGCAGCGAACGCACTCGTACCGCACCCGAACCTGAGTACCGTCCAGCTCCGGGGTCATCTGCTCGCGGGTCCCGCAGAACGGGCAGACCGGCCCGTCGGGCCAATCGACCCTGGCGATCCCCTCACGAGCACGTTCGGGGGGTGTGTTTTCTACCTGGAACACGAACCCAGTGTACGGATTGGCGGAAATCCTACTATACGATGTCTTACAATGACCTCTCTTCGAGCGAGTAGACTGAGCGGCCGCCGCAGGAACGGGAGGGTTGGCCAATGACCAGACTGCCGGGTGTGAACCCCGAAGAAGTGGGCGATCCGCGCGTCCTCGAGGTGTTCGCGGCGATGGAAGGGCGGGTGGGCGGGATCACCGAGAACCTGCGGATCCTCGCGCACAAGCCCGAGTACGCCGAGCTGATCCGCTCCGTCTCCGACGCCATCGACGCGCCCACCGAGATCGATCCCGTGCTCAAGCAGATGGTCGAGCTCAAGGTCGCGCGGCTCCACGGATGCGAGTACTCGATCGATCTGCTGGAGGGGTGCCTGCTCGAGAAGAACGTGGGGGAGGACGAGCTCCGCGAGCTGGATTTCCATCGCGACTCGACGCTGTTCGAGGATCGGATCAAGCTGGCCCTCACGTTCACGGAGAAGATGGTCCTGGACGCCGTCGACGACGAACTGTTCCATACCGTGCGGCGCGAATTCACCCTGGCGGAGACGCTGGAGCTGGTCGTGACGGTGGCGCTCGAGTCGTTCTACGCGCTGGTCAACCGCACGCTGGGCCTCCAGCCCCAGGGGTTCCGCCAGCGAGCCGGCGCAGCGGGAGAGCGCGCGGAGTGAGGCGACGGGTCGTCGTGCTCGACGCAGCGGGAACGCTCCTCGCGGTCGCCGGCTCGGTGGGCGAGGTCTACGCGGCCGAAGCGCGGGAGCTCGGTGCGGTGCTCGATCCGCGGGAGATCGAGCGCGGGTTCGGTCGCGCGATGCGCGCCGCGCCGCCGCTGGCGTTCGGGCATCTGCCGCCTGGCGACCGCGAGACGGCCGCGCGCGGCTGGTGGCGCGCGGTGGCGCGCGCGGCGATCTCCGATGCCGGGGAAGCGCCCAGGGACTCCGCGTTCGACGCGTTCTTCGACCGGGCCTGGGAGCGATTCTCGCGCCCCGAGGCCTGGTGTCTGTACGACGATGTCCGGCCCGCGCTGCGCGCCCTGCGCGTGCGAGGGGTGCCGCTGGCGGTCCTCTCCAACTGGGACGGGCGGCTCCCGCCGATCCTTGCCGCCCTCGGGGTCGGCGGCTACTTCTGTCGCGTGATCGTCTCCCTCGACCTGCAGGCCGCCAAGCCGAGCCGCGACGCATTCGCCGCCGCCGCCCGTCAGCTGGCGGGAGTCGACGGCGACGGGTCCCCTCCCATGATGGTCGGCGACAGGCTGGATCACGACGTGCTGCCGGCCCTGGCCGCCGAATGGGACGCGGTGTGGCTCGACAGGAGCGGGCTCGGGCACGCTCCCGACGGCGTCCTCGTGATGCGCGACCTGCGCGAGCTCGCCGAGCTGACCGGTTGACCTGTCCCGGAGTGCCAGTCTACTCTACAGGATGTCGTCGATGAGCGAGTTCTTCGCCGGTGAGCTGCCGCGCAGATTCGCCCATCGCGGCGCCAGCGGAACCCATCCCGAGAACACGATGGAGGCCTTTCACGCGGGTCTCCGGGGCGGTGCGGAGGGCTTCGAGCTCGACGTCCACCGCAGCGCCGACGGCCACATCGTCGTCTTCCACGACGACGTTCTCGATCGCACCACCGACGGCAGCGGGCCGCTCCGTGAGCGCTCGCTGGCCGAGCTTCGGCAGCTCGATGCCGGCTTCCGCTTTTCGCCCGACGGCGGTCGCAGCTTCCCGTTTCGGGGCTCCGGGGTGCGGATTTCCACCCTCCGGGAGGTGCTGGAGGCCTTTCCGGACACCCCGTTGATCATCGAGGTCAAGCAGGTGCTTCCCGCTCTGGAGCAAGACTTGGCACGATTGCTGCGGGAAACCGGGGCCGGGGGACGCACTCTGGTGTTCTCGCTGGAGCAGGCTCCCCTTGCGCGGTACCGTGATCTCGAGCCGGAACAGCCGACCGGCTTCGGGCCTGAGGACGTGGCGGAGTTCCTGCGTCGTCTCGGCTCCGATGCGTGGGACGATTTCCGTCCACCAGCGGTGGCGTTCGCGGTGCCGACTACATGGCATGGAACCCAGATCGTGAGTCGCCCCTTCGTGGATGCGGCGCACGGCTTCGGCTGCGAGGTATACGTGTGGACGGTCAACGATCCGCGCGAGATGAAAAGGTTGCTCGAGCTGGGCGTGGATGGTCTGATCACCGACTTTCCCGACCGGCTGTCGAAGCTCCTCTCGGAACGGACGACCGGTTGAGCGCTCCCGGCAGATACGTGCCGGACCAGCGCACGCTGTGCGCCGCGCTCGACGCCGTCGATCTCGGGATGGCGCTCGTGGGCCCCGATCATCGCGTCGAATACTGCAACGCCGCGTACGGCGAGTACCTCGGACTGGCGCCGGACTCGGTGGCCGGAGCCTCGGTGTTCGGCGCGGGCTGCCCCTGCGAAGCGCTCGCGGCCTACGAAGCCGACTGGGACCGGTCCGAGATGATCGCCGTCAGCGGCGAGGCCCCGATGGGGGGAGTCGTCGAGGTGATCGTGCGCCTGGTGGCGCCGGGCTCGGACACACGGCTCGTCGTGGTCCGCAAGGGAATGGTGCGTACCATCTCGGCGCGCCGGCTCACGCCCGACGTCGTCGAGGACGTGGCGCAGTTCGTCAACGACCTCACCGGGCATCCCGTCGACCAGGGCGCGCTCGGGGTGGCCCCGCTCTCCGTGCTGCTGCTGGCCCTCGCCGATCTGGAGTCGCTGCGGAATCGCTACGGGGAGGAAGTCGCCGAGGACGCCCTCCGCCAGGTGGCGCAGGCCCTCGTTCTCCAGAAGCGCAAGGCGGACATCACCTGCCGTTACGGGGATGGGCAGTTCCTGGTTCTCGCCCCCGACACGCCGCGCTACGGAGCGGCGATCCTGGCCGAACGGATCCGGCAGTCGCTGACCACTCTGGACCTCGAGGTCATCGACGGCCCGGTGCCGGTCACCCTTCTCGCCTACACCGCGGAGTACCGCCCCAGCATGGACGGCACGATCCGCCAGGCCGTGGAGAAGGCCTCGGCGATGCTTACCCAGCGCGCCGCCCGGCTCTCGAGCGACGTCTGACGGCTGCGCCCGTCCGCTACCTGGACGGGACCCGCCTCCGGCGAGCCGCCGCCGCGGCCGCGCGGTGGGTCAGCCAGCGGCAGGAAAATCTCAACGGCATCAACGTGTTCCCCGTCCCCGACGGCGACACCGGGACCAACCTCGCCGCCACGCTGGTCAGCGCGGCCGAGCGCGCGCAACGGGTGCGCGATCGCGGCGTAGGCGCGGTGAGCCGCGCGCTGGCCGACGGCGCGCTGTACGGGGC
>DATFFS010000331.1:0-3207 GCA_035249945.1 Gemmatimonadota bacterium
GGCCGACCTCGATCCAGCCGCGCGCCTCGGCGAGAACGGCCGCGCCCGATGTCTCCAGGAGCCTGCCGCCGGGCTCGACCGGCGCCGGCGCCGGGTGGGGAACGGGACTCAGCGGGGCGCCCGGACTCCAGTACAACGGGCACGACGCCGCGCCTCCCCACGCCTCCCAGGCGGCGCCCGGTGGCACGAGGGGAAACGCGGCCGCCGTCGTGGCCGACAGCACGACCGCGACCGCGGTCAGGGAATGTGCGATTCGCCTGTGCATCTCCGTGCTCTCTCTACCCCGCGGCGCCACGCCGTCGTTCCGCCACAGAAGAAAACGCCCAACGCTGCAGGCGTCGGGCCAGTCTCTCCGGTCAGGTCCGCGTCAGACCTTGATACACGCCACGTAGTGCCCGTTCCCCACGTCGCGGAATTCGGGCACGACCTCGGCGCATTCGGCGGTGGCGATCGGACAGCGCGGGTGGAACGGACAGCCGGAGGGGGGATTGGCGGGGCTCGGCACGTCGCCCTCGAGCTCGATCCGCTCGCGGCGCGCCTTGGGCTCCGGCACCGGGATCGCGGCCAGCAGGGCGCGCGTGTAGGGGTGGAGCGGGTTCTTGTACAGCTCTTCGGACTCGGCCATCTCCATCAGCTTTCCCAGATACATGACCGCCACGCGGTCGGAGATGTGCTCGACGACGGCCAGGTCGTGGGCGATGAACAGGAACGTGAGGTCGAACTCCTTCTGCAGATCCTGCAGCAGGTTGATGACCTGCGCCTGCACGGAGACGTCGAGCGCCGACACAGGCTCATCGCACACGATGAACGTGGGGTCGACCGACAGCGCGCGCGCGATCCCGATCCGCTGGCGCTGGCCGCCCGAAAACTCGTGCGGGTAGCGGCTCGCGTGCTCCGGGAACAGGCCCACGACCTCGAGCAGGTGGCGGATCCGCGCCTGCGCCTCCTGCCCTTCGGCGATCTTGTGGATGCGAAGCGCCTCAGCGAGCATGGCGCCCACCGTGATCCGCGGGTTCAAGCTGGAGTACGGGTCCTGGAAGATGATCTGCATCTTGCGTCTGAGGCCGCGCATGTCGCCGCGATCGAGCTCGACCACGTCCCGACCCTCGAACACGACTTCGCCCGACGTGGGCTCGATCAGCCGCAAGATGCAGCGGCCCGTCGTCGTCTTTCCGCAGCCCGACTCGCCTACCAGGCCCAGCACCTCTCCGGGCAGGATGTCGAACGACACGCCGTCCACCGCCTTGACGTGGCCCACCGTGCGAGACCAGAAGCCGCGCCGGATCGGGAAGTGCTTCTTCAGCTCGCGCACGGCGAGCAGCGCTTCGCCGCGCGCGCGCTGCGCGTGCGGCTCGGGTTGCGGAATCTGCGTTCTGGTCATCGCCCCGCCGGTGAGATCCGAGTTGGACAAAGGTTGCTCAAAATGGTGGAGATGCGAGGCGCGCGACGAGGGGATTCCGAGGCGTACGATCTGTACGCCGCAGGAAGACACGAGAAGCGCAACGACGCAGATCCGCCATTTTCAGCGACCGTCAGTCATAGAGAAAGCAGCGAGCCAGATGGCCTGGACCCAGCGTGTACAGGTCCGGAAATTCCCGCCGGCAGCGGTCCATCACGTACGGGCACCGGTTCTGGAACGGACACCCGATGATCTCCTCGTAGGGCGAAGGCACGGAGCCGGGAATGGTGTGCAGTCGCTCGACCTTCTCGCCGAGCTTGGGGATCGCCGCCTTGAGTCCCTCGGTGTAGGGATGGTTCGGCCCGCCGAAGACCTGCTCGGCGGTTCCCACCTCGGCCACCACGCCCGCATACATGACGACCACGCGGTGCGCCGTCTCGGCGATGACGCCGAGGTCGTGGGTGATCAGCATGATCGACATCCCGTACTCGTCCTGAAGCTGGTTGAGGAGCGCCAGGATCTGGGCCTGCACGGTGACGTCCAGCGCGGTCGTCGGCTCGTCCGCGATGAGCAGCGCCGGATCGCAGGCCAGCGCCATCGCGATCATCACCCGCTGCCGCTGGCCACCGGAGAGCTGGTGCGGATACTCGTCGACCCGCTGCTCGGGGTCGGGGATGCGCACGCGACGGAGCATCTCGATCGAGCGCTGGCGCGCCTCGTCCTTCGACATGTCGCGGTGCAGCCGCAGCACCTCGCCGATCTGGTCGCCCACGGTGTAGACGGGGTTCAGCGACGTCATTGGCTCCTGGAAGATCATCGCGATCTCGTTCCCGCGGATCTTCCGCATTTCCTTCTCCGGCAGATCGAGCAGGTCGAGACCGCGGAACAGAATGCGGCCGCCGGCGATCTCTCCGGGCGGCTGCGGGATCAGACGCAGGATCGACAGGCTGGTCACCGACTTGCCGCATCCCGACTCGCCCACGATTCCGAGCGTCTCCCGCGGGCGGACGTCGAACGAAACGCCGTCGACGGCCTTGGCCGTTCCCTCTTCGGTGTGGAACCAGGTTTTCAGATCTTCGACCTGGAGCAGCTGCGACTCGATCAAAGCCGCTCCAAGCGACGCAGGTAGACGACGAGATGGGCGAGGTTTCCGGTGATGAAGATGTCGCGGGGCCGATGATTCCCCAGCGCCGGGACCCGGCTGTCGAACCAAGCGCGCGCCCGCTGGCGGGTGCGGGCCTTCTCGCCGAGCTGGTGCATCAGGTCGTCCAGCAGCTCGAGCTGGCCGCGGTGGCGCGGCGACGGGTCCTGGACTCCGCGCCGCCAGCGCTTGAGCGTCCCGGTCGTGCAGCCGACGGCCTTTGCGACGTCGCCGGGATCGAGCTCGAGGAGGTCCACCGCGCGAGCGATGGTTCCCCGGCTGATGCCTGTGACCATTACGCCCTCCTGGTCGACGGGGATCTGTGCGGCTTGGCCTTGAAAGATAGGCCCGGCGTTCTCACGAGGCGAGCGCGGCCGTGGCGGCATCCAGCCGCAGCGCGGCCGCCAGCACCCGTGTCGCGAAATCGTCGACCTCGCGGACGGCGCGGGCGCCGTCTCCCGCGATGAGCGCCTCGGCGATCGAAGGCAGCTCCAGCGTGGCGTAGCCGTCCCGGTCGTCGGTCGTGAACACGAGATTCCTGTTCCATGGACGGCCGACCAGGCCGGCCTCCCGCGTCAGCTCGCGCTCGACCGCCCGCAGCTCGGCGTTGGCGCGGCGCGAGCGATCCGCGCCGACCGGGCCATCCAGGTATCCCCGCCGCGCGGAG
>DATFFS010000332.1:0-2024 GCA_035249945.1 Gemmatimonadota bacterium
TCGATGCCGGCCCGGATCTCCGCCACCAGAGGCCCCGGAGTCGGCGCCCACAGGCCGAGAGCTTCCTGCGCGGCGAGTGGCGCCGAGGAGAGTGCCGCGCAAACGGCGGTGCACGCGATCGTCCTGAGGGGGCGGATCGTCATGGGACCTCGATGGGGGTTCAACGCGTTCGCGGCGGGGGGCGCAGACCAAGCTCGCCCTGTTCGGGCGGATAGACAAGCCCGCCCGCTTCGCGGCGCGCGAGCTCCCACAACGTGTGCGGTTCCCGCTTCCCGCCGCTGTGGATGTGGACGACCGTCCCGCCGCGGTCGACCCAGAGGTCCGCGATCAGACGCCGGTGGCAGCGCCACCAGAGGGCCTCTGCGCAGAGGACCGCGGTCGGCCGCTCCGCGGCCCACGCGACGAGTTCCTCCAGCGCCGACCGGAACGCGTCGGTCCCCGTGTAGTCGGCGTAGGCGCGGAAGCCCGCGTTCTCGAGGCCGAGGTTCGGCGAGCTCTCGCGCGCGGCGCCGCTCCGCCGGCCGCCCAGCTCCTCGAACCAGCGGTACGCGATTCCTCTCGCGTCGAGGAACGCCGCCAGCGTCTCGCGGTTGAACTGCGGATTCTTGCGCGACGCCGGATAGCGGCGCACGTCCGCGATGGCGGCGACGCCTGCTTCCCGCAGCAGCTCCACGAACGCGTCGAGCGTCAGCGTCGAATGCCCGACCGTCCACAGGTCGGGCGGGGCTTGACGGCCCGAACCGCCTTGGGTACGCTCGCCGCCCATGCGCATGCCACTCCCGCTCTCCGTCATGGCCATGACCTTGGCCTTGGCGGCCGGATGCGGCAACCCCGAAGAGGAACGCCCGGCGGAGGTCGCCGACACCACCGCCACGACGGACACGGTCGCGGTCGAGCCCGACACGTCCACGGCGGAAGTCGTGCCGGTAGAGTTGCCAGTGGATTTTCCGCCCGACTTCCCGATCCCTCCCGCCAGCACGGTGACCTCCGCCTCGACCGCTCCCGACGCGGGCGGCGCGTACAGCGAGGTTTCGCTGGTCTCCCAGGCCGACTCGGGCGAGAGCTACAGCTGGTACCGGCAGGCGCTGACCGATGCGGGCTGGCAGGTCTCCAGCGAAGGCCAGACCGACGACACGCGGACGCTCCACGCCACGCAGGGGGAGTCCTATGTGGACCTGACCGTCATGCCGCATCCCGCGCGGGGGACGGGATGGGTGAGGGTCGACGCTTCGATCTGGAAGGCGGGAACATGAGACCGCCGCGCGAGGTTCGCTGATGCTCGACTCCGGTCAGGACACCGCCCTCAAGGAGCGCATCGCCAACGGCTTCGTCGTCGAATCGATGGACGACATGACCCCCGGCTATCACAAGGCGCTCAAGATCCAAATGCTCGTCCAGGGCGATACCGAGCTGATGAGCGCGCCCGCCTACTACCTCGCCGCCAAGGACGCGCCCACGATCTCGAGCCGGATCGCGGTCAGCGCGGTGATCCAGGACGAGCTCGGGCACGCGAACATCGCCTACCGGCTGCTGGAAGATCTCGGCGAGGACAAGGAGTGGCTCGTCTTCGGCCGCCGGCCCCACGAGTTCAAGAACCCCTACGGGTTCGACCAGCCGCTCGAGAACTGGGCCGAGATGGCGGTCGCCAACGGGCTGTTCGACCGCGCCGGCATCGTGCTCCTCTCCGACGTGCACCAGAACACCTCCTACGGGCCGCTCAAGCGCGCGCTCGTGAAGGTCGACAAGGAGGAGTACTTCCACCTGCGGCACGGGGAGTCGTGGATGCGCCGGCTCGCCAAGGCCGGCGGAGAGGTCAAGGAGATGCTGCAGCGCGCCGTCGACTGGATGTTCCCGACCGGCATCGAGTGGTTCGGACTGCCCGACGAGCTCAAGCACCACTCGGGGCAGCTGGAATATCGGCTCAAGGGCAAGACGAACGACCAGCTGCGCCAGACGTGGATGGCGTCGATCGTGCCGCTCTGCGCCGAGGTCGGCGTCACCATCCCCGCCCACCTCGACGAGTC
>DATFFS010000333.1:0-1183 GCA_035249945.1 Gemmatimonadota bacterium
TCGGGCTCGCCCGGCAGTCGATCGTTTAAAGAAAAGGTGGCCACCCAGTGGCGCCAGCGGCCACCGTGGAGATCCTCGAGACCGATGTCGTTGGCCGGCTTGAAGGCATCGGACCATTTTTGGAACGGGGCGTCTGGCCGAAGCGTGGGGCGATCGAGCTCGGCGTAGAGCTCACGCACCAGCCGGAACGCGTTCTCGTAGTAACCGAGCCACACGTGCAGGCCGTGTTCCTCGATCCGTCCGTGTGCCCCTCGGCTGCTCGCGGCCTTGCCTCCCAAGCGCCATCCCCGCTCGTAGACGGTGATCGAGGCGAATCGTTGCTGCCAACCCGGCTCCGACAGCCGCCACGCCGCCGCCAAGCCGGCCACCCCACCCCCAAGAATCGCGATGTTCTCGCCGGCCGCGGGATCCGATCCCGCCACTACTTGTTGGCCGAGAGCAGCGCCTCGGCTTGCTCGGCCTCCGGGTAGGCGTTCGAAAGCTCCAGGTGCGACAGAGCCAGCGCCTGGGAAGCCAACGGGGGCCGCGACCGTGGTTCCAGGAGCTGGTGCATGTCGATTGCCGCTCGCACTTGAAAGAGGTAAGCGTTCTGATCGCGGGCGAGCTCGAACGCTTTCACCAGATCGGCGGCTACTGCTCGGGGATCGCCGCCTTTCCGAGCCCGGGCGCGGGCCCGTTTGCGAAAGGTCTCCGCCAGATAGTGGCGTTCCTCGATGTCGTCGCTCATCTTCACCGCCTCATCAAAGAGATGAAGGGCGGTACGCAGATCGCCGAGGCCCGCAGTTAGTTCTGCCTGGGCGGTCAAGAAGTAGGGCTGGAATGATGACACTCCTAACTGGTGCAAGAGCAGACGACTGTGGCCGATCGCTCCCACCGTCTCCGGAGTCGGCTCGAGGTGCGCGGCGGCGATGAGGGCGTGGATGGAGCCCAGGCTTTCCCACATCGCAAACCCGTGCGTGGTACCCAGGCTGGTGACCGCCCGGAACTCATCGACCGCCCGGCGGGAGTCACCTTCGAGCTGATACATGTACCCGAGGTACGAGCGGCTGTAGGCCTCGCTGAAGGGTCCGGCGGGAAAGTCCAGGTCGCCGCTCAACTCGAGTGCCGTTGCCGCCGCTTGGGCGGCCGCCTCCCTCTCGCCCTGCACCCACAGCACCGGCACCAGCTGGGCATATGCCGCCAC
>DATFFS010000334.1:0-5873 GCA_035249945.1 Gemmatimonadota bacterium
GGCCCCGCGAGCGACCCGGCCTCGATCTCCCTCCGCATCGCCCAGACGTCGGGGAAGCCCCACATGTTGCGGACGGTGGTCACGCCGTGGGCGAGGTAGGCGGGGAGGTCGTGGCGCTCGAGATGGACGTGCATGTCGACGAGCCCGGGCATGAGCGTCCGGCCGTCTCCGTCGATCACGGTGGATCCCGCCGGCGCGGCGAGCGCGTCGGCCGGGCCCACCCAGGCGATCCGATCGCCTTCGACCAGCACCGCCTGGTGCTCCCGCGGGCCCGAGCCGTCCATCGGCAGGATCCGCACGTCGACGATCGCGATCGGGGAGGCGGCGGGAGGCGCGAGAGGCGTGGCAACAAGGAGAGGCAGGACCACCGGCAGCAGCCGGCCCACACCCGCTCGCGCACCGCCGTGCGTGATGCCGGGACCCATCAGCCGCCAAACCCGCGCCGCCGCGGCCGGGTTGCATGGCGCGCGGGGTTCGGCACTACCTTGGCGCCCATGCCTGTCACCGGACGTGGATCGCGACCGGCCGCCGCCCGCGCGGCGCTCGCCGCCGTGGCCGTGCTGGTCGCGCTTCCCTCCGCGGCGCGCGCCCAGGACGGGCTCGCGGTCACGGTCCAGTATCCGCCCGAAGGCGCGGCGATCACCGCCACCGATTCCACCTTCGTCTTCGGGCGCGTGGACGGAGCCGGGGGGGAGGACGTGGCGCTGACCGTGAACGGCGCCGCCGTCCCGGTCCACACCGACGGCGGCTGGATCGCGTTCGTCCCGCTCGAGCCCGACTCGTTCACCTTCGAAGTGGCGGCCGTCAGCGGAGGTCGCCTGGCCGAGACCCGGCGCACGGTCTGGGTGCCGCGGTCGCTGATGGAGCCGCCGACCGGCGACACGCTGGGCTATCGGCCCGAGACGATCGAGCCGCGCGGCCCGCTGGAGCTCTACGCCGGCGACACCGTGCAGGTCTCGGTGGTGGCGGCCCCGGACATGGAGATCCGCGCGCGCATGGGCTCGGCCTCGGTGCGCCTCGTTCCGGAGCTCCCCGACGTCTCCAACGCCGGCCGGCTGGTCTTCGACTTCGGCGAGCTGCCGGAGACGCACTGGACGGCCGCGCCTCCGCCGGCGGGCGGCGGTCCCTGGAGGCGCTTCGCGGGCGATCTGTATCTCCCCTACTCCGGCGAGTCGAGCGACTCGCTGCGCCTGGAGCTCACGCCCCCCGGCGGAGCCCCGCGCACGGCGTCGGTGGCGGCGATCTCGTTCCTGGACCCCACCGTGGTCCGGACGGCGGCGCTGGACGACGACACGGCGGGCACCGGGAGGACGGACCACCGGGTGATCGCGCGGCACGGCCCGGGGATGGGCTACTACCTGTTCCTGCCCAACGGCACGCGGGCCGCGACCGGGCGCCGGTTTGGAGACTGGCGGGAGCTCCCGCTGGGTCCCGGCACGCGCGCCTGGGCGCCGCTGGCCGAGACCTTCCCCACCTCCGCCGCGCGTCCGGGGAGCCGCATCCGCGTGATCCGGTCGCGCCTGCAGGAGGGCTGGAGCGAGATCGTCGTCCCGACCACCGACCGGCTGCCGTTCCAGGTCGTCCAGGAACTCGACCCGGTCCGCTACACCGTGCGGGTGTTCGGGGCGCTCGCGGACGTCGACTACGTTCACCACACCTTCGACGACCGGCTGCTCGAGTCGATCGTCTGTGGGCAGCCCGAGACCGGCGTCCTCGAGATCGAGGTCGCGCTGGACGCGGAGCGCGCGTGGGGATACCGGGCATACTGGGAGGGGTCGCACCTGGTGATCGGGTTCCGCCATCCGCCACGCGCACTCGCGGACCGACGCTTCCGCTCGCCGCTCCACGGCATGCGCGTGATCGTCGACCCGGGGCACAATCCCGATACGGGGGCGGTGGGCCCCACGGGGCTCGAGGAGCGCGAGGCGAACCTCGGGATCTCGCTCGAGCTGGCGGAAATCCTCGAACGGAGGGGAGCGCAGGTCGTCCTGACGCGCGCGACCGCGGATTCGGCGCTAGGCCTCTACGACCGGACCAACCTGGCGATCGCCGCCGCGGGCGATCTCTTCGTGTCGATCCACAACAACGCGCTCCCCGACGGCGTGAACCCGCTCCTCAACAACGGGACGTCGGTTCTCTATTACCATCCGCAATCCCGCGAGCTGGCGGAGGCGATCCAGGCGGAGCTCCTGCCCCGGACCGGGCTCGTCGACCGCGGCATCTGGCACCAGAACGTGGCGGTCCTCAGGATGAACGAGATGCCGGCGGTGCTGGTCGAATCGGTGTTCATGATGATTCCTGAGCAGGAGGCGGCCCTGCGCACGCCGGAGTTCCGCAGGCGGATCGCCGAAGGCGTGGCCGCGGGGATCGAGCGCTACCTCGGCCGACCGGCGATGGAGGCGAGATGAACCAGGAAATGGACGTAAGGGAGGAGCTCTGGCTGGGGATCTGCGAGGGCGATCACGCAGCGGTCGAGGCGATCGTCGGGACGCGGCCGGACCTCGCGCGGTCGAAGACCGACGAGGGCCTGCCCTGGACGCTGGCGGCGGTGTATCGCGGTCACCCCGGAGTCGCCGACCTCCTCCTGCGCCACGGCGCCGAGCTCGACCCGTTCACCGCCGCCGCGCTGGGAAGGACGGACCAGCTCGAGGTCCTGCTCGACCGCGACGAGGCCGGACTCCAGGACCTGAGCCCCGACGGCTGGACGCCGCTCCACCTGGCCGCGTTCTTCGGCCACCGTGAGACGGCGGCGATGCTGATCGACCGCGGCGCCGACATGGCCGCGCTGTCGCGGAACGAGATCGGGAACACCCCGCTGCATGCGGCGGTCGCCGGGGGACGCGGCTCCGTCGTCGAGCTGCTGGTCGAGCGGGGCGCGGACGTCAACGCGGTGGCGAACGGAATGCGTCCGCTGGATATCGCCACCGGAAGGGAGGATCAGGAGATGGCGACGTATCTTATCGCGCACGGAGCATCGAGCGGAGGGGGAAAGTGAAGCCCGTGTGGGCACTGGCGCTGGCCGCGGCGGCGATGCCGCCGGGCGCGCTCGCGCAGGCCACGCCGGACGTCGAGGCGCCGCTGCGGCCGGTTGCGACGTACTCGATCGTGGCGCGGGACCCGGCGACCGGAGAGCTGGGGGTCGCGGTTCAGTCCCACTGGTTCGGCGTGGGTGCGATCGTCGCCTTCGCGGAGGCGGGGATCGGAGCGGTCGCCACCCAGTCCTTCGTCGATCCCTCGTACGGCCCGCTGGGGCTCGACCTGATGCGTGCCGGACGCACGGCGCCGGAGGCGCTGGCCGGCCTGCTCGAGGCCGATCCGCATCCCGACGTGCGCCAGGTGGCGATGATCGACGCCGCCGGAACCGTCGCCGCGCATACGGGCGAGAACGCAATCATCGCCGCGGGGCATCACACCGGCGAGAACTACAGCGTGCAGGCCAATCTCATGGAGAGCGCGACCGTCTGGCCGGCCATGGCCCGCGCGTTCGAAGCCGCCGAAGGGGACCTCGCCGAGCGGATGATGGCCGCCCTCGAGGCGGCCCAGGCCGAAGGCGGCGACATCCGCGGCCGGCAGTCGGCGGCGCTCCTGGTCGTCAGCGGGACGCCGACCGGGCGGCCCTGGGTCGACCGGGTCTTCGACCTGCGGATCGAGGACCATCCGGAACCCCTCGCCGAGCTCCGCCGCCTCCTCCACCTGGCGCGCGCGTACCGCGAGATGAACGCCGGCGACGAGGCGATGACGGTGAACGCGGTGGACGCCGCCGTGGAGCACTACGACGCGGCCGCGACGATGGTCCCCGAGAGCGCCGAGATGGTGTACTGGGCCGGCATTACGCTCGCGGCCGCGGGCCGCGTCGACGACGCGCTGCCCAGGCTCGAGCGCGCCTACGCCGCCGATCCCCGCTGGGCGGTGCTCACCCCGCGGCTGCCGGACGCCGGACTCCTCCCCGACGATCCCGCGCTGCTGGCGCGGCTCCTGGCGATCCCCGGCGGCGAGCCGGGCATGGAGGAGTGGCGGCGTCTCGCAGCCGACGGCAAGGCGCCTGCGCCTCCGGAGCAGTAGCCGCGTCCGGAGCCCCGGCGCACAGCCCCGCTTCGCGCGGCGCGGGTGGCGCACGGTGCGACCGCCCGGCAACTTCTGCGCCCATGAACGACGACGCGCAACCCGCTCCCACCGCCGCCCCGGCGTCGACCTCCGACTGGGGGAACGTGGCGACCAGCGACGTCATGGATCGCCTGGTCTCGCTCTGCAAGCGGCGCGGCTTCGTCTTCCAGTCCTCGGAGATCTACGGCGGAGTGGGGTCGACCTGGGACTACGGCCCGCTCGGGGTGGAGATGAAGCGCGCCATACGCGACTTCTGGTGGGAGTCGATGGTCCGGCGCGACGACATCGAAGGTCTCGACGCCGCCATCCTCATGCATCCCGAGGTCTGGGTGGCCTCCGGCCACGTGGCCGGTTTCACCGATCCGCTCGTCGACTGCCGCAACTGCAAGCACCGCTTCCGCGCCGACATCCTGACCGCGATGAAGGAGCCGCATTGCCCGCGTTGCGGCTCGCGGGACCTGTCCGAGGCGCGACAGTTCAACCTCATGTTCAAGACCTTCATGGGCCCGGTCGAGGAGGAGGCGGCGGTCGTCTATCTGCGGCCCGAGACCGCCCAGGGGATCTACGTGAACTTCCAGAACGTGCTCGCCTCCTCGCGCCAGAAGATCCCGTTCGGGATCGCCCAGATCGGCAAGGCGTTCCGCAACGAGATCACGCCCGGGAACTTCATCTTCCGCACCCGCGAGTTCGAGCAGATGGAGATGCAGTATTTCGTCAAGCCGGGCGAGGACCGGGAATGGCTCGAGCGCTGGCTGGAGACCCGCCGGGCGTGGTACCGCGAGCTCGGGATCCGCGACGATAAGCTGCGCGTCCACGAGCACGGGCCAGACGAGCTCGCGCACTACGCGGCGGCGGCATTCGACATCCAGTACGAGTTCCCGTTCGGCTGGCAGGAGCTCGAGGGGATCCACGACCGCACCGATTTCGATCTCAAGCGGCACGAGGAGAGCTCGGGGAAGAAGCTGTCGTACTTCGACGAGGAGACCAAGGAGCGGTTCGTCCCCTATATCGTGGAGACGTCCGCCGGCGTCGACCGCACGCTGCTTATGTGCATGGTCGACGGCTTTCGGGAGGAGGGCGAGGGCAAGGACGCGCGCACGGTCCTGAGACTCTCGCCGCGGATCGCGCCCATCAAGCTGGCCGTGTTCCCGCTCGTCAAGCGGGACGGCATGCCCGAGATGGCGGGCGAGATCTACCGCGGGCTGGGCAGACGCTGGAACGCGTTCTACGACGACGGCGGGTCGATCGGGCGCCGGTACCGCCGGCAGGACGAGGCGGGAACGCCGTTCTGCATCACCGTGGACGGTGAGTCCGTTGCCGAGCGCACGGTGACGGTGCGGGATCGCGATTCGATGGAGCAGGCGCGAGTGGGAGTGGATCGTCTGGAGGAATGGCTGGCGGAGCGAATCGAAGGGAGGCAGGGATGACGACGGAGCTGGCGAGGAAGCATTGCGAGGCGTGCTCGGGGGATACGCCCCCGCTCAAGGCGGAGGAGGTCTTCCGGCTGCATCAGCAGGTCCCGGAATGGGACGTGACGTCCGGCAGGAAGCTCGTGCGGAAGCTCGAGTTCGAGGACTTCCTCGAGGCCATGGATTTCGTGAACCGGGTCGCCGGGCTGGCCGAAGAGCAGGGCCATCATCCGAACATCGCGATCGACTACAAGCGCGTGACGTTCACCGTCTGGACGCACGCGATCGACGACCTGTCGGAGAGCGACTTCATCCTGGCGGCGAAGATCGACGAGCTGTACGACACCGAGGACGACGGCT
>DATFFS010000335.1:0-1621 GCA_035249945.1 Gemmatimonadota bacterium
CTGCTGGATCTCGGCCGTCACGTGGACGGCCTCGCCGTCTTCGCCTTCGGCGGGCTCGTAGTCGAGGCGGAGCGCGGTGTTGATCGCGGGCAGGTCCTCGTACTCGAACTCCACGTCCAGGACCGGGCCGATCACCTGCACGACCTTGCCGGTCCGCGTCCCAGTCGTCCGCGTTCCGGCTCTCGCTGGTGTGGCAGCGGCCGCTGTCGCGCCGCCGGTCTGTCTCTCGTCGTTCATGCGTCTCCTCGTTCCGTCATGCGTTGGCTCGTCACATCGCCGCGGTGGCGAAGGAGAGGTGGGAGATATGCTCCAGAGTATCCGTCACAGCGACTTCGCCTTCCCTGAGACCACCCCACAAAACCCAGATCGCGTCGCCGGGCTCCCGTTGTCTATTGGAAGTAATGTCGAACCTTGCGACACCTTCGCACCCGATACAGTCCTCTGATGGGTCTTCCGCCGCCCTGAAAAAATGAACTCCCCATCGAGTAGCATCCCTCAACTCAATCGATAGGTCACCTTCAGCAATCGTTTCGCCTCCCTCGGAGAACTCTATGCCGAGGACAGCTTCCCCCGAGTTGGGTACTTCCACCGGGTCGCTCCGGACAATGCCGGATTCCTCGGAGAAACTGTCGCCGGCCAGAGTAACGCGTCCGTTGTTGGTTTGCAGATCGATCCGCAGGCCACCGTGACCCTGGGGCTCGAACGAATGCGACTGCACCACAAACGACATGATAGAACGGTCCTCGCCCTCGCAGGCACCAATCACAAGCACTGCGCAACATGCGATTCCTCCAGGAGCGTTCATCCCTTCAGCGCCTCGGAGCCGCCGACCAGCTCCGCGATCTCCTGCGTGATCTGCGCCTGACGCGCGCGGTTGTACGAGCGGGTCAGGGCGCGGATCAGATCCTTGGCGTTGTCGGTCGCGTTCTTCATCGCCGTTCGGCGCGCGCCGTGCTCGCTGGCCGCGCTCTCCGAAACCGCGCGGTAGATCCCGTAGCGCAGAAAGAGTGGCAGGAGCTGGGACAGGATCGCCGACGGAGACGGCAGGAACTCGTAGACCGGCTCGTACCCGCGCTCGTCTTCCCCCTCCG
Organism: Gemmatimonadota bacterium; assembly: GCA_035249945.1. Classification (GTDB taxonomy): domain Bacteria; phylum Gemmatimonadota; class Gemmatimonadetes; order JACCXV01; family JAHWKZ01; genus JAICNR01. Next base: position 1,092 of record DATFFS010000335.1, read on the forward strand.
CAGGGCTCCGCTGCTCGGCTGCCCGCACCGAGCCGGCGCCTGCAAACCCGGCCGCGATCTCGCCCTGCTCGGGGAGCGGGAGGAGCTGCGAGACGACCGGCCGCTGCTCGACGGGACTCTTGAAGTGCGAGTACACGAGATAGACCGCGTCGAGCTTCTCCGCCAGGAATCCTTCGATCAGCGGCTCCGCGACCTCCCCCGCGTCCTGATACGATGGGCGGTCCGGGAGATCGACGATCGTGCGCTCGGGCGTGTCGCCGAGATAGCGGAGCATCGACGCGCCCTTCTTGCCGATGACGTGAAGCTCGATCTCCTTGCCCTCCGCGCGGAGCTGCTTCATGTGCGCGCGGGCGGCCTTGACGAGGTTCGCGTTGAAGGCCCCCGCCAGGCCGCGGTTCGAGGTCACGACGAGCACGCCGACGCGGTTCGTGATCGCCGAGCTCCGGAGCAGCGGGAAGTCCGTCAGCTCGTCGGCGGCCCCCTCGCGCACGTGCATGATCACCTGGCGCATGAACTCGTCGAACGGGCGC
>DATFFS010000336.1:0-2668 GCA_035249945.1 Gemmatimonadota bacterium
GAAGCGCGCCGCTTCGCGCCAGGTTGGGCCGCGCCGCAGCAGCAGCTCGCGGCCGCGCCGGCGCCGGACCGGCCGAAGCCACGGCCCGCCGAGGCGACCGATCTCTACCGCCTCGCCTCGCAGCAGATGCTCGGCCAGGCCGAGGCGCTCCTCGTCCAGTACCGGAGCGACGTGGCCGCCGAGCGCATGGACCCCGCGATCGGTCGCTGGGCGCGGGACGTCCTGACCTCTACCCGCCTGCTGCTCGATTCACCGGCGGCCGAAGACCCCGGCATGCGCGATCTGCTGGAGGACCTCGAGCTGGTCCTCGCGCAGATCGTCCAGCGGACGGGCCAGGGAACAGTGGACGACGAGATGATCGATCGGACCATCGAAGACCGAGATCTCCTGCCGCGCCTGCGCGGAGCGATTCCCGTGGGCATCGGCGCCATATGAGCGAACCGACTACCGAACACACGAACTCGAGGAGAGAAGCCATGAGCCCCGTCAGGAACTGGACCCTGGGAATCGCCCTCATCGTGCCCTTGATGGGCGGCCTCTCGGCCGCCACGGACCACTGGCCGGCCGCGACGGTCGCGATCGCGACCACGCCGCCTGCCGTTCACTACGTCGGAGACCCCGCGGACACGCTGTACCAGCAGGCCCGGGCCGCGCTCAACCGCGGCGACAACCGGCAGGCCGCGCGGCTGTTCCATCTCATCGTCGAGGAAGAGCCGGACTCCGAGTACGCGCCGGATGCCTTGTACTGGCAGGCGTTCGCGCTCTACCGGGTGGGCGGGAGCGGCGCATTGAGTGAGGCGCTCGAAGCGCTGGACCTCCAGCGCGAGCGCTACCCCGACGCCGCGACCCGCGGCGACGCGGATGCGCTCGCCGTCCGGATTCGCGGCGCACTCGCGCAGGGCGGGAACGCCGACGCGGCCCAGCGCCTCTACGAGGACGCGGGTGAGGCCGAGACGCCCTATGAGGTCACGTCAGGCGACTGCCCGGACGAAGAGGCGGATGTCCGCGTGGCTGCGCTCAACGCCCTCATGGAGATGGATCCCGAACGCGCGCTCCCGGTCCTGGAGAAGGTGCTGGCGCGGCGCGACGCGTGCTCCGAGACGCTGCGCGAGAAGGCGGTGTTCATCGTCGCCGAGGGAGAGTCCCCGCGCGCGACCGACATCCTCCTCGAGGTGGCGCGTGGCGACCCCGATCCCGAGGTCCGCGGTCATGCCGTGTTCTGGCTCTCCGAGGTGGACGACGAGCGCGCGGTCGATGCGCTCGAACAGATCCTCCTGGAGTCCCAGGACAACGATCTCCGCGAGAAGGCGCTCTTCGCGCTGTCCGAGAACGGCGGCGAGCGCGCGGGGCAGATTCTGCGGAGCTACGCCCTCGACCCGGGCCAACCCGACGAGGTGCGGGAGAAGGCGCTTTTCTGGTACGCCGAGAGCCAGAGCGGAGGAGACGTCGCGTTCCTGCGCGAGCTCTACGGCCGCGTGGAGGGCGAATCCCTGAAGGAGAAGGTGCTGTTCGCCGCCTCGGAGTCCGGCGACCCGGAAGCCGTGAACTGGCTGCTGGAGATCGCCGCGAGCGAGGGCCAGCCGATCGAGCTACGGAAGCAGGCTCTGTTCTGGGCCGGGGAGTCGAGCGAGGGAACGGGGGAGCAGCGCCTCCTGGCGTTCTACGACAACATGTCCGAGCCCGAACTCAAGGATCAGCTCCTGTTCGTCTACTCCGAGCTCGACACGCCAGATTCGATCGACAAGCTGTTCGAGATCGCGAGGACGGAGACCGACCCGGAGCTCCAGAAGAAGGCCCTCTTCTGGCTGGGCGAGAGCGACGACCCGCGCGTGGCGCAGTTCCTCGAGGAGCTGATCAGCCAGTGAGCGCGCGAAACGCGATCTCGCACGCGGCGGCATCGTGTCTGGCGCTCTCCCTCGCGGCGCTGACGCTCGGCTGCGGCCCCGAGGGAGCCCGCGCGCAGTCGCTCGCCGACCGCGCCCGGGGAGTCGGTGACGGCGTGATCCTCCTGTCGTTCGCGGCGCGCGACGGCGTGTGCGGCGACGGCCGGGGCCAGATCCGGACCGGAGGCGACGACTTCTTCCGCGGGCAGCCGGTGTGGTCGTCGGACTGCGAGCCGGGGCCCGTACGCGTTGCGATCGATGTGCGCGGGGGGCGCTCCGTCGAGTTGGAGACGTTCGTCGGCGGCCGTTGGATGCCGCGCGCGGACGCGCTCGACCTGGGGACGCTCGAGCCGGCCGCCGCCGTCCGGCTTCTCCTCGATCTCGCCCGGACCGAACGCGGCGAGGCCGGCGAGGACGCGATCTTCCCGACTACCCTCGCCCGCGGCGTCGTCGTATGGCCCGAGCTCCTCGAGATCGCGCGCGACGGGGACATGCCGACCGAGACGCGTGAGGACGCGACGTTCTGGCTGGGAGAGATGGCGGGCGACGCGGTCGCGGGGGACCTCGAGGATCTCACCGCCGACGAGCGCGTCGACCTCGAGGTGCGCGCGGCCGCGGTCTTCGCGCTCTCGGAGATCGACGGCGACGCCGGCCTCGACGCGCTCATGCGGATCGCGCGCGGTGACGGCGACCCGCGGATCCGCGAGAAGGCGCTCTTCTGGCTCGCCGAATCCGGCGACCCCCGTGCGCTCGCCCTCTTCGAGGAGATCCTGACCGGAAGCTGA
>DATFFS010000337.1:0-9435 GCA_035249945.1 Gemmatimonadota bacterium
GAGGATCATGGGCTCGAGCCCACCGCCCGTCGCGGCCTGGAAGAGGCCGACCGTGCGCAGGGTGGTGCTCGCAGGCAGATCGAGCAGGAGCGCCGTGGCTCCTCCGAGGGTCGCCACCTGGTAGAGCGCCGCGCCTCGCTCGACCGACTCCCAGTTCTCCAGGCCGAGCGCGGAAGCGCGAATGAGCGGCATCGACGGAGTCACGCGGAATCCGCCCCCCCGGCTCTCCATAACGAGCGCGCCGGGAATGCCTTCCGCAGAGCGGAACAGCGCCACGGTCTCGGGCGCCGCGTCTCCGAGGAGGTCGAGCGAGAACGCGCCCCCCGGCTCGAGGCTGCTTCCGGGCGGCGCCCGCTCGGCCAGCGGCGCGAGATGCGACTCCAGCATCAGCGCGCCTCCCGCGATCTCCCACGAGTACGCCAGCCCGCCTTCCATCTCGCGCCCGGGCGCCACGAGCAGACGCAGCCGTCCGGCGTCGATCCAGCCCTGCGGCCAGGCGGACCTGCCCTCGCGCCCGAGCCACGCCAGGACGGGGTGGGTCGCGGGGCGAAAGGCGGCGACGTCGAACACGCCCGCCCGAGTCGCTCCGTCCGGTCCCGAGCCCCGATGCGCGAGGTAGCGGCCGTCCGGGCTCCACATCAATCCGTCGGCGCCGCCGCCCGGATACTCCTCGGCGATCCCCGCCAGCTGGCGCCGGCGCGACCAGACGCCGACCACGCTCCGCTCGGCCCCGCTCACGAAGGCGATGTCGGTGGAGTCGGGCGAGGGAAAAATCGCGACGATGGGCGACTCCGAGAGCGGCTCGCCGCCCGGGCCGGCTCCCGGCACCCGCGAGCGCGTGAACAGGGTGTCGCTTCCGATCAGGACGGCGGCGGAGTCGGGCGCGACCCTGATCTCGCCCGTCAGCGAGCGGGTCGCGAGCGTGTCGGCGTCGTCGGATGGCAGGGGCAGGATCGAGACCCACGCGCGCCTGTCCTCCTCGCTGCACGCCGTCAGCGAAACGAACGCGATCAGGACCGCGAGGACGATCCGGCCCACGGCCTCAGTAGCCGCCATTCTTCAGCACGTCGCGCGCGATGACGACGCGCTGGATCTCGTTGGTGCCTTCGAAGATCCGGTTGATGCGCGAGTCCCGGTAGAAACGCTCGGGCCACATCTCGGCCGAATAGCCCATCCCGCCGTGCAGCTGGACCGCCTTGTCGACGATCCTGTCCAGGGCCTCCGAGCAGAAGTACTTGCAGATCGCCGCCTCGCGGCTGAAGCGCATTCCCTGGTCGCACATCCACGCGGTGCGGTAGACCATGTTCTCGATCGCGTAGGCGTCGGCAGCCATCTCGGCCAGCATGAACTGGATCGCCTGGAAGTCCTGGATCTTCCTGCCGAACGCCTCGCGCTGTCCCGCGTACTGGACGCAGCGGTCGATCGCGTCCTTCGCGGCGCCGAGGGTCGCCGCCGCCAGCCCCAGCCGGCCCACGTCGAGCACGCCGAACGCGTAGTGCGCGCCGTCGCCGATCTTCCCGATCAGGTTGCCGGCGGGGACCTCCATGTCCTCGAACACGAGCTCGACCGTGTTCGAGCCCCGGATCCCCATCTTCTCCTCGGTCTTGCCGACCCGGAACCCGGGGAAGCCCTTCTCGACGATGAACGCCGCCGTTCCGGACTCCGCCTCGCTATCCGCCTCGACGTTGCAGAACATTGCCACGACGTCGGCCAGGCCACCGTTGGTGATCCAGATCTTGGTCCCGTTGACCACCCACGTGTCGCCCTTCCGGACGGCGGTCGTCTTCATCCCCATGGCGTCGGAGCCCGACTCGGGCTCGGTGAGGGCGTAGGCGCCGATCAGCTCGCCGCGCGCCATCGGGGCCAGATACCTCTTCTTCTGCTCCTCGCTGCCGAACTTGTAGATCGTCATCCCGCCGATCGACTGATGCGCCCCGATGAAGGTCGCCGTGGAAGCGCACGCGCGGCTGATCTCCTCCTGCAGGATGCAGTAGCCCATCTCGCCCATCCCGGCGCCGTCGTACTCCTCGGGATACACGACGCCCAGGAAGCCGAGCTCCGCCATCTTGTCGATCAGGGCTCGCGGGATCTCGTGGTTCTTGTCGATCGCGTCCGCCGCCGGGCGCAGCTCCTCGTCGACGAACCGCTTGGCGGTGCGGCGCAGCTCCTTCTGCTCGTCGCTGAACGACCAGTCCACTCTCGCTCCTTCGGGATGGGTTGTGATGCCGGACGGGCGGGAAGATACCGCAGCCCATCCCGGGGAGCGAAGCGCGCGGAGAGACGAGGTCGACCCCGGGGGGTCGCTCAGGCGCCTATCTCCCAGCGCGTGATCTCGCCGGGGAGGATCGTCAGTGTCTCTGCAGCCAGCGAGGTGCCGTCTGGCGCCGTCGCCACCGCTTCGACCGTTCCCGCCACGACCCGCGGCAGGACACGCGTCGCGCCCGGCGCGAGGACGGCCCTGGTCTCCCCGCCGAAGCGAACCTCGATCGTCATGTCGAGGCCGTTCGCCAGGACGACGGTGCCTGTGCCCTGCGCTTCGCCCGCGACCGGCACCAGGTAGAGCGTCCAGGTGAAGGTCTCTCCCTCGGTCAGGGAGGTGTGCTCGGTGGCGATCACGGCGCCACTGGACGCGTCCGTCGCCATCAGCGTGACCACGCCTTCCGGTGCATCTCCGACCGTCTCCTCCTGATCCGCGCCGACGACCTCTCGCGGGACACCGTCGACCCAGACGAGGACCGACCGGTCGAGCGCGTTGCGGACTATGATCGTTTCTGGCAGCTGGGCCGGCGCGCTGGTCGCCGATAGGGTGGTGAGCCCGAGCGCGACCGCGGCCACGCGGGCTGTCGATAGCGTGTTCATGGCATCCTCCGTCTGCGGTTCCGCCGCGCCCCTATCGAGCGTAGGGACGGGAGGAGGGATGCGCTGTCGGACGGCTGACGGGAGCCGGGCCGGGAGGGCCCGCCGTTCTCAGGCGAGTGCGGGCTCCTGGGCGAGCCGCAGCGCGACCGCTTCGGCGAGGATCTCCCGCGCGCGCTGCGCGACCTCGTCGAGGGAGGGGGTTCGCAGCGCCATCTGGCGCGCGCGCCGCTTCAGCTCCTCCAGCGAGGGCAGATGCGGCAGGTGGAGATGGAGTTCGGGCAGCTCGATATCCGGCCTGTGCCCCCACGCCTCGCGCGCCTGCTCGACCAGCGAGTCGATGTGGAACGTGGCCGCCAGCCGGTGGGCCGTCTTGTCGATGGCGCGCCGCGACAGCCGGCGCTCGCCGAGCAGAACCTCTTCCGGAGGGGTGTGCAGGTTCCACACGATCCCTGTCCACGACAGGGCCTTGAGGACGTAGTACGTCACATCGATCTCGTACCACTTGAACCCCTGGCGCGTCGAGACCTGGTAGTAGTGGTGGTTGTTGTGCCATCCCTCGCCGAGCGTGATCAGCGCCAGCCACCAGTTGTTTCGGCTGTCGTCGCCGGTCAGGTAGCGCTGGCGGCCGAAGCAGTGGGCCAGCGAGTTGATCGCGAAGGTGCCGTGATAGAGGATCGCGGTCGACAGGAAGAAGCCCACGAAGAGCCCCGGCCAGCCCGCCACCAGGAAGCAGACGACGGCCAGCAGGATGCCGGGAAGGTGCTTGTTCTTCTCGAGCCAGCGCAGCTCCGGATACTCGGCCAGGTCCCGGACCAGATCGTAGTCGGCCTCGCCCCGCTGCTTCGCGAAGATCCAGCCGACGTGCGAGAACAGGAAGCCGTGCAGACCCGGCGAATGGACGTCGTCGACGGTGTCGGAGTACTTGTGATGATGGCGATGCTTGGCCGACCACCACAGGACGCCCTTCTGGAGCGACGTCTGCGACAGGAACGCGAGCACGAACTGGAACGCCCGGCTGGTGTCGTACGAGCGATGCGAGAAATATCGATGGAACCCCGCCGTGATCGCGAACATGCGCAGGACGTACAACCCCACGCACAGGGCCGCCGCGGTCCAGGTCACCCCGCTCCACAGGATCCCGATCGTGGCCACGTGAACGATCATGAACGGAATCGCCGAGGGATACACGATGTCGTCGTGATGCTCGGCGTCGAAGCGGACGGTCTGTGTCAGCACTGGATTTTCCCGGATTCCGGTCGGTGGGGGAGGGTTAACGCCACACAAGGTAATCGATTCGCGCACGTTTCTCCATGCCGCCGACTGGCCGGCGCTTCGTACCCCTTCTATCGTCTTGTCCATGGCGGAGATGGTGGCTTGGAGGAACGTGCTGGTGGCGACGGATTTCTCCGATTCCGGCAAGGAAGCGGTTGCGACGGCCGTCGCTCTCGCCGAGAGCTCGGAGGGTAAGCTCGCGGTGGTCAGCGTCGCCGAGCGGCCGCCGATGTTCCCGCACTCGTTCCACGAGCGGCACTCCGAGGACCCCGACGAGCTCTGGAGCCGGGCCGCCCGGCGCTCGATGACGGCGCTCGTCAAGCGGCTCCGGCGCAAGCACCCGGGGGTGCGCGGCTTCGTGCGCGTCGGAACCCCCTGGCGGGAGATCGTCGAGCTGGCGCAGGAGCTGGGGGTGGATTCGATCGTGGTCGGAAGCCGGGGTCTGACGGGGATCAAGCGCCTGCTCCTCGGCAGCACCGCCGAGAACGTCGTGCGCCACGCGCCGTGTCCGGTCCTCGTCGTCCGCGACGGACCGCTGAAGCGCATCCGCAGGGTGCTGCTGCCGGTCGACTGGGACGAGGGCTCGAAGGCCGCCGTGCGCTACGCGGTCGAGCGGGCCGGCAAGGACGTGAAGCTCCAGGCGATCCACGCGATCGCCTTCCCGCGCAATATCGAAGCCGAGTTCGCCGACTCGCTCGCCGACGACGCTCCCTCCTCGCGCAAGCTGCGCAGATTTCTCGACGGCCTCGGTGCGAAGGACGTACCCTCGAAGGTCGTCCTCGGTGAACCGTCCGAGGCGATCCTCGACGCGGCAGATGACTTCGACCTCGTCGTCATCGCGACCCGTGGGCGCAAAGGCGCCGCCCGCGCGCTCCTGGGAAGCGTCGCCGAGAAGATCGTGCGCCGCGCGGCGGGGCCGGTCCTCGTCGTCCCGCCGACACGAACCCGGGATACCAGCAAGGGCAAGCGGCGGCGGGGGACAATCCGCGGCGAGGTCGCCGGATAGTCCTTCTCGTCCCTCTGGTCTACCTGGGCCTGGCGCTGTCGTTCTCGCGCTGGCCGACGCGCAAGGGAATCCGCGAATCGCTCCTTCTCTCGGCGCTGGCACTCGGCGCGGCCGTCCTGGTCGTCACCGAGATCCTCTCCCTGTTCCAGGCGATCACGCGGTCGGTCGTGTCGATTCTGTGGGTCGTCCTCGCCGCCGGTGCGGTGCTGGGGACGTTTCTGTCGGGGACGCTCCGTACGGCCCGCGCGCCGTCGGCGAGCGGCCGGAATGCGGCCGATAGAGGCTTTCGCCTGACGCCGGCCGCGATCTGTGCTGGGATTCTGGGCCTCACGCTCGCCATCGCCGTCATCGCGCCACCCAATTATCCCGACGCCATGACCTATCACATGTCGCGTGTGGCGAACTGGATCCAGGCGCGGAGCCTGGACTGGTACCCGACCGGCGACCCCCGGCAGAACTACCAGCTCCCCTTCGCCGAGATCGCGATCCTTCACCTCCAGCTGCTGTCCGGCGGCGACCGATGGGCGAACATCGTCCAGTGGGGATCGTTCGCGCTTGGAGGGGTGACCGTGTCCCTGGTGCTCGCCGAGCTCGGAGCATCACCCCGGGTCCAGTGGGCGGGGGCGGTCCTCGCGTACACGATCCCGATGGCGATCCTCCAGTCGTCGGGCGCGCAGAACGACCTGGTAGTTTCGCTGTGGCTGCTCGCCTTCCTGCTCTTCCTGTGGCGGGCGTCGGGGGACGGAAGGCGCGAGAGCGCCTTCCTGTGCGGAAGCGCGCTCGGCCTCGCGCTCGCGACCAAGGGCACGGCGTACATCTACGCGCCCGCCATGGCCGCGGCTGTGATTCTCGTCCGCGTGGGGACCGGGCCGCGAATGCGGTTGCCGTCTCCACGCGGCCTCGCCGCAGCGCTTTTCCCGGCGATCGTCCTGCCGCTCGGCGCCTGGGCCCGCAGCACCGCCGCAACGGGCCGGCCGCTCTGTTGCGGGGAGCGCTACTTCATGGAGCGACTGACACCCGGCGACGTGATCTCGAACATCCTTCGGAACATCGCCTCCCATCTCGGAGTTCCGAAGCTCCTGGACTCCGTCCCGCGCGCGGTGGAGCTCCTCTCGCCGGTCGACGTAAACGATCCGGCGACCACGTGGGAGGGCGCGCGATTCGTCGTCTACTGGTCGTTCCACGAGGGCAAGGCCGGGAACACGCTGTTCGTGCTCCTCTTTCTGGCAGCCGCGGTCGCGATCCTGGCTCTGGGGCGCCTCCGCAGGGGGCCGGCGGCCGTATGGCTGGCCGCGGCCCTGGCCGGATTCCTAGCCTACTCGCTGGCCCTCAAGTGGCAGCCCTGGACGAGCCGGCTCCATACGCCCGCCTTCCTGGTCGCCTGCGTTCCGGTCGCTCTCGCGATCGGACGGTTTCACCGCTACGCGCTTACCGCCGCCGTTTCGGTCCTGGCGCTGGCCGCGCTGCCCTACCTCCTCGTCAACCAGTCTCGCCCGCTCATCCCGCTATGGACGTCCTCCATCGTCAGCGTCCCGCGGAGGGAACAATACTATTTCGATCGCCGTTTCTACCGTGCCCCCTACGACGCGGCGGCGGAGTTCGTCCGGGCGAGCGGCGAGCCGGAGGTGGGCCTCCTTCTCGACCGCGACGACTACGAGTATGCGCTCTGGCGTTCGATCAAGCGTGACTTCGCCGGGCCGCCCGTCCTGCGCCACGTCGGGGTGTCCGCCCCCTACGGAAAGCACACCCCGCCTCCCGCGCTCGTCATCTCCTCGCGGACCGGCGTGGACCAGTCGATCCAAGGGCGCGCCTACGTCGTGCTTCGCGACTTCGGGGGGCTGACGGCCCTGCGCCGCGCCGGCGAGTAGCGCACGGGCAAGAGGCGGCGGTGTCGTCGGGGCGAGTAGATCCGGGTCAGAGCCGCAGGACGACGGCTCCTGAAATCCCGAAATGGTGAAGGCGGTCGATGTCGCCGTCCCGGCCGCAGACGTTCACCTCGGAGTGCGTCTCCCCCGAGCACATCTGGATGTGATCGATTACGTCTGCGCGGATGCCCCAATGCGATCCCGGTCGCCATTCCACACCCCCTCCGATCTCCCACATGCGCTCGCGCGCGGTCGAACCGGACGGGCCGAAGGGAGTGCCGCTCAGTACCGCCTGGAAGTCGACGTCGACCTCGATGGTTCCGTAACCCACGACCGCCGAAGCCCGGAACGACCCTTCGGACGGCACGCTCAGCCGGCCGCGGATCCCCCAGAGATCCACCACGATCCGATCCTCTTCGAGCGGAGGAGCCGGCACGGGCTCTCCGAGGAAGGAGGCCTCGACGTCCATCGAGGTCGTGGCGCGCGCATAGTGAGCGGCCAGCGAGAAGGCGGGAACGACATCGAACGCGACGACAGCCCCAACGAGGGGCGCGACGTCGCTCCGGCCTTCGATCCGCGGCCCGTCGACGGGCTCGCGCGTGAATCCCAGCCCTTCGTCGTCGAGCAGCAGTGCTCCCGCAACGGCCGAGACCGAGAAGCGGGACGCCAGCGAGCGGGGCCCTGCGTCCTGCGCGGCCAGGGGCGAGCTCGCGATCACGAATCCGGCCAGAGCCGCTACGCAGATACCGGTCGCTCTCATGGCCATCACGCTACGCCATCGGCCGCCCCGAGTGCCACGGTTCCCTGGTCTCGCTCTCAGTAGGTGATCCGGATCCGGTACTGCAGCGTGGCCTCGCCACCGGCCTTCACCGGGACGTCGAAGCGCACCGTGAACGCGTCCAGCTTCTCGAAGTCGTGCGTGTTGGACAGCATCTGCCATTCGCCCGGCAGCGGCTCGACCACCTGGACGACGATGTCTTCCTGCTTGTGGTTCCGGATCACGACCTCGAACGCCTCCTCCCAGACGTGGCCACTGGCCACGACCTCGAACTCGGTCTGGCGGCGGTCGGCCACGACGTCGAACGCCTCGCCGATCTTCAGGACGACCTTCTCGCCGTCCGGGGTGTGGTCGATCCGGTCTTCGCCCACGAGCTGGAGCGTGCCGTCGGCGTCGGCCTTGTAGAGCCGCACCGTCCCCGCCGGCAGCGGCACCCCGAGGCCGTCCCCCTCGCGGTTCTCGAACTCCTGGTACACGCCGACCTTGAGTCCTTGCTCGCCGCCGTACTGCTGCGTGTAGTACCACGGCGCGCCGGCCAGGCGGAACACCTTCTGCGTCCGGACCGACGCCGTCTCGAGCAGCCGGATCTGCTTCGTCTGGTTGTTCTTGATGGTGGTCGGCCGCGGCAGGTCGTAGAGGTGATACTCGAAGAACGTGCGCTCCTCGAACGCGCCCGCGCTCGGCGCGGCGTCGGCCATCTCGAGGGCGCGCCTGGCGTACTCCTCGCGGCCGTCCTGCGGCGCGCGGTGGATGTCACCCGCGACGAGCTTGAGCTTCGCGTCCGGATACGTGGTGCCGCTCCGGTTGTCGATCGTCACCCAGCCGCCCAGGTCGAGGGTGCGGTCGTCGGCCGAGAGCGTGGCGACGTAGTCGGCCTTCCAGGACAGGCCGCCGGTCAGGTACGAGACCTCGATCGGCTCCATTCCTGCGCGCTGGCTGGCCAGCGTCCAGACCAGTGTCGGCGAGGCCTTGAGGTCGCCGACGAGCGACGGCAGCACGACGCGGCCGGGCGGGTTCAGCGCGATCGAGTCGCCGATCTGGTACACGGTGCCGCCCTGGACCGACAGCAGCTTGGCCCGGACGGCGCGGTCCTGGCCGTCGGCGGTCGTCGTCACCAGCGTGACGGTCTCGCCGACGTACTTGGCGAGCAGGGCCTCCGGCGTCATGAGGTCGTACTCGTAGTTCTGCTCGAGCACGTCGACCGCGCCGCCCGCGCCGAGCGCGCGGAACGCCACCGACGTCGGGTCGATGAGCGCGGCCACGTCGCGGAACGGCAGCGTGAACACGCCGTCCTCGAGCGCGATCCGGCGCTCGTCGCGGACGAGGCCGAGGTCGCCGTTGTAGACCGTGACGGCCACCGAGCGGGGCTCGGGGTCGTCTCCGTGGGCGGCGGGCAGGGCGCCGAGCGCGAGCGCCGCGCCGGCGACGAGGGTGAAGGCGACGATCGTGCGTTGCATGGGATGCCTCCGGTTCGTTGGGTGAACGATGTCTTCGTTCCCCTCTACAACCGGAGGCCGGCTTTATTCCGTCGCGAGGAGCTGCCGGAGGCTGTCCGCGAGGGCGGCGTGCCGGTCGGCTTCCGCGGGCGCGAGCGTGTCGCTCCACAGGGCCAGAGCGCGGCGGGCGCCGGCGGTGTCCCGCGCGCCGAGAGCCGC
>DATFFS010000338.1:0-3105 GCA_035249945.1 Gemmatimonadota bacterium
CGCCGTCGGCGAGCTCGAGCGAGATGACGCCGCCGAACCCCTTCATCTGCCGGTCGGCCAGTTCCCTCTGGGGAAAGTCCGGGAGCCCGGGGTAGTGGACGTCCTCGACCTTGGGGTGCGCCGACAGGAACGCCGCGAGGCGCCGGGCGTTTTCCTCCGTCCGCTCCATCCGGATCGGCAACGTCTTCAGGCCCCGCAGCGCGAGCCAGCAGTCGAGCGGGCCCGGCACGGCGCCGACGGAGTTCTGCAGGAATCGCAGCCGGCCCGCGAGCTCCGCATCCTTCGCCAGCACGATCCCGCCCACCATGTCGCTGTGGCCGTTCAGGAACTTCGTCGTCGAGTGGACGACGAGGTCGGCGCCGTGCGCGAAGGGCTGCTGCAGGTATGGGGTCATGAACGTGTTGTCGACGACGAAGGTGCAGCCGGCCCCGCGCGCGATCTCCCCCATCGCCGAGAGATCGGTCAGCCGCATGAGCGGGTTCGATGGGGTTTCGACGTAGAGCATGCGAGTCGCGGGGCCGATCGCGTCCGCGACCTCTTTCGCGTCCCGCGCGTCGACGTAGCGGAATTTCAGGCCGAAGCGCGCGAGCACCTGATCGAACAGCCGGTGCGTCCCGCCGTAGAGGTTCTCCCCCGCCACGACCTCGTCGCCGGCCTGGAGCAGGGTCAGGATGGCGTGGATCGCCGCGGTGCCGGAGGCGAACGCGATCCCGTGCTCTACTCCCTCCAGCGACGCCACGCACGCCTCGAGCGCTGCGCGCGTCCGGTTGTGCGTCCGCGCGTACTCGTATCCCTTGTGCTGCCCGACCGCTTCCTGGACGTACGTAGAGGTCTGGTAGATGGGCGGCATGACCGCGCCGGTCACCGGATCGGGCTCCTGGCCGGCATGGATCGCGCGCGTGGCGAACCCGTGCTCGCGCTCAGCCACGCGGCCCCGCCGCCACCTGCCGCGCCCGCTGATACATCTCGCGAGCCCGGTCGACGTCGCCCTTCCTGTCCCAGACTATCCCCAGCTGGTACCACGCCCGGTCGAACTGGGGATCCGCCGCGACCGCCTGATGGAACGCACGCTCGGCGTCGTCGATCCGGTCGAGCTGATTGAAGCAGAGCCCCAGGTAATAGCTGCCGCGCGCCTGATCGCACTCGAGCACGAGCGCCTCCTCGAGCGCGCGCACGGCGTTCGCGTAGAGCCCCTTCTTGCTCTGGAGGATTCCCATCTCGAGATGGGCGTCGGCGCTCTCGGGATCCAGGCGCACCGCCTGCTGGAGCGCTTCCTCCGCGTCCGCGAAGGCACCGGCTCTCGAGTGCACGCGGCCGAGCTCGACCGCGACGGCCGACGTGCGCGCGCGTCCCGCGAGCGCGCGTCCCAGAAGCGCGACCGCCTGGGCAGAGCGCCCCTTCGCGACGAGCGCCCGCGCCGCGGCGACGACCGCGTCGGGGTCCTCGGGATCGGGTCCCAGCGACGGGAGCGGTTCGGCCTCGTCCTCCCAGGTCGGCTCCCATGAGGGCTCGACCGGCCGGGGCGTCTCCATCGGAGGCGCGGCGTGCGTCTCCGGGAAAGCGGGGGACGTCTCCGCGGAGACGGCAGGCGCCTCCGCGGGAGCATCGGGCGTCTCCGCGGAGACGGCAGGCGGCTCCGCGGGAGCGGCCGCGCGCCTGCTCTGTCGCGGATCGTAGCGCTTGTGCCGAATCGTCGCCTTCGGCGCGGGCTCGGGCGGCGCCTCGAGCTCGAGCTGAAGCTCCTCGGACTTCTTCCGGGCCGCGTCCCGCCGCGTCCGCGTCCGCCGCATCGCGCGCTGCCCCTCGGGCGGTGGTGAAGCTCCCTTCGGGCGCTCGGCCCGGTCACCGAGGAGGCCGGCCAGGCGAGCGCTGTCGAGCGCGTCCAGGGGATCGAGGCCGACCGCGTTCTTCTCGCGGGCCTTGCGCTTCGGCTCAGGCACCGGCGAACCGCCTGACCAGACGGCGGTAGTCCTGCGCGCCGCGCGAATGGGGGGAGTACTCGAACACCGTCTGCCCGTGGCTCGGCGCTTCGGAGAGCCGCACGTTGACCCGGATCGGGTCGGCGAGCGCGCGTCCGAAATGCCGTTCGAGCGCGAGCAGTATCTCACGGCTCTTCCGCAGATTGTTCTGGTAGAACGTGGGGACGACCGCGGTGATCTGGACGGCCTTCCCGTTCTTCGACGTCATGCGGAGGATGTTCTCGACGAGCTGCTTGACGCCGATCAACGCCAGGTACTCCATCGAGATCGGGATCACGACCTCCTCGGCGAACGCGAGGCCGCTGGTCGTCAGGATGCTCATCGACGGGGCGCAGTCGACGATCGCGAATTCGTATCCCTTGAGGCCCTTGAGTCGGTTGGAGAGCCACTTCTCGCGCTCGCGGCTCGTGACGAGGAGCTCTTCGGCTTCGGCCAGACGCCAGTCGCTGGCGATCACGTCGAGGCTCTCCCGCACCTCGATCAGGGCCTCGGCGGCGGTGATGCGACCCTGGGCCATCTCGGCCATGCTGCACTCGTCGGGGTCGAGGCCGAACCACGCGCCGACGTTGCCCTGCGGGTCGAGATCGGCGAGCAGTACGGATCGGCCGGCCGCGGCGAGCCCGGCGGCGAGGTGCACGGCGGTCGTGGTCTTCCCGGTCCCGCCCTTGTGGTTGACGACCGCGATCCTGCGCATGGGGGAGTTTCCGTTTCCTGGATGGAAGCCGGACCGGAAGGTACGCGGAGCCTCGGCTATCCTCAACCGCCGTCGGCGCGAAGCCACTCGAGATACGGCCCGAGCCCCCGGGCGACGGGGAGCGCCAGGATCTCCGGCACTTCGTAGGGATGAAGCTCGACGATCCGGGCCGCGAGCGCCTCCAGCCGCTCCGCCCGCGCCTTCACCACGAGCAGCCGCTCGGCTGCCTCCTCGACGCTGCCTCGCCAGCGGTAGACCGAGCGGACGTCAGCCGTCGCGCTCACGCAAGCCGCCAGCCGCTCTTCGACCAGCGCCCGCGCGATCGACCCGGCGCTCGCCTCGTCCGGGCAGGCGACGAGCACGACGACCACGTCCCCGGCCTCCTCGAGCCCTCGACCGCCCTCCTCCAGCGCCGTCACCCCGCGGCGCCGG
>DATFFS010000339.1:0-3013 GCA_035249945.1 Gemmatimonadota bacterium
GGAATGCCTCGCGCGCGGCGGCCGGCGCGAGGCCGCGCTGGAGGTCTTCGACGCGGCGGCGGCTACGGCCAACGACCTCGGGCTCTTCTCGGAAGAGTTCGATCCGGCGTCGGGGGAAATGCTCGGCAACTTCCCGCAGGGCCTCACGCACCTTTCGTACATCGCGGCCGCGATCGCGCTGTGGTGGGAGCCGCAAGCGTGAACCCCCGCGGTGATATCCGCACGCCCGCTCCGTCGACGCTCCCCACGCCGTCCGCTATACTCGAACCGATGGCCGAAGCCACCGCCGCCACGAAGGCTCCGCCGGACTCCCACCCCTCCGCGATCGAGGCGAGCCCGTTCGCCGCGGTCAACCACTACTTCGACCTCGGCGCCACGGCAGCGGGCATCGAAAACGACTACCGGGTGCTCCTCAAGACCCCGTATCGCGAGATGCGGGTAGAGGTCCCGGTACGCATGGACGACGGCCGCCTCGAGGTCCTGATCGGCTATCGCGTCCAGCACAACGGCGCTCGGGGTCCGTATAAGGGCGGCGTCCGGTACCATCCCGAGGCCGACCTCGACGAGATCCGCGCGCTGGCCTCGATCATGACGTGGAAGACCGCCGTCGTGGACATCCCGTTCGGCGGCGCCAAGGGCGGCATCCAGGTCGATCCCAAGCCGATGAGCCAGAACGAGCTCAAGCAGATGACCCGCCGCTACACGGAGCACATCTCCTATATCCTGGGAATCAACCGCGACATTCCCGCGCCCGACATGAACACGAACGCGCAGATCATGGCGTGGATGATGGACGCTTATGGGTCGAAGCACGGCTATACGCCGGGCATCGTGACCGGCAAGCCGCTGGAGCTCGGCGGCTCGCCCGGGCGCGAGTCGGCCACCGCGCAGGGTGTCGCCTACGTGCTCCAGGCCGCCGCCCCAGAGCTCGACTTCAAGCTCCAGGACGCCCGCGTGGCGATCCAGGGCTTCGGCAACGTGGGATCGTGGGCGGCGCGCATCCTCGACAAGATGGGCTGCCGGATCGTCGGGATCTCGGACATCATGGGCGGGATCTACAACGGCGACGGGATCGACGTCCCGAGGCTCCTGAAGCACAACGCCGAAAAGAAGACCGTGAAGGGCTTCAAGGGATGCGACGAGCTGGACCCGGGGGATCTGCTGACCTGCGAGTGCGACATCCTGATCCCGGCCGCTGTCGGCGGCGTGATCGACGCCGAGGTCGCCGAGCGGATCAAGGCGGCGGTCGTGGTCGAGGCCGCGAACCATCCGGTGACGCCCGCCGGAGACGCGGTGCTCGAACGCCGCGGCGTGATCGTCCTGCCGGACCTCCTCGTAAACGCCGGCGGCGTGATCGTGTCGTACTTCGAATGGGTGCAGAACATCCAGGAGTTCCGCTGGTCGCTGGCCCGCGTGCAGGAGGAGCTCGAGCGGTTCATTACCGACGCTTGGCGCCAGGTGCGCGTCACGAGCCTGCAGGAGCGCCTGCCGCTCCGGATCGCCGCCTACATGATCGGGATCAGCCGCGTGATGGAGGCGACCCGCCTCCGGGGGTACGTATAGGTCGAAGCGGTAGCGACGCGCGGGTCGCGCCGCCGCGCTAGTCGCACTGGGCGCGGCGCGCCTCGCCCTCGCCCGCCTTGTCGGAATCGCCGTCCCCACCTCCCGAGCATCGCTCCGCGCGCCACTCCTCGTCGTTGCGATCGGCGGGCAGGAACCCGCCCCACGGGATCGCGACCGTGATCCCGCCGTTCGCGAGGCCGACCTTGCCGGTCTCCCGCCGCTCGACGACGGCGATTCCCGCGAGCCGCTCCACCAGGAGTGACTCCGCCCGCGCGATCGCGAGCTGCTCGGCCGTGCGTCCGAGGCGCCGGCCGCCGAGCCCGCCGCCTTCCCGGACGACGAGCGGAAGCGTCGCCGCCCGCGCCGTGGACATTCCGGCCGCCGCCGTCGACGGGGTTTCCGCCGGACGCCGCAGGAACGGGTTCGCCCCGGCGAGGCCCGACGGCGCCGTCTCCGCGGGCGCGCTGCGCGGCACCCCGAACAGACCGGTCTCGCTCGAGCTCTCCTGGTCCGGCTCCAGGTCGGCCGCGGCGAGCGGCTCGGACGCAGCGGCCGCGTCGGGCGCGACGACGGGCGGCGGCATCTCCTCGAGGTCCGTGAGCACGAGGAGCGTGACCGCATCGTCGCCGGGCGACACGAACGGGAAGGGGATCAGGAGCACGGCCGCGACGTGGAGGACGAGCGCGGTGACGATCGCGACCGTACGCAGGCGCCGCGGCGGTGGCCTGAGCGGGAGCTGAACGATGGGCATCCGAAGAGCTAAGACCCCGCGCCGACGCTGTTTGTTCGGGGGAGAGCCGGATCTATATTGCGCGCGATGGCGCGCAACGCGGCCAACGACGACCGGAAGGAACCGCCGCTCGAGCAGGAGGCGCGTGCGCTTCCGTACGAGCCCGACGCGCTGCAGGGGATCAGCCGGCAGTCGCTCGAGTGGCATCACGACAGCTACTACGCGTCGCTTCTCAAGGGCAGGGTGGCGACGGCGAAGAAGCTGGTCGAGATGCACGAGAAGGACGACTGGACGGACATCCGGGGCGTCAAGCGGAACGAGAGCCACAATGCCAACGGGCAGGTCCTCCACGAGATCTACTTCGCGATCCTGGGAGGCGACGGCGAAGCCGACCAGGATCTGCCGGTCCGCGCGCGAATCGAGACGGACTTCGGCAGCTTCGATGCCTGGCAGGCCGAGCTCAAGGCGGTCGCGGCGCAGGCACGCGGCTGGGCGATCACCTGCTGGGATCCCTCCGACGGGCGGCTCCACGTCTACCTGACCGACGGGCACGACGTCGGCGCGGTGTGGGGCGCCCAGCCCATCATCCCGCTCGACGTCTCCGAGCACGCCTACTACTACGACCACGGCCCCAATCGCGCCGCCTACGTCGAAGCGTTCCTCGCCAACCTGAACTGGAAGGCGATCGACCAGTACTACCGGCGCGCCGCCGGACTCTGA
>DATFFS010000340.1:0-2576 GCA_035249945.1 Gemmatimonadota bacterium
CTGCGTGGCGTCCGCGTGCACGGTGGCGAAGACGGCGGCGGTGCCGGTGCCCGCTCCCGCCAGCGCGCCGAAGAACCGCTCCGCCTCGCGCGCGGCGTGGTCGGAGTCGGCGAACGCGGCCTCGGCGGGATAGACGTGCCGCGCCAGCCAGGCGAGGAGCGGGTCGCCGTACCGCGCGCGGACGGGGAGCTGGGGCAGATGCACGTGCGTGTCGACGAACGCGGGCAGGATGAGCGCATGGCCGAAGTGGACGGCGGCGCGTGGATCGCGTTCTCCCGGCCAGGCGCCCGCGCCGCCGATCGTCCCGTCCGCGTCGATCTCGACGAACCCGTCCTCGAACGCCTCCGCGCGGGCTGGATCGACCGGGCTCAGGACCCGTCCTCGGAGGAGCACCCCGCGAGACCCCAGGCTCAAGGTTCGAGCACGGCGCCCGTCTCCGTCCCCGCCCGCCGCAGGACGGCCACCAGCGCGCGCGGGTCGACGGTTCCGAGAAGCGCGCGGTCCTCAACGACGAGCAGGAGGCGGTCGGAGAGCTGGCCCAGCCGCTCGACCAGCTCGGCGGCCGGCGCGGTGGGCAGGATGATCTGCTGCTCGTCCGGCGCCGAGGCGATCTCGCCTGCGGCGGCGTCGGGATTGTCGCGTGCGGCCTCCTCGAGCGCGGCCCGGCTCACCACTCCGACCAATCTCCCGTCCCGCTCGATCACCGCCATCTCGCCCGCCCCGGGAACCGCGCTCGCCTGCGCGAGTCCGACGCGTACGCTCTGATCGGAGCGGATGGCGGGCACCCGGTCGGTCATCACCTCGCGAACGGTCACGCCCTCGACGGCGTCCTTGAGCCGCGCGATACGGATGCTGCGCGTGGCGGCGCTCCACAGGAACCAACCGATGAGGACCTCCCACAGCCAGCTCCAGTTGCCGGTCGTGAGGACGAGCAATCCGCCCACCACCATGAACAGCGCGGCGATCACCTGCCCGGTCCGCGCGGCGCCGACCGTGGCCCGCTCGACGTCGCGGGTCCGCCACCACAGGATCGCGCGCAGGATCCGCCCGCCGTCGAGCGGGAAGCCGGGGATCAGGTTGAAGACGGCGAGCGCGACGTTGATGACGCCCAGCCACCACAGCCCCGCCCGGAGCTCCAGCGGGATGGCCGCCTCCAGCGCTTCGCCCACGACCAGGATGGCGGCCCCGAGGACGAACGAAAGCGCGGGCCCGGCGGCGGCGATCAGGAACTCCGACGCCGCGTCGCGCGGCTCGTCCCTGAGCTTGGCGGCACCGCCGAAGATGAACAGCGTGATCTCGTCCACGCTCACGCCGCGGGTGCGTGCCACCAGCGAGTGGGAGAACTCGTGGGCGAGCACGCTGCCGAACAGCGCGAGCGCGAGCCCGGTGCCCAGCGCCCACAGGACGATCGGCGCCGCGCCCGGCAGCTGCTGCGGCAAATAGCCCGTGGCCAGCGACCACGCGACCAGCAGGAAGATCAGGAACCAGCTCGGATCGAGGGTCACGCGGATCCCCGCCAGCTGGAACACCGGGATGGAAGTGCGCGCCATGGATCAAGGTTAGGTGGCGCACACCACCGCGGCTACATTCGTTGCCGTGAGCGAACGTCCGCGAACTCCGATCACCGTGCGCGGCGCCCGGCAGAACAACCTGCAGGGCGTCGATGTCGACTTCCCGCGCCCGCGGCTGTCTGTGATCACCGGCGTCAGCGGATCGGGCAAGTCCTCGCTGGCGCTGGACACCGTCTACGCCGAGGGCCAGCGCCGGTACGTGGCGTCGCTCTCGACGTACGCCCAGCAGTTCCTGGAGCGACTCCCGCGTCCGGACGTCGACTCGATCGACGGCCTGCCGCCCGCCATCGCGATCGAGCAGGCCAATCCCACGATGAACCGCCGCTCGACGGTGGGGACGGCCACCGAGGTCTACGACTTTCTGCGTCTCCTCTACGCGCGCGCGGGCACGCTGGTCTGTCCCGAATGCCGGACGCCGGTCCGCCCGCTGACTCCGAGCGCCGTGGCGGCCGAGCTTGCCGGCGAGTCCAACGTGGGTTGGTACGTCACCTTCGCGCTGCCGATCTCCTCCGCGCTGACCCACGAGGTCCTGGTCGAGAACCTCCGCGCGCTCGGATTCGTGCGGCTGCTGGCGAACGGCACGGAGATCCACCTCGACGAGATCGACGGCCTCGATCTCGTCGGCATGGCGCCGCTGTTCGTGGTCGTCGACCGCGTCGGCGCGGGAGCGCCGACCGCCCGGCTCGCCGAATCGATCGAGCGCGCGTACGCGGAAGGCGAGGGCGAGGCGGTGGTGTTCGCGCGCGGCGCCACGCGTCTGGAGGACGGCCGCCGCTTCAGCCGTCATTTCCGCTGCGACGGCTGCGGGCGCTCGTTCCCGCGCCCCCGGCCGACGCTCTTCTCCTTCAACAACCCCTACGGAGCATGTCCGGCGTGCGGCGGTTTCGGGAACCTGCTGGAGTTCGACCCCGAGCTGGTAGTGCCCGATCCGTCGCGCTCGCTGAAGGCCGGCGCGATCGACCCCTGGACGAAACCGCGCTACGGCGCGCGCCGCGAGCGGTTGCG
>DATFFS010000341.1:0-1717 GCA_035249945.1 Gemmatimonadota bacterium
GACGAGCGCGACCGCGGCCGCCGCCGTGGCCGCGGCGAACAGCCACGCGCTCCGGCTCATGGTGCGGGCGCCGCGTCCTCTCTCGGGCGGGTGCCCACGACGAGGCCACTCGCGCCTGCGCGGCGAGCGGCGTCCATGGCCTCCACGACCCGCCCGTGCGAGACCCGCTCGTCGGCCTCCAGCACGACCCGCTCGGTGCCGCCCTCCGCCATGGCGTCCTTCAGAGCGCTCTCGAGGTCCGCCGATTCCACGGACCGGCCGTCCAGCCACGTGCCGCCCCGTTCGTCGAGCTCGAGCGTCACCTCGTCCCGGCGCGCGGCCGCGGTGGCGGACGCGGCGGGCAGCGTAAGGTCGAGACCCGCCCGCTCGAGGAAGGTGGAGGTCACGACGTAGAACAGCAGCAGCAGGAAAACGACGTCGATCAGCGAGGTGATGTTGATGAGGGCCTTCCGCCGGGGAGCGCCGCCGAACTTCACCGCTCGGATCTCCGGACCGGCACCTCGGGGGCCAGCGATCCGCCGCGCTGGAAGCGCAGGATCTTCTGGACCAGGCGGCTCGTGTGGGCCTCCATGTCGAGGACGAGCCGCTCCGCCTTGCTGGTGAAGTAGTTGTAGCCGACCAGCGCGGGGATCCCGATCGACAGTCCAGCCGCGGTCGTGATCAGGGCCTGGGCGATCCCCCCCGAGAGGCTCTGCGCCTGTCCGGCGCCCTGGTCCGACACCACCTCGAAGACCTGGATCATCCCGAAGACCGTGCCCAGGAGCCCCAGCAGCGGCCCGATGCCGGCCACGGTCTCGAGGAGTCCGAGCCCCCGCTCCAGGCGCGACACTTCCTGCCGGCCCTGGTCCTCGATCAGCTCCCGCAGCTCGTCGCGCGGCCGGTCGCGGTTGTCCAGGGCGACCCGCACGATGGCCGCGAACGGTCCCGGGTGCTTTTCGCAGATCGCGCGCGCCAGCGGGATGTCGCCCGGCTCCTCGAGCGAGTCGATGACGCCGACGATCTCGGGCACGAGGACCCGCGAAGGTCGCAGATGGAGCGCGCGGTCGACGAGGACCCATACGCCCAGGACCGAGCATGCGGCGAGGGGAATCATCAGCACGCCGCCGGATACGATCGTGTCCCACATCAGGGGCCTTCCGATGGAAAGACGTTGAAGTAGAAGTTGCCGGTGATCTCGAGGTATGGCTCCGGGAACCCCGGCGGCAGTGGCTCGTAGTCGGCGGCCCCCGTGATCGCGTCGAGGGCCACGTACTGGAGCGTCTCGACGCCGCGGTGATCGAGGAGCCGGAAATCCATGAGCCGTCCGTCCGGCGCGATCCGGAACCGCACCCGGCTGATCCAGGCCGCGGTCCCGTAGTAGAAGGCGGCGGGCGGCGCGATGTGCTCTTCGATGCGCGCCTTGAGCCGCTGCATGTAGGGGGCCCACTCCCAGGCGGTGGTGTTGAGCGAGAAGGCGGAGCCCGCCTCGGCGCGGGTCAGCCGCTGGTCCACCTCCGGCGCAGGCAAGCGCGTCCCGGCGGCGGCTGGATCGGCCGCCATCGACGGAGACTGGGGCCTCGCGCCAATCCGCTCCGGACCGAGCGCCAGGCGTGGGTCGGTCCGCCCCGCGGGTGTCGGCTCCTCGCCCGGCTCCTCCGGCCCGGGCTCTTCCGCGTCGGCCTCCGACGCGTCCGCGCGCGTGGGCGAAGACGCGGCCGGCGGCGGGGACGGCGCGGAG
>DATFFS010000342.1:0-5466 GCA_035249945.1 Gemmatimonadota bacterium
CTGCTCGACGCGGTGGCGCTCGATCCCGGGCATCCACTCTGGCCGGAGATGCTCGCGCTGTCCGAGGACGTAGACGTGGCCCTCGGTTTCGTCGAACGCGGCGACGAGGGGTATCTCTACAACTCCTGCGCGTACCTCCACCGCGGCGAGCTCCTCCACTGCCACCGGAAGACGTACCTCCCGACCTATGGCCCGTTCGACGAAGGCCGCTTCTTCTCGCCCGGCCGGGCGATCGAGACGTTCGACGCGCCGTGGGGCCGCGCCGCCCTGATCGTGTGCGAGGAGTCGTGGCACCCGGCCGTGGCGCACGGGGCCGTGATGCAAGGGGCGGAGGTGCTGCTCGTCGTCTCGAACGCCCCGGGACGGAACCCGAGCGAGGGCGACTGGGACAGCCAGCGCGGCTGGCGCGCGAACCTCTCTACCTACGCGCGGCTCTATGCGGTGTGGGTGGCCTACGCCAACCGGGTGGGCTACGAGGAGGGGTTCATCTTCGGCGGCGGCAGCGCGGTGATCGCGCCTGACGGCCGCGAACTCCTCGTCGCCGATCCGCTCGAGTCAGAAGAGCTGACGGCGGTCCTCGAGGCGGCCGAGCTTCGCCGCGCGCGGATCGCCAACCCGGCCCACGGCATCGAGCGCCACGAGATGCTTATCCAGGCGCTGGAACGGGCCCGAAGGGGCGCGCCGGGCCCGGCACCCATGCCCGGCGAGCGCGAGGAAGCCCGGCCCTGAGCACGGCGACCGCCATCGACAGGGTTCCGCTCCTCGACGCCGACCTCGTCGCGCGCGCGCTAGCGCTGTCGCTGAGCCAGACCCTCGACGACGCCGGCCGAAGTGGGTTCGTCGTGGGCCTCTCCGGCGGCGTGGACAGCGCGCTCGCCGCCGCGATCGCGGTACGCGCTTCGGGGCCGGCCTCCGTGCACGCCTTCCACCTGCCCGCCGCCAACGGCGCCGCGGAAAGCGAGCAGATCGCGCGCGCAGTGTCCCGGCACCTCGGCATCGAGCTCGAGGTCGTGCCCCTGGGCGTCGTCCTCGATGCGGCCCCGCTCGCCGCCCCCGAGGCGGACCGCCGCGGCAACTTCGCGGCGCGGATGCGGATGGCGATCCTCTACGACCGGGCGGCCGCGCTCGACGCGCTCGTCCTCGGCACCAGCAACAAGAGCGAGATCGCGCTGGGCTACACGACGCTGTGGGGCGACATGGCCGCCGACTGCTGGCCGCTCGGCGATCTGTACAAGACCCAGGTCCTCGACCTCGCGCGTGCGATCGGCCTGCCCGCCGCGGTCGTCGAGCGAACGCCGTCGGCAGAGCTCTGGGACGGGCAGACGGACGAGGGCGAGCTTGGCTTCACCTACGGTCAGGCCGATCTCGTCCTGTACGCGTATCTTGAAGGCAGGCGCAGGCCGGAGGAGATCGCCGGCCCGGGGATCGACGGCGACACGGTCGCCCGCGTAATCGACCGAGTACGGCGGAACGCGTTCAAGCGCCGGCTGCCGTGGATTCCCAAGCTGACCACGCGAACCGTGGGCCACGATTTCCTGCATCCGCGCGCGTGGCGCGGCCCGGCCTGATCGGCCACGGAACCTGGAGGGGGAGGGGATCTCATGGACACCATGACCTGGGCCACGATCGCGCTGTGGGTCATCGCATCGTTCTTCCTGGTCCTGACGCTGGTGCTGCTCTTCGTCGGCATCCCGGTCGCGCTGGACGTCAAGCGCACGATCAAGCGGGCGCAGGGAACGCTCGACGAGGTCCGCGTGAAGGTCGACCCCATCCTGTTCAAGGCGCAGGAGGTCGCGGGCGACATCCAGGAGATGACGGCCACCGCGCGCCGCGAGGCCGAGCGCGTGGGCGCGTCGATCGAGAACGTGAGCGGCAGGGTCGACGACTTCGCCGCCCTGATCGAAGTCGTCCAGGAACAAGTCGAGCGGCCGCTGCTGCGCTCCGTGGCCGCGCTGACGACCGCGCGCAAGACGATCTCGAGATTCTTCTAACATGAATGACCAATTCGAACCGGAAGTCGCATCGGACGGCGACACGGGAGGAGATACGATGGCTGCACGCGATGCCGGCCTGGCGGATTTCATGATCGCCTTCTCGCTCGGCGCCCTCTTCGGTGCCGGCATGGCGCTGTTCGTCGCACCCCAGTCGGGGGAGGACACGCGCAAGGACCTGGGCAAGAAGTCGAAGAAGTGGAGGAAGCAGGCCGGGAAGAAGCTGGAGGAAGCGAGCGAGACCTTGAAGGAGACCGGCGGCGACCTGCTGGAAGACGCCGAAGAGCTGGTGGAGGACTGGTCCGTGGGGATCGCCGACGTCGTCGAGGAGGGCATTCAGTCTATCCGCAGCGCCGTCCAGGACGAGATCGAGAAGGTCGAGAAGCGGATCGGAAAGAAGAAGAAGAAGAAGGGGCTGTTCCGCTAGGCATGGTCCTGATCGCGCTCGCGGCCGCGGCGCTACTGGTCCTGGCCACGCCCGATACGCTCTGGGCCTGGGGTCCCACCACCCACGCCTGGCTCTCCAGCCAGGTGCTCGGGAATCTGCAGATCTTCCCCCTGATCGCGCGCGAAATCCTGGCCGCGCATCCCTACTCCTACCTCTATGGCAGCCTGTCGGCCGACATCACGCTGGCCAAGCGCTACGTCCACTACAGCCGCCACTGCCACAACTGGAGCGTCGCCTACGAGATCCTGGATCGCGCGGAGACTCCGCGTCTCCAAGCGTTCGCGCTCGGCTACCTGAGCCATCTGGCAGCCGACACGATCGCGCACAACACGTTCGTGCCACGGCTGCTGGTCTCGACGCCGCTAAGCAGCAACCTGGGCCACACCTACTGGGAGTATCGTTTCGACGCGGCGCTGGACGATCGGTTCCTGAAGCTCGCCCGGGAGGTCGTGACGATGGACCACGCCGAGGAGGACGAGCTCCTCGAAGTCGTCCTGACCCAGGCCTTCTTCTCCTTCCAGACGAACAAGCGGATCTTCCAGCAGCTCGTCCATCTCTCGAACCAGGAGCGGTGGCACAACCTGTGGATCAAGATGGCCGACAAGTCGCGCTGGGAGCTTTCCGACTCGGACGTCGCCGACTACGGGGAGTTCGCGATCGGATACGTCGAGGACTTCCTGCTGCGCGGCGCGGCGAGCATGTCCCAGAGACTGGATCCGACCGGCAGCGAGCGGCTCGCGCTCGCCAAGAAGCTACGGCGCCAATCGTTCCGCGAGGCGCGTCGCGAGGCCGGCCGCGAGCTGGCGGCGGCGCCGATCACGGCCGCGATCGCGGGCGAGGCCGGTCGCATCCTGGCCGCGCAGCCGATCCCGCGCGGCGAGCTATCCATGCTCGCCGCAGTCTACTTCCCCGATCCGGGAAGACCGCAGCGGACGAGCGGCAACGGCGGCCTACCGGAGTGGTTCGAGTCACGCGCCGCCCGCGCCTTCTGGAGCGGGTTCACCCACGGCCGCGCGCTGCCGGCGGAGGACTGAGACGGCTGGGCAGAACCCCCCGCTAGTCCTCCTCGTCCGGTTCTTCCTCTTCGTCGGTCAGAAGCTCGCCGTCGTTCGCCCTCGCGAGGTCCCGAAGCACGCCACCGGACTGGTTCTCTCCAAACACCGCGGCGTGGATCGTGACGTCGCGGCCCGCCGCGAGCTCTTCCACCCGGGCGATGAGTCCCACCGTGTCCTCAGACGGTGCGGCCCCCAGGACGACCACGATCGCTTCGGGTTCGAGCTCGAAAGCGAGCTCGATCCCCCGCAGTAGGTTTTCCGCGGAGACGGTTGGGCCCGAAAGCGTTCCCGAAGGGTTCGCCGCCGGGATCGCTGCCTGCATCGCCCCGGCCTGAGCCCCCATCGCGGCGCTCGTCGGGTCGACTCCCGCGGCAGGCATGCCTGCCCCACCGCCGGCGCCGTACATCGCCGGATCGACCGCGATGCCGGCCGCGGCCATCAAGGCCGACTGCAGGAACCCATCGCCCTCGACCTTCTGGAGCCCTCCGACGAACTCGCGCGCCTCCTCCCGATTCGATTCGGTGGCGGACGGCGCCGGGGAGCGCCAGGAGGCCGGTCCCCCCTCGAAGGTGACGAGGCCGAACCGCTGGTCGTCCTCGAGTCCCTCGATCGCCGCCCGGACGTGGTTTCTGGCGCGCTCGGTCCGGTCGCTCCGGCGTCGCATGACTTCCCGGACGGCCATCCCGGCAGGGCCGGCGGCCCGGAGCGCCCAGTCGGAACCTTCCTCCGCCAGCTTCTGGCGGACGTACGCCTCCCCCTGCTGGGCGGCCATCTGCTTCAGGTTGTCGACGGCGCCCTGAGGAAGCTCGACGACCGGAGTGAGATCGACGACGAAGACGATGGGCGACCCTTCGTCGGTCACGTCCTCTCCGTACATCTCTCCCGCCTCGACGCCCGCCACCATGTTCTTGAGCCGCCCGAGCTGAGCCTCGGCGGGAAGGGGCGACAGAATCAGGGCGGAGAGGACGGCCGCGATGAGGGTCGCGGCTCTCGGGAAGCCGGAACGCGAGGGAGGGAGCGAGAGGATGGGAGTGCCTCTCGAACGAACGTCGTCGATTATGTGTGTTCCCGCGCGGATACTGTCAGATGATAGGATACCCCTCGTTCCCGGTCAATCGGCCGTGGACGTCCCAGCCGGAGTGCCAGACGAGATCTATCCCCGGTAATCCTGAACTACCAGCGTAACGCGTAGGGGGCGATCGAGGCGCAGAATGCCGCGACTACTCACGATCGGAGGCTACCTTTCCTCTTCTTCCCTCTGGCCGCCCCCGGCTTCTTCCTCGGCGCGGCTTGCGCTTTCCCCCGGTTCTCCTGGACACGGAACTTCACGATCCGCGCGATGAGGTCGTACGGGATCGGCGCGTCCAGGGGGAACCGGACCGAGCCCTTTGCGCTCTCGTACGCGGACAGCTCCCGTTTGAACTTCTCGATCCCACTCGGGTCGGGATAGAAGCCGATATGCTCCTTGAAGGCGGCGAAGTGCACGAGGTTCCCGTTCAGTGTGAACGTCGGAATCCCATAGCCGATCTTCTCGCCGGCTTCCGGCGCCGCCTTCCGGATTGTGCCGCGGACCTTTTTCAGGATCTTTTGGACGTCCGCGGGGAAGCCCGCGATGTACTCGTCGATGGTCTCGCATTTCCTTTCCGATCTCATCGTCCTCCTCCCGCTCGAATCGTGCGAACGTACGATCAGGTCGAGAGCGCGCGCACGATGACCGCCGTCAGGATGCCCAGCGACAGAACGGCCGCCCAGAGGAGCGCGACCAGCACCCACGGTCTTCGCGTGCGGCGTCCCTCCGCCCGGATCACGATCGTCTTCGCGGCCAGATCGAACGCCCGCTGGCGGCGCGCCGTGAAGAGCAGGAACGCCGCGTCGAACGGCCAGATGTCGAAGAAGAACGGGATTCGCCGCACGATCGCCGCGCCGGGCCCCGCGCGCTCTCCTGTCTCCTTCGCGACCACGATTCCGAAGA
>DATFFS010000343.1:0-2439 GCA_035249945.1 Gemmatimonadota bacterium
CCGTGCCGGAGTGTCGATCGGGCCGCAGCGGGCAAATACGGCGGTCGATTCCGCGGCGAGATTCATGATCAAGCGGTTTTCCGCTTCGTGGGCTGTTCCTCCTCGGTTAAGTGCCGGGTGCGATACGACCGGCCGCGCAGCGTGAAGTGGACGCCTCGCTCGAGCAGGCGATCGAGGATCGCTTCGGCGAGGTCGCCATCATGCAGCACATCACCCAGCGACGCCAGCGGTTTGTTGGTCGTGAGGAGCATCGGCCGGCGCTGCAGGTAGCGCTCGTTGATCACGCGATAGAGCACATTCGCGGCGTCGGCCGAATGCGAGAGGTAGCCTAACTCGTCGATGATGAGGAGGTGCGGGTGGAGATACGGGGCGAGCGCGGCATCGAGCCGGCCTTTGGCGGCGGCGCGTGAGAGCTCACCGATGAGCGCATCGGCTCCGACGAAGCGCGCCTCGTAGCCGTGCTGAATCGCGCGGTACGCGATGGCGATGCACAGATGCGATTTCCCCGTGCCGCTGGGACCGGAGAAGATGGCATTCTTCCCCTCGCTCACGAGCTCCGGTCCCAGGTAGCTGCCCAGCATCTGGAGCTTGAGCGCCGTCTGGAAGGTGAAGTTGAAGTCGTCGATCGTGCGGAGAAATGGGAAGCGCGCCTTGCGGACCGCCCGCGTGAGGCGCGTTTCCGCCCGATGCGCGATTTCTTCGGCGATCAGTGTCTCGAGATAGGTGCGATAACTCATCCCGTCCGCTTCGGCGCGCGTGGCGAGATCGCCATGGAGGCGGCGCACCGTGGGCAGATGCAGCCGCCGCAGCATGCCGTCGAGATCATGGACCGGTGCCGGAGGCTCACTCGTGCGGGCAGCCACGCGGCGGCGGCGAGCGCGTTTCATGAGGCGACCTCCGTGTCCGCGGCCGGGAGGCGAGCGACCAGGCGCACCACATACTCCGCGCCGATAAGCCGCTGGAAGAGCGCGCGCTGCAGCACCAGTCGGAATCGCTCATCGCCCAATTCTTCCAGCAGGGCGAAGAGCCGCTCGACGTCGCCCTTCCACGTGTGCGGTCGCTGATGGATCAGCTCCGTGAGATATCCTTCGCCCACGGGCCCGAGCTCCAGAATGCGCTCGCGCATGAAGTAGAGTCGCTTGCGCGCGCCAGCGACGGCGGCCAGCTGCGCGGCGCGCTGGCCCGGCAGGTAGCTCACCGTACCCTGCGACGGGAAGCGCGGATGCAGGGCTTCGTGCTTGCCGCCCGCCGTGACGATCTTCACCCGGTCCGGATAGAGCCACAGGGTGGCCGGAATGCCGCACGCGCCCGCGGGCATCGCATACCGAATCCCTTGGTGCGTGACCATCGCCGTCGGGCCCACCGTGACGGGGAAGCGCAGACCGTACTCGCTCGGCGCAATCGCCAGGCGCTTCATCCGGGCCTGCTCCGCGGCCAGGCGCACGGCGGGAATCTCCTTCGTCGCCCGATTGGCCCGCGTGGTATTCACCTCGATCAGCCATTCGGCGAGCTGCCGCGGCAGATCCGTCGTGAGATCGGTAAAGCGC
Source organism: Gemmatimonadota bacterium (assembly GCA_035249945.1). Taxonomy (GTDB): domain Bacteria; phylum Gemmatimonadota; class Gemmatimonadetes; order JACCXV01; family JAHWKZ01; genus JAICNR01. Next base: position 1,548 of record DATFFS010000343.1, read on the forward strand.
CGCGCCCGGAAGAAGGCACGCTTCACGTAGCCCACCAGATTCTCGACCGCGCCCTTCTGCTGCGGCTGCCGCGGCGTGCACAACTCGATCGTGAAGCCATAGTCGATCGCCACGGGCGCGAGCACCGTATTCCAGACGGGCCGGCCTTCCTCGTGCTTGATCACCACCGTCTTCGGATTATCGAACACCACGCGGAGCGGCACGCCCCCACTGGCCGCGAAGCTCTCGAGCAGACTCCGAATCAGCGCCTCGACACGCTCGTTCGGGACGACCACCACGTGGATCCAGCGCGAGTACTTGAGCCGATACGCCGCGAAGTGCACGGTCCGCCGAGTGTCATCCTCCAGGCGCACGCTCACTTCGCCGAAGTCAAACTGGGCAAACTCACCGGCCACTCCTTCGAAGCGCACCTGGAGTTCGGCGGGGATCGTCTCGCGGACACTCGCCAGCACGCGATACACGGTGCTCAAGCCCAGCGGTGTCCCCTCGGCCTTCAGCAACCGGCAGATCTCGCCCGGCGGGCGCCCCACATCCTCCAGCACGAGCGCCTGAACCCGATCACGAATCGCCTCGGTCACGCGCGGCCGACCGGGACGCCTCTGGTCTCCATCGCGGCGAATGACTCCGTCCGCGTCACTGCTGACCGGCCCCTCGCGTGCAATCCGCTCAATCGTGCGACGGGATACGCGGTACTGCCGGGCCACCGCGCGGGGCTTCACTCCGGCGTCTAACAGCTTCTGAACGGCATGTCGATCCAGCATCTTGAGCATCCTCCTCGGGCCTCCGGTAACCGGGATTTCTCATCCCACCGTGAATGGCCCAACGAAACGGGGAGGCTCTCAGATGCGACAGAATTTAGAGAAAAAGTGCGACAGAATTAGGAGAACTCACA
>DATFFS010000344.1:0-1266 GCA_035249945.1 Gemmatimonadota bacterium
CGGGACCCGGTTCTCCAGACCGGCGAAGCCGAACCCCTCCGCCCATACCACGTCCTCTCCGATCCCTACGGCGACCGAGAGCCCGGGAATGCCGGACGCGAGGCGCAGGGAATCCAGCAGGGCGCGCCCGGCCTCGATCGCGCTCGCGTAGCGCTCGGGCGCCGTGCGGACTGCCGCGGTCTCCACCGCGACCTGCGCGTGAAGGCCAGGGAGCGCCCATGTAGAGGAGAGGGACGCGCTTGCGAAAAGGAGCGCGCTCGCGAGCCGCCGATAGCGGATCATGTAGCCTCGTGATTGTGGGAGAGCGAGAATTGCGCCGGCGACGGTTGCGGCACGCTAGCCGCGCCGGCGGCTCGCGGTCAAGCCAGGCCCGCTGGCATCGTCGTGACAGGTCGCTCGTTCGAGCGATGCCCGCTAAGATCACGGCCATGCGCGATCCGCGTTCACGAACCGGGCTCTCTCGCTCCGGCGCCGCGACCGGCATCGCGGCACTCGCGGTCACGACGACCATCGGGTGTGCGGCGCTCGAGTCTCTCGGGATCCAGGCGCTCCGATTCGAATCGGCGGACGAGCGCGGAACCGAGCTTCGGCTTCTCGACCCCTCGGCGAGTCGCCCGCTGGGTGGGGCGGCGGTTCGACTCTGGGCGCACGTCGAGAACCCCAACGGATTCTCGCTTCGGCTGACCGAGGTAACTGGCGATCTGTCGATCGCCGATGCTGGCCTCCTTGATGTCGAATTCCCGCTCGGGCTGCCGCTCGTCGCCTTCCAGGACACGGTAATTCCGCTGGACGTCGCGATCGGGTTCGACGATCTGCCCGCTCTCGGCCGGGTCGCGCGCGCGGCGGTCGGTGGCGAGCGGCTGGACTACCGGCTGGAAGGGACCTTCGCTGTGGAGGCGGGCGTGTACGGCGAGCCGCGCTTCGGGCCGTGGACCCTGCTAGAAGGGGAGATTCGGATCCGGTGAGGGGGGCGATCGTACTGCTGGCGATCATCACCCTTCCGATGGCCGCCGCGGGTCAGGAGCCCTCCGGCGGCGGGTCCCCCGGCGTTCCGCGGACCAGAGCCGAGGCGACGGAGTACGTCGAAACCTCGTCGTACGTCGACGTGCTCACGTTCCTGGACGTGATCGAGGAGGCGAGCCCGGACGTCCACGTCGGATCGTTCGGCTACTCCTACGAGGGCAGGCGCCTCCCGCTCGTCGTCTGGGGCGCACCGGCGGCGACGCCCGAGGCGGCGCGATCGACGGACAAGACCCGCGTCCTCGT
>DATFFS010000345.1:0-1049 GCA_035249945.1 Gemmatimonadota bacterium
GAGCGTGTCAACGTCGCGCTGCGGGTCGAGGACGTCGGCCGCTCGGACGGCGTCAAGGTCTCCGGGCGCGGCGAGCTCCACTTGGCGATCCTGATCGAGGAGATGCGCCGAGAGGGGATCGAGCTCTGCGTCTCGCGTCCCGAGGTCATCCTCCACGAGGGAAAGGACGGCTCCGTCGAGGAGCCGCTCGAGCAGCTCGTGATCCACGTCCCCGAGGACCAGCAGGGTGCGGTGTTCGAGAAGCTCGCCCGCAGGAAGGCGGAGCTCTCGGCGGTGCACAACGCCGGCACGGGGCTCGTGCGACTCGAGTACCTGATCCCGACCCGCGGGCTGATCGGGTACCGGAGCGAGTTCCTGACGGATACGCGGGGCCTGGGGATCATGACTTCGCGAGTAGTCGGCTACGGTCCATGGCGCGGCGAGGTAGAGCACCGCGAGCGGGGCGCGATGGTCAGTCTCGACACGGGGCCTGCCACTTCCTATGCGCTGGAGAACCTGCAGCAGCGGGGGACACTGTTCGTGGGACCGATGGAGCGCGTGTACGCGGGGATGATCGTGGGGGAGAGCGCGCGACCGGGAGACCTGCCGTGCAACCCGACCAAGCGCAAGCAGGTGACCAACCACCGCTCCGCGACGCGCGAGGTCGATACCGGCCTCAAGGCGCCGCGTCGCCAGACGCTCGACGCCGCGCTCGAGTGGATCGCCGAGGATGAGCTGGTCGAAGTGACGCCGGAGTCCGTGCGCGTCCGCAAGGCGGTGCTCGACGCAACCGAGCGCAAGCGGATCGAGAGACGGCTGGCTGCGCTGTAAGCGTGGAGCCGGCGCTGCCGGTTGCTGTATCTTGATGGATGCGGGTTCGGCCAGGCTTGGCGGTTCCGCGACGCGCGCCCCGGTAGCTCAGTTGGACTAGAGCAGCGGCCTTCTAAGCCGCGGGTCGGGGGTTCGAATCCTCCCCGGGGCGCCATACGGTGACGCGCGGTAGATTCTCGCCTCACGTGGTGGGCGTAGCTCAGCTGGTTAGAGCACCAGGTTGTGGCCCTGGGGGTCGG
>DATFFS010000346.1:0-10846 GCA_035249945.1 Gemmatimonadota bacterium
ATGAGTACATGCTAGAACGAGACCAATCCGTTTCTCCAACCTGCTTAGTTGTCTGGCGACCGGCGGGGCCGCCCAGAAATGGAGGGCATCAGCTCTATTCGGGATTGTCTCGTGAAGAAAACGCGCCTGTTTTTCCAACGATCTCTCGGGGCCTCGATGTCCGCGCTCTCGTGGAGGCGATGATGCCGTATATGCAGCGACAAATGATGAAGAACCTTGAACGCATGGAGCGCGGAGAGTCGATGCTGGATCTGGACATGGAACAAGTGAACGCTGAACTAGCGGAACTGCCAGAGAAACCAGACGAACATCTAGAGTAAGGGTAGCGCCACGAACTAGAGGCCCTCGCCCTCCCACGGACTGGCGGCGATGTCGCCCGGTGGTATTTAGTCCTGCCTGGGTGACGACCGCCAACGCGGCAAGGCGCGGCAAGGCCTCATCTGGGGCGCGTGGACTCCGTTACGAGCCCGCTATCAATCTATGCGATCCTAACCCACAAGATCGCAGGATTAGAAGACTACGGATCTGAAGGTTGGGGGTTCGACTCCCTCAGGGCGCACCATCGCGGGCCGCAGCGGGAAGGTCTACCTTTCGCTCGATGGTCCGCGCCGCCACTCCCACGACCCTGGAGCCCGTCCGCGGAGAGATCTTCGGCGCGGAGCGGCTCGCGCAGCACGCCCAGTCGCTGGCCGGCGCGCACCGCGTCTACCCCCGGGCGGCCCGCAAAGGCGCGCGCCTCCTCGACCGCTTCGAAGACAATGCCCGCGTCCTGCTCCAGGCGTATCGCGCCCTCTCCGAAGAAGTCCAGAAGGAACGCGCGATCTCCCCCGCCGCCGAATGGCTGATCGACAATTTCCACATCGTCGACGAGCAGCTGATCGAGATCCGGGAGGCGTTGCCCCCGGGGTACTACCGGGTCCTTCCCAAGCTCGTCGGCGGTCCGCTCGCCGATCACCCGCGCGCGTACGGGATCGCGTGGGCCTTCGTGGCCCATACCGACAGCCGCTTCGACGCGGCCTTGCTCGAGCTGTTCCTCCGGTCGTATCAGGAAGTCACGCCGCTCACGATCGGCGAGTTGTGGGCGATGTCCGGCCTGCTGCGGCTGGTCATGATCGAGAATCTGCGCCGCCTCGCGCAGGGGATCGTCGATTCGCGTCGCGCGCGTACCCGGGCCGGCGAGCTGGCAGACCGCATTCTCAGCACGGGGATCCGCTCCGCCGACGTGCTCCGCCAGCTGGAACCCTACGAGTCCAAGCCGCTCGAGCGCACGTTCGTCGTCGAGATCGTCCAGCGGCTGCGCGACAGCGACCCGGCGGTCAGCCCGATCGTGGGATGGCTGGAGCGGCGGCTGGCCGAGGACGGGACGACCGCCGATCAGCTGGTTCGCGAAGAGCATGCCTGGCAGCTCTCCGCGCACGCGACCGTGGTCAACATCATCACCAGCATGCGCCAGATGTCGAGTTTCGACTGGTCTACGCTGTTCGAGAGCGTGAGCCTGGTCGAAGCGAGCCTGCGGCAGGACCCCACGGGCGTGTATCCGCGACTCGACTTCGCCACGCGCGACAGCTATCGGCACTCGATCGAGGAGCTCTCCCGCGGCACTGAAACGTCCGAGATCGAGATCGCGGACGCGCTGTTGGCGCGCGTCACCGAGATCGAGGAGGGCCCGGAGGACCCGGCTTCCCCGCGCGAGGCGCATCTCGGCTTCTGGCTGGTCGATCGCGGCCGCCGGGAGTTCGAGCAGTCGATCGGCTTCCGGCCCCCGGTTCGCGGTTGGCTCCGGCGCGCCTTCGTGGCCTTCGCGACTCCAGGGTACCTCGGCACGATCGCGCTGCTGAGCGCTCTGCTGCTGGGGCTTCTGCTGGCCTACGTCACGCAGCTGGACGAGAGCACGCTGACGATCGTGGCGCTGGCGCTCCTCGCCCTGGTCCCCGCCACCGACCTGGCGATCGCGGTCGTGCACCGGGACGTGACCGAGCTCCTCGGCCCGCGTCGACTCGCCAAGCTGGACCTGAGCGACGGCGTGCCGGCGGAGTTCCGCACGATCGTCGTCATTCCCACGATGCTGACCAATCCCCGGAGCGTCGGCGACCAGATCGACCAGATCGAGCGCCACTATCTCGCCAACTCCGAGGGCGATCTGGCGTTCGCGATTCTCTCCGACTGGCGCGACGCCGCGAGCGAGACGCTTCCCGACGACGAGGAGCTGTTCGCGCTGGCAGCCGACGGCCTCGCCCGCTTGAACCGCGACTACGGCCCGGCGCCATGGGGCGGCTCCAGATTCCTGCTGCTCCACCGGCGGCGAAGCTGGAACCCGCGCGAGCAGATGTGGATCGGCTGGGAACGCAAGCGCGGTAAGCTCCACGAACTGAACCGGCTGCTGCGTGGCGGCGGGGAAACCTCCTTCATCCTGCGCGACGACGGGCTTACCGATGTCCCGCCCGACGTCCTGTTCGTCATAACGCTCGACGCCGACACCCGGCTGGGACCCGGGTCCGCGCACCGCATGGTAGGCACGATCGCCCACCCGCTGAACCGCGCGCGACTCGATCCGGAGCGCGGACGCGTGACAGCCGGCTACGGGATCGTCCAGCCCCGCATCACCCCGATGCTCCCTCAGTCCGGGGAGCTCACGCTCTACCACCGCATCTTCGCCGGTCCTACCGGGATCGATCCCTACAGCGCGGCCGTGTCCGACGTGTATCAGGACCTGTTCGGCGAGGGGATCTATGTCGGCAAGGGCATCTACGAGATAGACGCCTTCGAGGGCGCGCTCGAGGATCGCGTGCCCGAGAACGCGTTGCTATCCCACGACCTCTTCGAGGGCACGTGGGCGCGCTGCGGCCTCGCCACGGACATCGAGCTCTTCGACGAATTCCCCTCCAACTACGAGACCAGCGCGCGGCGGATCCACCGCTGGGCGCGGGGCGACTGGCAGCTCCTCCCGTGGATCCTCGACGTCCCGCCCCGCGTCGACGGCCGCCGGCGGCCGAATTCCATGCCGCTCATCAGCCGCTGGAAGATGATCGACAATCTGCGCCGGACCCTGTCCGCTCCGTCCACCTTCACTCTCCTCGTAGCGGGCTGGGTCGTGCTGCCCGTATCGCCGCTCCTGTGGACCGCGTTCATCGTGGTCACGATCGCGATGCCCGCCGCGGTGCCCGTGGTCGCCGGCGCGTTGCCTCGCCGCCGGGGGATCGCCAAGCGGTCGCACATCCGGAGCGTCGTTCTCGATGCGGCGGAGGCAGCCGCCCGGGTCGGGCTGGCGCTCATCTTCCTTCCCAACCGCGCGATCATCATGACCGACGCGATCGTGCGCACGCTGTGGCGACTCTGCGTGTCCCGGCGAAAGCTTCTGGAGTGGGTTCCGGCCGCCATGGCCGGCAAGGGATCGATGCACGATCTACCCTCGGCCTACCGCTCCATGTGGCGCGGGGTCGCGCTGGGCCTGGCGGCGGCGGTCGTCGCGCTCGTCCTGAGACCCGAGACGTTCCATCTGGCGTTTCCGATGCTGGCGCTGTGGCTCGCCTCCCCGGCCGTCGCGCTGTGGCTCAGTGCCCCGCTGCCGGCGGCCGTCGGCGAGGAGCTCGATCTCGCCCGCAGCCAGCAGCTGGCGCTGATCGCGCGCGCCACCTGGCGCTACTTCGAGACGTTCGTGACCGCTGAGTCCAACTGGCTGCCGCCCGACAATCTGCAGATCGATCCCGAGTCGGTCGTGGCCCGCCGCACGTCTCCCACGAACATCGGGGTATACCTGCTATCCGTTGCCGCCGCGCGCGATTTTGCCTGGATCGGGGCCTTCGAGACGATCGAGAAAGTCGAGGGGACGCTGGCCACGCTCGAGCGGCTGGATCGCTTCCACGGCCATCTCTACAACTGGTACGACATCGACCGTCTGGACCCGCTCGAGCCCCGCTACGTCTCGACCGTGGACAGCGGTAATCTGGCCGGCCACTTCCTGGCGCTGGCCGAGGCACTGCGGGAGCCGCTGTGGCTGCTCCCCCGGCTTCCGGTCGTGCTCGAGGGCATCGGACACGCGATGTCGCTGGCCGAGGACGCAGCCCTGTCGGCGGTCGCCGCGAGCCGGCTGACCACCGTTTCCCAGCGCGACGTGGACTCCTCCATTGCACGCCTGCGCGAGGAGCTCACCGCGGCCCCGTTCGAGGAGCGCGAGCGCGCCTCCCGGCTGGCGGGAATCGAGGCGGCGGCCGAAGACCTGGTCGACGTCGCCCGCGTGGTCGCCGAGGGCTCCCCCGACCCCTCCGCACGCGACTTCGCGTACTGGGCGGACGCCGTGCTGCGCGCGGTGCGGTCCCACATCCGTGACCTCGACGAGCTCGCGCCGTGGGCCTCCACTCTCGCCGAGGCGCCCTCGCCTCCGGCGGAGACGGAGGCATATGCGGAGCGGCTGTCGGAGCTGGAGGAGGCGCTCCTGCCGTCCGGTGGCGGCACCAGCGCGGCCGCCCTCGACAAGCTCTCGGCCCTGCGTGCCGCCGCCGGGCATGATGGCGCTCCGGGCAACCCGCTTCTCGCATGGCTCGACCGGATGACGGACGCGGTGGCGGCGCAGGAGCGCAGCTCCCGCGCCGTCCGCCAGCGGGCCCTGGCTCTCGCGAACCGCATCGAACGGCAAGTCGTGGAGATGGATTTCGGCTTCCTCTACGACGCCTCGCACAAGCTGTTTCCCATCGGGTACCGCGTTTCCGACGCTCATTACGACAACAGCTACTACGACCTGCTCGCGTCCGAGGCGCGGCAGGCGAGCCTGATCGCGATCGCCAAGGGCGACGTCCCGGTCGAACACTGGTTCCGTCTCGGTCGGCCCGTCACGCCGGTGGGACGCGACGCCGCGCTGCTGTCGTGGTCGGGCTCGATGTTCGAGTACCTGATGCCACACCTCCTCATGCAAGGCGCCCCGGAGACGATGCTCGAACGCACCAAGCGGCTCATCGTCCAGCGTCAGATCCGCTATGGAGCGGAGCGCGGCGTCCCATGGGGGATCTCGGAATCCGCCTACAATGCGCGCGACCTGGAGCTCACGTACCAGTACTCCCACTTCGGCGTACCGGGGCTCGGCCTGACACGCGGCCTTTCCGAGGACCTGGTAGTCGCCCCTTACGCGACCGCGCTGGCAGCGATGATCGCGCCGCGATCGGCCGCCCGGAACTTCGTACGCCTGGCAGAGGAGGGCGCGCGCGGATCCATGGGCTTCTACGAGGCCATTGACTACACCCCTGAGCGTCTGCCCCAGGGAAGCGATGCCGCGGTGGTCAAAGCGTACATGGCGCACCACCAGGGGATGACGATCCTCGCGCTCGCCAACACGCTCCTCGGCGGCATCCTGCGCCGCCGGTTCCACCGCGTGCCGGTGATCGGCGCGCACGACCTGCTGCTTCAGGAGCGCGTGCCGCGCGACGTCGCCGTGCAGCGGCCCCGAGCCGAGGAAGTCCACGCGGTGCGCCACGTTCGCGAGGTGGTGCCGCCCGTCGAGCGTCGCTTCTTCACTCCCCACGAGCGCACCCCTCGTACGCACGTTCTGTCGAACGGCCGCTATAGCGTGATGGTGACAAACGCCGGAGCCGGGTACAGCCGCTGGAGCAATCTGGCGGTCACGCGCTGGCGCGAGGACGCCACGCGAGACAATTGGGGAACGTTCGTCTACATACGCGACGTCGCCGCGGGCGCGACGTGGTCGGCCGGCCATCAGCCCACTACGGCAGCCGCCGAGAGCTACGAGGCGGCCTTCATGGAGGACCGTGTCGAGATCCGCCGCCGGGATGGGTCCCTCGCGACGACGCTCGACGTGATCGTTTCTCCCGAGGACGACGGCGAGCTGCGGCGGGTCTCCATCAAGAACCTGAGCTCGCGCGACCGTTCCATCGAGATCACGAGCTACGCCGAGATCGTGCTGGCGCCGCAGGCGGCGGACACTGCGCACCCGGCCTTCCAGAATCTCTTCGTCCAGACGGAGTTCGTTCCCACCTACGGCGCTCTGCTCGCGACGCGCCGCCCGCGATCACCCGACGACCCGCCGATCTGGGCGGCGCACGTGGCTGCCGTGGAGGGCGGATCCATGGACTCCGTGCAATACGAGACCGACCGCGCTCGGTTCCTCGACCGCGGCCGGGGCAAACGCGCCCCCAGCACGATCGTCGACGGGCGGCCCCTCTCCAACACGACCGGCGCGGTGCTCGATCCCATCTTCAGCCTGCGTCGTACGGTCCGGGTGCGGCCGGGCGAGACGGCGATCGTGACGTTCTCCACGCTGGTCTCGGATTCGCGCGAGAAGGCGCTCGCGCTGGCCGACAAGTATCACGACCCGGCGATCTTCGAGCGCGAGGCGGCGCTGGCGTGGACGCAGGCGCAGGTGCTGCTCCATCATCTGGGCATCTCGGCGAACGAGGCGCATCTGTTCCAGCGCCTGGCCGGACGCATCCTCTACGTCGACCCCGCCCTCCGTCCGCCCACTTCGGTTCTGGCGCGCATGGCTCGCGGCCAGCGCGCGCTCTGGCAGTACGGGATATCCGGCGACCTGCCGATCGTCCTGGCCCGCATCGATCAGATCCGGGACCGCGAAATCGTCCGGCAGCTCCTTCGCGCCCACGAGTACTGGGGCTGGAAGGGCGTGGCCGTCGATCTGGTCGTCCTCAACGAGCACGAGTTCTCGTACACCGATGAATTGCAGGACTGGCTGGAGCGTGTGGTCCGGGTCAGTCGCTCGCAGGTCTCCCATCAGAGCCACGAGAGTCACGGCGGGGTCTACATCATGCGCGGCGATCAGTTGCCCGAAGAGGACCGCGACCTGATACGCTCGGCGGCCCGGGCCGTCCTTCTCAGCCATCACGGGTCCCTGGCCGAGCAGCTCGAGGCGGCGATCCGCGACGAGCGGTACTTCGCCGCCCCGGCGCAGCCGCCGGCTCAGCAGGAGCCCGAAGCGCCTCCGCCACGCCTCAAGCTGTCGTTCTTCAATGGGCTGGGGGGCTTCGCCGAGGGGGGCCGCGAATACGTGACGGTGCTCGGCGAAGGCCAGTGGACCCCGGTGCCATGGATCAACGTGATCGCGAATCCGGACTTCGGGTTCACCGTTTCGGAATCGGGTGCCGGCTTCACGTGGGCTCGCAACAGTCGAGAGAATCGTCTCACGCCGTGGTCCAACGATCCCGTGAACGACCCGCCCGGTGAGGCCCTCTACGTGCGCGACGAGGAGTCCGGGGTCGTGTGGACGCCGACCCCGTCGCCGATCCGCGAGACTACGCCCTACGTGATTCGCCACGGCCAGGGGTATACACGGTTCGAGCATCAGAGCCACGATATCGCGCTCGACCTCGTCCTGTTCGTTCCCCCCGAGGACCCCGTCAAGATCTCGCGACTCACCGTCCGGAACCTGTCCGATCGGCCGCGGCGTCTCACGGTCACCGCGTACGTCGAATGGGTCCTCGGCGTTCTTCGCGAGGCGTCCGCGCCGTTCGTGTGGACCGAGGTCGACGAGTCGACGCGCGCGCTCTTCGTCCACAACCGTTGGTCCGAGGAGTTCGGCGCCCGCGTCGGCTTCGTCGACATGCGTGGGAAGCAGCGCTCGTGGACCGCAGACCGCGCCGAGTTCCTCGGGCGGAACGGGAACCTGTCCTATCCGGCGGGCATGGAATCCGACGTGGAGCTCTCGGGCTCGGTCGGTGGAGGGTTCGATCCTTGTGCCGCGCTACGCACACCCATCACCGTGCCCGCCGGCGGGTCGGTGGAGGTCGTGCTGCTGCTCGGTCAGGGTTCGGATGCGGAGGAGGCGCGTGAAATGGTCGAAGCGTACCGGGGCGCCGATCTGGACGAGGTCCTGGAACGCGTGAAGACGATGTGGGACGACGTGTTGGACGCAGTGAAGGTCAGCACCCCGGACGAGTCCATGACGATCATGCTCAACCGCTGGCTGTTATACCAGACCCTGAGCTGCCGCGTCTGGGCCCGCTCGGCGTTCTATCAGTCCGGTGGGGCCTACGGCTTCCGCGACCAGCTCCAGGATGTGACCGCCTTGATCGTCTCACGGCGGGAGATCGCGCGCGAGCACCTGCTGCGGTGTGCGGGCCGCCAGTTCCCGGAGGGCGACGTGCAGCACTGGTGGCACACCCCCTCGGGGCGCGGCGTCAGGACCCGCTTCAGCGACGACCGCGACTGGCTGCCGTTCGTGGTCGTCCATTACCTGGAGGTTACCGGGGACCTCGAGGTCCTGGAGGAGGAGAGCCCGTTCATCCAGGGACCGCCGTTGGAGCAAGGCGAGAGCGAGCGATACTTCGAGCCCGACACCTCCGCCGAGACGGCGACCCTGTACGAGCATTGCGCGCGCGCGATCGACGTCAGCCTCGGGCTCGGGCCGCACGGGCTCCCGCTGATGGGCTCCGGGGACTGGAACGACGGCATGAATCGGGTCGGCGACCAGGGCCAGGGGGAGAGCGTATGGCTGGCATGGTTCCTCCACCAGACGATCAGCCGCTTCCTGCCCCTGGCCGAGAAGCGGGAGGACCACGAGCGCGTGGATCGCTGGCGGGAATGGCTCACGGACCTGGATGCCGCGATCGAGCTCCACGGCTGGGACGGAAACTGGTATCGGCGCGCGTTCTTCGACGACGGCACGCCGCTCGGCTCGAACGCCAGCCAGGAATGCAAGATCGATTCGATCGCGCAATCCTGGGGCGTGATCTCCGGCGCGGCTCCGGCGGGACGCGCCGAGCAGGCGATGCGGGCCGTCGAGCAATACCTGATCCGTCGCGGCGATGGCCTGGTCCTCCTGTTCACGCCTCCCTTCGACAACTGGGACGTGGACCCCGGATACATCAAGGGCTACCTGCCCGGCGTGCGGGAGAACGGCGGGCAGTACACGCACGCCGCGCTGTGGTCGGTGATCGCCTTCGCCGAGCTGGGCGAGGGCGACAAGGCGGCAGAGCTGTTCTCGATCCTGAACCCGATCAATCAGACCTCCACCCGCGCGGGCATCTACCGCTACAAGGTCGAGCCCTACGCCGCGGTGGCGGACGTGTACGCCGAGCCGCCCCACCTCGGGCGCGGCGGCTGGACCTGGTACACGGGGTCGGCGGGCTGGATGTATCGCGCCGGGATCGAATGGATCCTCGGGTTCCGCCTGCGAGGCGAGAGACTCCATCTCGACCCCTGCATCCCGCGCGACTGGCCGGGGTTCCGGATTTCCTTCGCTTATCATTCGTCGCGCTACGACATAGACGTCGAGAATCCGCTCGGCGTGATGCGCGGAATCCAGCGGGTGGAGGTCGACGGAAGGGAAGTGCCGCGCATGGTGGTCGAGCACGCCGGTCCCCGGGCGCTGGGAGCGGACTCCTCCGCTCCGGCGGAGGGCGCCGAGGCTTCGCTGGAGCCCGGGAGAGGGGCGTGGATCCCGCTCGTCGACGACGGCCGCCAGCATCGCATCCGCGTGACGCTGGGCTGACCGCATGCTCGAAGAGCACGGGCGATGGATGGAGGCCGCGCTCGAAGAGGCGCGGGAGGCGCTGGCGGCGGGCGAGGTCCCGGTGGGGGCCGTGGCCGTGCAGGAGGGCCGGATCGTCGGCCGCGGGCGGAACCGCACCGAGGAGCTCCAGGATCCGACGGCGCACGCGGAGATGCTGGCCCTGCGCGAAGCCGCGGGAGCGCTCGGGTCGTGGCGGTTGCTCGGGGTCTCGCTCTACGTCACCCTGGAGCCGTGCGCGATGTGCTCGGGAGCGTGCGTCCTGGGGCGGATCGACAGGCTCGTCTACGGGGCCGCCGACCCGAAGGCCGGCATGAGCGGCAGCCTGGCCAGCATTCCCACCGACCCCCGGCTCAACCATCGCGTGGAGGTCGTCGCTGGCCTTCTGGCCGACGAGTGCGGCGCCATCCTCAAGGATTTCTTCCGCGCCCGCCGCGGTTGAAACGCAGCCCCTCCGCGGCGATATTCATGCCCCTTCCCTGGAGGGGTGGCCGAGTGGTTGAAGGCGCCGGTCTCGAAAACCGGTATACGTTAACAGCGTATCGTGGGTTCGAATCCCACCCCCTCCGCCATCCCCGTTCCGACGAGAAGCGACGAAGTCGCGGCGATCGACGAAGTCGGAAGGAGGCGAGCTCGCTCGCCGGATTCCGACTTCGTCGATCGCCAGGTCCGAAGGACCGCGTCGGAACGGGGATGGCGGAACGCCCCGCGGCGAGCGGCGGGATGGCGCCGAAGGCGCCCATCCCACCCTTTGAGTAAATTCTTCCCTTCGCGGAGAGGTGTCCGAGTGGTCGAAGGAGCGCGACTGGAAATCGCGTAGACGTTAATCGCGTCTCGCGGGTTCGAATCCCGCCCTCTCCGCCATCCCTACTCTTCCGGATCCGGCCACCCCGAGTGCAGGTTCCGCTTGATCGTCCGGGTCGTCTCCTGGAGCTTCCGCGATTGCCGTCCCAGCCGCAACAGCCAGACGAAGAACCCCGCCCAGAGCACCGCGTACGCGACGGCGAACCCGGTCTCGCTCACGTTCCCTCTTCGGTGGGCGCTTCGGGATCGTCGACACCGCTGTACCCGTCGGCGTGGATCTGCCAGACCCCATCCGCCCCGCGCTTCCAGATGACGATGAACTTGCCCCGTCCCTCACTCGTATCCGCCTCGGCTCGCCGGAGCGTGTAGTACCCGATGTCGTAGGCGAGCTCGCCCGAGATCGCCCGGTCGACGATCTCGAACTCTATGACCGGCCCGGTCCCCGGTTCGAACGAGGACAGGAACTCGAAGTGCCGCGCCACCTCCCCGCGCTCGATCTCGCCCCCCGGGGCCAGGTAGAACGCGTCGTCCGCGTACAGGGCCGCGACCGCCGCCGGATCCCCGGCGCGATAAGCG
>DATFFS010000347.1:0-9419 GCA_035249945.1 Gemmatimonadota bacterium
GCCCGCACGAACGTGAGGAAGCACGTGGCGAAGGCGCCCGCCATCCCGACCGCCACCAGGGCCTCGATCCAGCCGAGGGCGATGAAATCCGGATACGGAGAGGGCGCCACCAGCAGGAGGTGGAACAGCCAGAGCCCGAACAGGCTCACCAGGCAGAACAGGGTCAGCGTCACCGGATTGCGCTTGGCGTGGATGCCGAGCAGCCCCAGGAACGGGACCAGGAACACACAGACCAGGACCGCGATGGCGATCGGCTCGTACGCGCCCCATAGCCGCAGCTTGACGAACCCCGTCTCCTCCGGGAGCCGACCGAACCAGATGACCAGGTACTGCGCGAAGAACAGGTATGTCCAGAAGATCGTGAACGCGAACACCATCTTGCCGATATCATGGAGATACCGGGGCGGAACGGCGTTCGCGAACGGGGGATACGCCTGCAGGCGACAGGTCAGGATGGCCGTCACGACCAAGGCGCCCAGGAAGTAGGTCATGAAGATCCAGGCCGGAAACAGGGTCGAGAACCAGTGCGGGTCGATCGACATCAACCAGTCCCAGGCCCACAGCGTGACGAAGACGGCGTAGATGACGACATAGGCCGGGGCCAGCTTCGCCCGCGCGGCCGCCGACCGCTCGAGCTCGACGTCCTCCCCTTCCCAGCCGGCGGTCAGCCGGTCGTAGAGGCCCCGCCTCCAGCCCTGCACGCGGTCCCGTAGCCGGCCCACGTCCGGGCGCATCGACCAGTAGACGAGCGCCAGCGCCGTCCCGTACAGGATCGCCAGCCCCACGACCTGGCGGACGGAGAAGAACGTCGGGTTCTGCCACTTCGCCTTGACGGCGATCGGATGCTCCACCCACTCGTACACGTGCTCGAGCCCGAACAGCATGACGAGCATGATCAGGAACGAGACCGGCAGGAACGCGGTGAGCCCCTCGGCGATGCGGCGCATCGGCCGCAGCCAGTGGCCGTACGACGCGCTCGCCGCCGCCACGACGGCCGCTCCCCCGACTGCGATCCCGCTCCACAACGACCAGTTCCACACCAGCGCGGTCCAGGCCCGCTGCGGGTCGCTGAGGACACCGGCGATGAAGCCCACCACGCCCAGCAGGCAGAGCCCCACCGAAAGGGCGTAGAGCCCGCGCGAGCGGTCGTCCATGCTGGCGAGGAGATCGTCGACCTTGAGGGTCGGCAGCGGATGCCCGTGCGCGCTCACCGCGTACCCCCTTGGGCGGAGGCGTCCACCGGAACGGTGCCCGTCGCGCCCGCTTCTGCTGTCCCGCCCGCACCCGTCGCTCCGGCCCCAGGCGAGAGCGTCCGCACGTAGTTGACGATGTCCCAGCGCGCGGAAACAGGGATCCGGCTGTACTCCGGCATCAGCCCGCGACCCTTGGAGATGAGCGCGAAGACATAGGGATCGGTGTATCCCGCCACCTGACCCGTCGCGATCGCCGGAATGGCGGGAAAGCGCTTGGACAACGGGCCGTTGCCGAGCCCCGTCGCACCGTGGCACACCGCGCAGAAGGTGTCGTAATACGCCCTTCCCATCTCCAGCGAGGCTGGTGACGACGGCTGCGGGTTCGACACGCGCTCGTCCGCGTTCGTCAGGTCGAAATCGGGCAGTCCGTCCAGGGGCACGGTGTGCTCCGCCGCCAGAAGCGGCGCCCTCTCGTGCGGCTCGATCGAGGGCGGGTCGCTCATTGTGCTGAACCACTCGCACGCTGCCAGCGGCAGCGCGATCAGCGCGATGAGGATGCCTCTACTCCGGCGCATCTCGCACCTCCAGCGCGCCGAGGCCGTCCAGCACCCGGCTCGCGCTCCGCTTGCCTTCATCCTCCGAAGTGTGAACGAAGACTCCGAACAGGTCCTCCGAGAAGCGAGGGTGGTATCCGGGCTTCGAGGTAAGCGCGGGGATGCGGCTGAAGATGAGGATCGCGGCCAGCGAAAAGAGCCCGCCGAGCAATACGGTCAACTCGAACATGATCACGACCGTCACCGGGAAGGACGAAATCGGCTTGCCACCGACGTGGAGCGGCCAGGCGAAGAACGTCCAGTACGTCAGCGCGAACCCCGTGATACAGCCCAGGATCCCGCCGGCAAGCGTCATGTACCGCACCGGGCTCCGGGGCCGGACGAAGTGCTCCTCCACCTCGGCGGTAGGAATCGGCGAGAACAGCGTGACGTCCCGCTGCGCGAACCCGTTCTCCTCGAGGACGTCCACCGCGTGCGCGGCCTCCTCGAGGGTGTAGAACGCGCCCCGCACACCGCGCTCCAGCAGTTCGGCGCTCATGCCTCCTCCAACTCCCGCTTCGACCGCTTCAGCCTCGGCGGCAGCAGCTCCTTCAGCTCCGCGATCGCCATGGAAGGCAGGAACTTGATGAACAGCAGGAACCACATCAGGAACCAGGCGAACGATCCGGCGGTAATCGCCATCTCCACCCAGGTCGGCTTGTAATAATCCCACCCGAAGGGTTCGAACTCGTGGGCCAGGGACTGGACGATGATCACGAACCGCTCGAACCACATGCCGATGTTGACGAAGATCGACACGATGAACATCCAGAACCACGACGTCCGCACACGCTTGAACCAGAGCGAGAGCGGGATGAAGCAGTTGCAGGTGTACATGATCCATCCGGCCCAGGCGTACTGTCCGAACAGGCGATCCCAGAAGACCGCGCGCTCGTACTCGGAGCCCGAATACCAGGCCGTCCAGATCTCGACCAGATACGAATAGAACACGATCGAGGACGTCAGCAGGAGCAGCTTCGCCAGCCGGTCGAGATGGTACTCGTCGATGTAGTCCTCGAGCTTGAACGCCTTTCTCAGCGGGAGCACGAGCGTGATCACCATCGCCACGCCGCTGAAGATCGCGCCGGCTACGAAGTAGGGCGCGAAGATGGTCGAGTGCCAGCCTGGCACGATCGCCATCGCGAAGTCCCAGGACACCACGGAATGGACCGACAAGACCAGCGGGGTCGCCAGGCCCGCCAGGAACAGGTAGGCCCGGTTGTAATGCCGCCACTGGGAGTCGGTTCCCTGCCAGCCCAGCGACAGCGCGCCGTAGAGCCGGCGGCGGAACCGCGTGCGCGCGCGGTCGCGCGCGACTGCGATGTCGGGGATCAATCCCACGTACAGGAACACGGAGCTGATCGTGAAGTAGGTAGAGATCGCGAAGAAGTCCCACACCAAGGGGCTGCGGAAGTTCGGCCATAGGAGCCGCTCGTTGGGGTAGGGCACGAGGTAGTAGAAGTACCAGACGCGGCCGAGGTGGATCAGCGGGAAGAGCCCCGCGGTCATGACCGCGAACACCGTCATGGTCTCGGAGACCCGATAGACGGCGGTCCGGAACTGGGCGCGGAACAGGAACAGGATGGCGGAGATCAGCGTTCCGGAATGCGCGATGCCCACCCAGAACACGAAGTTGGTGATGAGAACCGCCCACATGATGGGTGGCTCCAGGCCCGTGACGCCGATGCCGGTCTCGAGCATGTGGATCTCGGCGATGACGCCGAGGGCGAGCACTGCCAGGACGACGGCCATCATGATCGCCCAGCCGGCGCCGGGCAGCTTGAGCGTGGCCAGGATGTCCCGGTTGACGCGCCGGAAGACCTGCGCCTGCGCGCGTCCGCTTCTCTCCGTCGTCGTGTCGCTCACGTCCGACTCCTCAATGTGCGCCCGCCGGCTGCGCGGGCGACTCCGCGGTCGGTGCTCCCGTGCGATCCGTCACGTGCTTCAGGTAGAAGTTCGCGGGCCGGGTGTTCAGGATCTCCAGCGCGCTGTACGCCAGCGGCCCGCCGGCCAGGCGCGCCACGCGGCTCGCGGGGTCCTTCAGGTTCCCGAACACGATCGCGTCGGTCGGACACGTCTGCTGGCAGGCGGTCTGGAACATCCCCTCGGGGATGACGGCGTCCGCTCCCTGGTCCTTGACGGCGATCTTGGCGGCGTTGATCCGCTGCACGCAGAAGGTGCACTTCTCCATGACCCCCTTCTCCCGCGCCGTCACGTCCGGATTGAGCCCCCAGTTCAGCGGCTCTGGCCACTCGTACTCGAACCAGTTGAAGTAGCGGACCTTGTACGGACAGTTGTTGGAGCAGTAGCGGGTTCCCACGCAGCGGTTGTAGACCTGCACGTTCAGGCCGTCCGGATTGTGGTACGTGGCGTAGACCGGGCAGACCGGCTCGCACGGCGCGGCGCCGCAGTGCTGGCACAGCATCGGCAGGTGGTGCGTCTCGACTCCGCCGCCGGGCTTCTCCTCGAAATATCGCTCGATCCGGATCCACGTCATGAAGCGGCTCTTCTCGACGCGCTCCGGGCCCACGAACGGCAGGTTGTTCTCCGCGGCGCACGCGGTCACGCAGGCGTTGCAGCCAGTGCAGGCATCGAGGCTGATCGCCATGCCCCACCGGTAGGGGCTCTCGGAATCCGAATCCCGCGCCACGCGCTCGACGGTCAGCGGGATGTCCTCGCCGAGGACGTGCTGTTCGCCGTGCTCCACGGCGCCTCCCGCCGCCAGGCGCAGCGCCTCCGCCATCGGGATCGCCTCGGCCAGGTCGCGGCCGTGATCGGAGTCCGACCCCTGGTACGTCAGCGGCGGGACCCAGGCGGCCGTCTTCGTCAGCTGGACGCGCACGCCCTGCCAGGCGAAACCGCCGCTGTCCGGATCGGCCGTCGGGGGCAGCAGCGTGACCGGGTTCGCGCCGCGAGCGGCCGTCGCGAAGCGGCCCATCCGGTCGTGTCCGCGGCCGAGCGGCATCGCGACCGTGTCCCGGCGCGCGCCGTAGTAACGGATGACCGCGGCCTCGACCGAGCCATGCCCCGAGTCGACCGAGACGACGTCCCCGTTCCTAAGACCGAGCTCGTCGGCGGTTTCGGGGTGCAGCTCGACCCAGGTCTGCCAGGAAGCCGTCGTGGCCGGATCGGGTAGCTCCTGGAGCCACGGCCGGTTGGCCGTGCGCCCGTCGTAGAGCGCGAGCTGCGGGTAGACGACGAGCGCGAACGTGCCCTCGCCCGAGGGACCCACGAACTCGGCCGGAGTGAAGTCGGTCGCCTCGCCGCCGCCGGCCTCCGCGGTCGCCGCCGCTCCTGCCCCCGCCTGCCCGGCGCTCGCCGCATCGGTCGGCTGGCGGTAGGACGGCGTGGCGTCGGCGCCCTCCCAGACGCCGCCGGCCTCGAGGACCTCCGCCCAGGCGCGCTCGTCCGGAGCCCGGTCGTTCCACGCGGCACGCAGGTAGTCGTACCACGTGGCCTCCTCCGGCGGCGCCGCTCCAGCCGCCCCGCCCCCGGCCGCGCGCCAGACCTCGAGCATCACGTCGGGGGTCGGGCGGGTGTTGTAGACCGGCCGCATGGCGGGCTGCTGGATGCCGACCACGCCCTGCTGGGGCACCCAGTCGCCCCACGATTCGAGCGGGGTGTGGTCGGGCAGGAGCCACTGGCACCAGGCCGCGGTCTCGTCGAACACCGAGCTGAACGATGCGCGGAACGGCACCTGGCGCAGCGCGTCGGCGAATCCCAGCGCGGGCGGGAGCGAGTAGACGGGATTGGCGTCGGCCACCAGCAGCGCCTGGACCGTCCCGGTCTGCATCTCGCCGACGAGATCGACGATCGCCCGATAGGATCCGGCGACCGGGCCGGTCACGGGGGCCGAGAGCGTGAGTGTATCGCCGACGGCGCCGCCCGCCTGATTCAAGAGATTCACCGCGACGGCGGCGGCGGTCGCTTTGGGGTGAGACGTAGAGATTCCCCCGGGGAGCGCGACACTGCGTTTGTCGGCGAACAGGCGCGCCAGGCGCTCGATCGTGGCGGGGTCGACGCCGGTCGCCTGGCCGGCCCGCTGGGGTGTCCATTCGGAAGCCTCGCCGCCCGCGCCCAGCACATTCGCCATCGCCAGCGCCACGAGGTATTCCGTTCCCGGCTTCACGGAGACCCATTCGTCGGCGTTCGAGGCGGTCATCGAGAGCCGCGGCTCGACCGCCACGAAGATCCCCTTCTCGATCGCCTCGTCCCCGCGGAAGGCGTGCATCCGCGACCACTCTCCCGCGTACCGGACGGGCGAGATCCAGGTCTCGAGGAACTCGGCGCCGAAGGAGATCACGAACTCCGCCCCTTCGATGTCGTAGGCCGGCAGGACGGCCTCTCCGAACACGCGCCGGTTCGCCTCCAGCAGGGGCTCGTAGGCGAAGGGCTCGAACACCACCCGGCGCACGCCGAGGGCCTGCGCCCATTCGTCGTAGAGCCGTTCCCGGGTGCCGGTCTGGAGACCGGTGAGAAGCACGACGGACCCCGACTCCCCGTCCGACTCCCCGCGCAGCCTCCCGAGCTCCGCGGCGAGGGCCGCGGTCGCCTGCTCCCACGGCGCATCGACGTAGTCGCCGTCCTGAAGTCTCTTGGGACCCTTCAGCCGATCCGGGTCGTACAGGTTCTGGTGCGCCGCCTGCCCGCGCGCGCAGAGCTTGCCGCGGTTGACCGGGCTGTCGGGATTGCCCTCCAGCTTGATGACGCGGCCCTCGCGGGTCTTGACGTGCGTCCCGCAGCCGGCCGGACACTCGCGGCAGGTCGACGCGTACCATGTCGGGATCCCCGGCGTGATGTCCTCGGGCGGCACCATGTACGGGATGAGCGACTGCGGGCCGACCTTGGCGTCGCAGGCGGTCGCCGCGCCGGCGCCGGTGATCCCGATCAGCTTGAGGAAGTCGCGTCTTTCCATCCCGCTCCCCGACTCAGTAGTGGCAGGTGGCGCAGTCGTCCGGCGCCTCCCGCTCCCGGTGACATTCCACGCACCATCCCATCGTCATAGGCGCGACGCGCGTGACCTGCTCCATCTCCGCCACGTCCCCATGACACTCCGCGCACGCGACACCCGCGCGGACGTGGGGCCGGTGGGTGAACTGGACGAACGCCGGCACACTGTGCACGCGATTCCACGGTATCGGCGTCGAGTCGGCGGCGAACTCGAGGACCTTCTGGATCTCGGTCTTGAATTCGTCGGTCGATCCAGCTACGAACCGGTGGCATCCCATGCACGTGCCCACCGGGGGTATCCCCGCCTCTTCCGACACGTTCGAGGAGAAGTGGCAGTACGCGCAAGGGATGCTGTCCACCCCGACGTGCACGGTGTGCATGAAGCGGATCGGCTGCTCGGGGGTCTCTTCCCGGGCGAACAGGAACTTCCAGTCGGGGTCGCAGGCGGTGAAAAGCACGATCGGAACGGACGCCATGACAGCGAGAATCGGCAGGAGCGACCGTCGCCAACCAGACGCTTTCATCGGCATGCCGTCACCGGAGCTGGGTCAACGAGGATGCGGTCGTCGATGCTGGTGGATCGCCCGCTCGCGGCGGGGAGGTCGAGCTGGCCCGAGAAGCGTCGGAAATATGACCTCGCGCACAGGCGTGTCAAGTGGATGCGGCCAGGGGCGTTCCGGGACCCATCGCCGACCACCCCCCTGGTCAGACAGCGGACAGATCCGCGCGAGACCGTCTACTACGATCGGAAGGATGCCGGCTCGCGTGTTCGATCACCCGATCCATCCGCTGCTCGTTGCGCTACCGATCGCGCTGTGGGTCTTCTCGTTCGTGTGCGACCTGATCTATCGCTTCCGGCCCGAGCCCCGTTGAATCCCTTGCTCCTTCGGGGTCTCCTGGCGACCCTCCTCGGAGCCGTCGCGATGACGCTCTCGAGCACGACCGAGATGCACCTCCGCGGCCGTCCGCCGAGCGAGACCCCGGGCCAGGCGGGAAACAAGTTGCTCGGGCTGTTCGGAGTGGCGAAGCAGACCGGCGAGTCGCTCGCGCTGATCGGCACGTGGGTGCACTGGATCTACAGCACGCTCTGGGGCGTAGTGCTGTGGCTGCTGATGGATCCGGCCCTCGGCGGCCTCGCGCCATGGGTCGCCGGTCCGGTCTTCTTTCTCCTCGTGTGGGGCATCGCGCTGGTCGGGCTCCCGTCGACGGGTCTCACCCCGCCGTTCTGGAAATGGGGCTGGATGGAGGTCGCGATCGACGCCTGGCACCACCTGGTCTATGCCGTGGGATCCGTGACCGGCTGGTGGCTCATCGGGCTCGCGAGCGGAAGGTGACCACCCGCACCGAAGAGGCGGCTGCGCTCCCGAGCAGGGTCGGCGAGGCCATGGACGGGCTCGGCGCCGACCGGCGGGCCGGACTGGCCGAGCTCGAGCGAAACACTTTCCGCTACTTCCAGGACCTCACGAGTCCGGTCACCGGCCTCGTCGCCGACAGCACCAAGGAGGACGCTCCATCCAGCATCGCGGCGACCGGTCTCGGCCTCGCATGTCTCACGGTGGCGGCGGAGCGGGGCTGGGTCGCGCGCGAGGAAGCGGCCGGGCTCGCGCGCACGACCCTGCGGACCTTCTGGCATGGCCCCGCCGGAGACGGCGACCTCTCGGGCATCGGTCACCGGGGATTCTTCTACCACTTCCTGGACATGGAGACGGCCCGCCGGTTCGGCCGGAGCGAGCTCTCGACCATCGACACGACCTTCCTCCTGGCGGGGGGCCTGGTCGCGGGGGCGTACTTCGACCGGGATCAGCCGGTCGAGAACGAGATCCGGGATCTCGCCGACTCGCTCTATCGGCGAGCCGACTGGCAGTGGGCGCTCGCCGGTGGTGAGGCGGTCTCCCACGGCTGGAGGCCCGAGACCGGCTTCCTCCGGTTTCGCTGGTGCGGCTACAACGAGGCCCTCTTGCTCTACGCGCTGGCACTCGGGTCGCCGACGTTCCCGATCCCGCCAGCGTCCTATGAGGCCTGGGTCTCCACCTACAAGTGGAAGAAGCTCTACGACATCGAGTTCCTCTTCGCCGCACCGCTGTTCGTCCACCAGATCTCGCACCTGTGGATCGACTTCGACGGGCTCCAGGACGCCTACATGCGAGAGAGAGGAATCGATTATTTCGAGAACAGCCGCCGCGCGACGCTCGTCCAGCAGCGATACGCGATCCGAAACCCGCGCGGGTTCGAAGGCTACGGCGAGTACATCTGGGGGATCTCCGCGAGCGATGGACCGGGGCCCGCCGTAAAGAACGTCAAGGGCGTGCGGCGCCGCTTCTGGGACTATCGAGCGCGGGGGGTCCCATGGGGACCCGACGACGGGACCCTCACTCCCTGGGCCGTCGTCGCCTCGCTGCCGTTCGAGACCGAGCTCGTCGTCCGGACTCTGGAGGAGATCGACGCCAGGTACCCCGAGATGAACGGCGAGCTGGGCTACAAGTGCAGCTTCAACCCGACCTTCCCTTCAAGCGGCAAGGAATCGAGCGCAGAGCGATCGAGAGGCTGGATCTCCCTCGGCCACTACGGAATCGACCAGGGCCCGGTCGTCCTCATGATCGAGAACTGCCGGAGCGCGCAAATCTGGCGCCTCATGCGGCGCGCGCCGTACCTGAGGCTGGGCCTGGAGCGGGCTGGTTTCGAG
>DATFFS010000348.1:0-30449 GCA_035249945.1 Gemmatimonadota bacterium
CCCGCCGCCGGCCGCCGGCCCCGCGCCGGGCGCCACCGGCGGTGCCGCCTCCACGCGGGACCCCGTGGCAATCGCCGACAGCCTGCGAAACTCCTTCACCGCCGCCGACGTAGAGTTCATGGCCGGGATGATCCACCATCATGCCCAGGCGCTGGTGATGGCTCGGATGATCCCCACGCACACGTCGAACGGGCCGCTCCAGGTGCTCGGGGGCCGGATCATCGTGGGACAGAACGACGAGATCGCGATCATGCAGAACTGGCTCGAGGACAATGGACAGCCGGTTCCGCAGCCCGACACGATTTCCGCCGGAGCGCACGCGATGCATGCCGGAGACCCCATGCACCACATGCCCGGGATGCTGACCGCGGAGCAGATGGCGGAGCTGGACGCCGCGCGCGATGAGGAGTTCGACCGGCTGTTCCTGACGTACATGATCCAGCACCATAGAGGCGCGATCACGATGGTGGACGATCTCTTCGACACGTACGGCGCGGCGCAGAACGATCTGGTTTTCAAGATCGCCTCCGACATCGGGGCCGATCAAACCAGCGAGATCGATCGCATGCAGTCGATGCTGCGCGACATGGTGTTCGAGCCGACGGGCTCGCGATGATGGCTTCCCGGTTCTGTGACTTCGCTCGATGTTCATCCGCAACCCGCTCCTTCACCCACTCAACGGAAGTGCACATGAATATGACTCCCCCGACGTCCCGACCGATCGCGCTCGCGATCGCTCTCGTCGCGCTGGTCCTGGGCGCGTCTCCGGCAGCTGCTGTCGCATCATCCTCGGAAGACGTAACGGCATACGCGGTGATCGATCCGGATACGACCGATCCCCGCATAGGACTCGCAGCGGGAGGCGCCGACGCCGAGCAGGCGATCTGGAACCTGCGACTCCTTTCGGCCACGCCGAAGGCGGAGCAGTTCGTGGGCGTCACGAACTCGGACCTCGCCTTCATGGACAACTACGTGATCCAGGGCAACTACAACGGGTATCAGATCTGGGACATCTCGAACCCGTCGGCTCCGACGCTGGCCAAGGGCTACTTCTGTCCGGCCTCGCAGAGTGACGTCTCGGTGTACGGCAACCTGCTGTTCGTCTCCGGCGAAGGCCTGAGCGGCCGCATCGACTGCGGCGGGGAGGGGGTCCAGGACACGGTCAGCACTGATCGCCTGCGCGGGCTGCGGATCTTCGACATCAGCGATCTGCAGAACCCCGTCAACGTGGGCAACGTCCAGACGTGCCGCGGCTCCCACACGCATTCCGTGCTCGTCGACCCCGACGACGAGGAGAACGTCTACGTCTACATCTCGGGCTCGTCCCAGGTGCGCTCCCCCAGCGAGCTGGCGGGATGCTCGGCCGCCATGCCGGACGAGGACCCGAACTCGGCCCTGTTCCGGATCGAGGTCATAAAGGTCCCCCTGGCGCACCCGGAGCAGGCGGCGATCGTCTCCTCGCCGCGGATCTTCGAAGGTCTGGCGCCGGTCGAAGAGCATGGAGAGTCCGCGGGCGACCGCGAGGAGCGGCTGGCGGAGGTGGAGGAGGCGAAGGCCTCGGGCGGGTTCGTCGTCACGATCGAAGGCCAGGAGGAGGCCGTCACCGGCGGATTCCTCGAGTTCATGCTGGCGCAGGTCGTCCAGGAGCGGGGCGGCACAGGGGCCCCGACGGCCGCGGACAGCGCAGCGCTGCGGGCCGACATCCAGGAGCGGATCGACACGCTGTTCGGCCAGCAGGGTCCGGAGACGGGCCCCACCCAGTGCCACGACATCACGCTCTATCCGGCCATCGGGATGGCGGGCGGGGCGTGCGGAGGCTACGGCCTCCTCCTCGACATCAGCGATCCGGTGAACCCGCGTCGCGTGGCCGCGGTGGCCGACACGAACTTCTCGTACTGGCACTCGGCCACCTTCAACAACGACGGCACGAAGATCCTCTTCTCCGACGAGTGGGGCGGTGGCGGAGGCGCGAAGTGCCGGGCCACGGATCCGAGGGAGTGGGGCGCCGACGCGATCTTCACGATCGAAGGCACCGACCTCGAGTTCCAGAGCTATTACAAGCTGCCCGCCGAGCAGACCTCGGTGGAGAACTGCGTCGCGCACAACGGCTCGTTGGTCCCGATCCCCGGCCGCGACGTCATGGTGCAGGGCTGGTATCAGGGTGGCATCTCGGTCTTCGACTGGACCGATCCCGCGAATCCCCACGAGATCGCGTTCTTCGACCGGGGCCCGGTGAACGCCGAGGAGATGGAGAGCGGCGGGTCGTGGTCGGTGTACTGGTACAACGGCGTGATCGTCAACTCCGAGATCGCGCGCGGGCTGGACATCCTGCAGCTCACGCCGAGCGAGTACCTGACACAGAACGAGATCGACGCGGCGCGCACCGTGACGCAGGACTACCGGAACGTGCAGGGTCAGCAGCAGATCGTGTGGCCGCCGAGCTTCGCGCTCGCGCGCGCCTACCTGGATCAGCTCGAACGCAAGGACGGGCTGGCGGCGGATCGTATCGCCGCCGCGAGACAGACGCTCGACGCCGCGGAAGCCGCCTCAGGCCAAGCTCGCAGCGAGGCGTTGGTCGCCTTGGCCGCTGAGCTGCACGCGGCCGCGGACGGCGCCGGTGACGCGGACAAGGTCCACACGCTGGCGACGGCGGTGGAGGATCTGGCGGGCGCCGAGGGGTAAGGTTCTCGATCCCGGTCCGCGTGCGGACCGGTCATCGAAGCAGCGACGAGAACGGCCCAGGCCGGAGCACCGGTCTGGGCCGTTTCGTGTCAGGCGCTGCTAGGAAGCGGACTCGGCGCGCCAGCCGGTGACGAGTCCGGCGATGATGGTGCCGCAAAGCGACATCGCGAGGTCGCCGATGGTGTCTTCGTAGGTCAGCTGCAGACCCGGCGAGCCGATCCACATCGCCGCGAACTCGATGATTTCCCAGAGGATGTGACTGACGGCTCCGAATCCGATCGCGAGGCAGGTCGCGATCCACGGCTCGAGATCGAGGCGCAGGATGAGTGATCCGACCGCGAGGACGAGAAGCATGAAGGTCACCGTGTGCGCGACGTCGTCGAACCAGACGACGGTGTTGTAGAGGTCGAGCGCGTTGCCGGCCACGTCGATGATGAAGGGCGATGCCAGGAACAGGTCGGCCAGGTGGGGATAGGGCGGCCGCCGTCCGCGGAGCGCCCAGCCGATCGGGATCACGAGGATCGATACCGGGTAGAGGGCCGCCCGCGCCCCCATGGCCTTGCCCGCGAAGCGGTCCAGCTCGAGGTGCGTCATTCCGTAGGACAGAAGCGCCACGAGGAGGAACTTGGCGACGATGTTGAGGATCGATACGGTTCGTACGGATATCACGCGCCCATCATAGGGAGTCGGAACGAAGCCGCACAATAGAGAGCGTCAGGGAGGGGTGGAGGCTCGCTCGGTCTCCGGCTCGGCGGCGATCGTATCGGCGTCCGACCGCTGGCGGCGGGCCAACCAGAGGAAAGGCAGCGCCAGCGCGTCGATCGCCGCGGCCAGGACGTAGGAGGCCGGATAGCTCCAGACGTCCGCCGCGCGCCCCAGCACGGGCTGGACGACGACGCCGCCGCTCGACGCCAGCAGGGAATCGAAGGACAGAACGGTGGCGCGCTGGTCGGAGGGGACGAGGCCGTTCAGATACGCCTGGCGAACGGGCGTCACGGCAGCGAAGAGAAGCCCCCACAGGACGAGCAGTGCGAGGACCGTCCAGAAGATCGGAACGAGTCCGATCAGCGCGAGGACGACGGAGCTGGACGCCGCGCAGGCCAGCAGCACGGAGGTGCGCCGCTGGAAGATGCGGCGGACGTGGGGCACCGTGAGCCCGCCGAGGATCTGTGCGCCGGCTACGATCGCCGCCGCCAGCCCCGCGATCCCATAGGCCTCCTCATCGCCGTAGAGCTCGAGCAGATAGGGCTGCATGGCATAGAAGGCGTAGATGGAGACGCCGCCGCTGAAGGGCGCGGCCAGCATGACCCACCGCACGGGCGGGTTCGCGAGCCCGTGCTCGACGGAGCCCCGCAACACCCGCCGTATCTCGGCGAACGGCCGCCTTTCGCGGCTCGGCTCGAACCCCAGATCCCGCATCCATACGAACGCGCAGAGAAACGTCAGAGCGAGCACGATCACGCGCAGGACGTACGGGACTCCGAGATCCGTAGCCTGCGCGATCGCGCCGCCCGCCACGGACCCGCCGAGCATCGCGATTCCCTGGACGATCTCTCCTTTGGCGAAGACCGACTCCAGCCTGCCGTCGAAGCCGCTGAAGGCGAGCGCGTCGACGAGCCACGCCTCGACGGCCCCGGAGAAGAACGTGAAGCCGAGGCCCAGGAGCGCGGACGACATCGCCCACGCCCAGAACGGCGCCGAGATACGCCACATCCAGAGGTAGAGCAGAGTGGAGAGAGCCAGCGTGACCGTGCCGAGGAGGTACGACGTCCGCCGGCCGCGTGTGTCGGCGATCACGCCGGTGGGCACCTCGAACAGGACCAGCCCGGCCGTGAAGAACGCGTTCGCGGCGAATGCCTCGGCGTTGCTGAGTCCCGCGTCCAGGAGGAACAGCGTGTTGATGCCCCAGATGAAGGACGCGGCCAGTGTGTGGAGGAGCTCCAGCGTCAGATAGGTCCGCTGGACCTTGCGGCAATCGGCGTTCAGCGGAGCACCCGCTGCAACAGCGACACCAGCCGTCCGGCGCATACGCGATCGGGATCCAGCCCCGGATCGTAGATCGTGAGCTCGAGACCGAGGGCCCGGGGGTGGCGAACGAGGGGGTCGAGCAGCGCCGCCATGGAATCGAGGTCGAGACCGCCGGGGGTCGGCGAGTCGACGGCCGGGAGCACCGCCGGGTCGATCGCGTCGGCGTCCAGATGCACCCAGAAGCCTCCGAGCTCCGGGCGGGCGAGCCGCTCGAGCGCGATGTCCGCGGCCGCCGCCGGGCCTCGCTCACCTATCGCGTCGCCGGGCAGGTCGAGGATCTCCATGGCTCGCAGCGCGTCGTGACCGTACCAGGGCTGGGCGTGATCCCGTCGGCCGATGAGGACCGTGTCACCGGGACGGACGAGCGGCTCGGGCGTCGGCTCGCGGGAGACCTGACCGGGCGATTCCGGGAGGGTGAGCCGCGCGAGCGGGGAGTCGCCGCGGCCGACCGCGAGCGCGAGGCACATGCTGGCTACCGAGCCGGTGATCGACTCCTGAGGCGAGGCGAAGTCGGCGTGCGCGTCGACGTAGGCCAGCCCGACAGGCGCGCGGCCGTGGCGAATGCCCAGCAGGTTCCCGAGGACGATGCTGCAGTCGCCGCCGAGGACGAGCACGAACGCGTTCTCCGCGGCGGCCGCAACCAAACGCGCCAGCTCCCGGGAGTACGCAATCACCTCGTCCTCGTTCCGCGGGCGACTCTTCGGCGGCCGCTCGACGTCCCGGTAGGCCGGTGGCGGCACGTCGCCGAGGTCGTGCGCACCGAGACGCGAGACCAGCTCCTGCTCGCGGAGCGCGGCCGGCGCCAAGTCCAGCCGCCGCGGAGTTCCGTCGTCGTACGGGCGGATGCCGATACTCGACGGTGCGCCGACGATCGTGATCGGACGATTCACTGGACCTCCGCTGCGCGCGACCGGCGGACGCGGCGCTACGTGGAATCGGGAAAGCGGTCCCGGTCCTGGTAAGCCAGGACGCGGTCGAACTCGGCCACCAGGGATCGGCGGTATGCGGACAGGCGATCCCGCCGCCCCCGCCGCAGGCCGCGCAGGAACAGGCGCACCTCCTCCCGATCGCGCTCGAAGCGGCCGGCCCAGTCCAGCGCGACGAGTCCTGCGATCGGAAGGAGGATCGCCGCTGCGATCGTCCCTCCCAGGCCGAGCAGCCAGGCCGAGAGCAACAGCGCGACAGCGTACCACACGGCGAAGGCCGCCGCCGCCGCGACGAGCTTGAACGTCGCCACGCCCTGGGACGCGGTCCCGGCCAGCCGCACGATCTCCCGGGGAATGCGGTAGGGCAGGTACCAGAAGACGATCCCCATCGCGGCGAGTGGCAGACCCACGACGAGCACAGCGGCCTCCCGGGCGACGAACCGCAGGACTCCCACCGGCGGATACCGTGGCGGAACGTCCCCTTCGCGGGCGCCGACGGCGTCCAGGAACCTGCGGTAGCGCCGGACGCGGCAGGCCAGGCGACGATGCCAGGCCGGCTCGTTGGCGCGCAACCACGCGACTCCCCGAGCGAAGACCTGGAGCCGGGCGAAGCGCTCGTCCAATCCCTCCCGCTCACGCCAGCCCGCCCAGCCCTTCTCGCGGGCGTAGAGCCGTTCCGCCGTCTCGATCAGATCCATGTCCTCCGACTCCGCGAGGCAGAGCGTCGTTCGCTCGAGAGCGTCGGCGATCGCCTCGGTCAAGTCGCGGGCGGCCGCCACCGGATCGCGCTGCCACGCGGGGCGATAGCCGCCGGCCGGAATCGACTCTCCCACGACGGCCAGCGCGCGACCGCGGAAGAGCGTCTTCCGCTCGTAGGTGAGGCCGATGGGGACGATCGTGAGTCCCAGGTTCCAGCCCGAAGCCTCTTCGGCTCGCAGCGCGATCCGGGCGGCTCCCGTGCGAAGCGGCGCCAGGGCGGGCTCCGAATGGCTTCTCCCTTCGGGATAGATCTGGAGGGCCTGTCCCGCCTGCAGCGCGGAGACCGCCGCCAGAAAGGTGTCCTCGTTCCTGTGCACGAGCGACGGATCGTCCTGGCGGCGATGAACGGGCAGCGCGCCGAGCGCGACGAGGAACGGCTTGAAGAACGGGTTCTCGAAGTGGGAGGCCAGGACGAGTGGCCGCGCCGGGCGTCCTGCGACCCGGAAGACCACGAAGGCGTCCATGAACACGTTCGGATGGTTGGCCACGACCAGCACCGGGCCGTCTGGCACCGGCGGGCCCATGCGGTCCACGTCGTAGAAACGACCCGCCGACCAGCCGAGTATCCGGGGCACCGTCCGCGTAGCGCCTTTGGAACTCACAATCCATGGAGTATACCTGACCCGGGCCGGCGCGCGCGCCCTACGTCGGACCCCCGGGCTATATTCCCGCCCGAGGGGGTTCTTCCATGGCAAAGCTCGACGCTCGCAAGCGGGACACGCTTCCCGACAGCGCGTTCGCCTATGTCGACTCCCGCGGCAAGCGCCGGCTGCCGATCCACGACGAATCGCACGTTCGGAACGCCCTTTCCCGCTTCAATCAGGTGCGGTTCGAAGACGATCGCGCGCGCGAGAAGGCGCGCAAGCGGCTCCTGACGGCCGCCAAGCGATACGGCATCGTTCCGATCGGGTTCATCACGGGGCAGATCGATTCCGAGAAGACCCATGCGGTGGCGGGTAGGCTCGTCATCGAGCTGGGACGGGCCGGCGCGCCGGGGGCGCTCGAGGAGCAGCTGCGACGCGTCCTCCGCGATCCTACCCTCGCGGTCCTCCACTGGTCGCAAACTTCGGGCGCGTACCTCGACGCCCGCGGCAAGGCGGTTCCTCTCCCGGCGGAGAGCAACGCGCGAGCGGTGACGTACCTGGAGCGGGAGGGCCGCCCCATGACGGCGCTGGTCCACGATCCGGTGGTGCTCCGAGACCCGAAGCTCGCTGAAACCGTCCTGGCGGCCGTCCGCTTCGTCATCGAGAAGGACCGGGGATACGGCCACGTGGACGCGACGGCGACGAGCGCGGCGGCGCTCCCCGCGGGGTTCGTGACACTGCTCATGAGCGACATCGAGGGCTCGACGGGATTGCTGCGGCGCCTGGGTGACCGCTATCGCGATCTGCTCAACGACGTGCGCGACATCCAGCGGGCGGCGGTGTCCCGCGCGCGTGGCCGCGAGATCGACTTTCGCGCCGACGAGTTCTTCGCGGTGTTCGAGCGGGCCGGCGACGCGGTGAAGGCCGCGGTGACGATCCAGCGGGCGATGCGCGAGCGGGACTGGCCGGAGGACCTGGAGGTCCGGGTGCGCATCGGCATCCACAGCGGGCAGCCTACCCTCACCGACGCGGGCTACATCGGGCTCGCGGTCCATGCCGCAGCGCGCGTCTGCTCGGCGGCGCACGGCGGCCAGATCCTGATTTCGGGCGCGACGCGCGAGGCGGTCGAGAGGGCCGCCGACGTGCGCTTCCGCGACCTGGGGCGCCATCGCCTCCAGGGGCTCGCCGACCGGGAGGCGCTCTACCAGGTCCTCACGAAGGGGCTTCGCGCGAGCTTCCCGCCGCCGCGGACGAAGGGCCGCTCGCCGACGAAGCGACGCTCGCCGCCGGGGCGCCGCTCGCCGACGAAGCGCCGCTAGCGGAGGTCGACCGGCAAGCCGAGGTACTCGCCGTACGCGCGAGCGGTGGCGGCGACCGCGCGCGCGCCGGCGCGGGACAGACGCTCGAACGGACGTGTTTCGATCGACACCGTTTTCCCCCTCAGCCTGCGCTTCCACGTGCCGACGATCCGCCCGTCGATGGCGATGATCGCCGTCACCGCGTTCCCCCTTCCGACCAGCCTCTTCGCGTGCCGCGGCTCGACCATCGCGCTGCGGTCCTTGTACGAGGAGACGAGCTCGTCGTAGATCGAAAGGAGGTACGCCGTGGGCGAAGGGACGTGTCCCGGGCGTGTGGCCGGAAACCACAGCCTGCCGCCGTCCGCCTCGATGCTCCGCAGGTCGGCCTTGACCGCCTCGAGTCCCTCGCGGGCGTCGGCCACCGTGAGCCCGGCCCATTTCGCGAAATCGTGGACGGATGCCGGACCGCGGCTCCGGAAGTAGCGCGAGGCGAGCTCGGCCAGCGCCTCGTCCCGTTCGAGCGCGCGGCGCTGCGGAGCGCGGTCGTCGAGGAGCGCGTAGGTGAACTGCTTCCCCTTCCGGGGACCGCTGCACACGATCCCGTCGAGCTCGGCCATCGCCATGATGTGCGTCATGCGCTCGACCCCCAGCGATCGAATCCCGGCGCGTGTCAGCACCTCCCGCATCTCATCGCGCGTGCGCGGATCCCCGTCGAGGAGGGACTTCCCGATCGCCGCGCCGGCGCGGCGCAGCGTTCGCGCGTCCAGCTCGAGCTGCTTGTGTCGATACGACAGCCCGGCTTGGAGGCGCGGCGCGGTCAGGGCGAGGAGCCAGCGGATGTCGGCGGGCAGGACGAAGTGCCAGGTAGGTCTCAGCAGGTGGGTGCGCAGGATGGCGCCGTCGTCGAACGCCCGCTCCACGTCTTCGTCGACCGCGGATCGCATCCTCGAACCGAGCGCCCACTTCGCGGCCGGATAGTCCTGGGCCTGGACGGCACAAAGCCATTCGACCGCCGCGGCCGGCGAGCTCAGCGTCGGGCGGCTGAGACGCAGGTTGTGGAGCCGCCGCGGGAGGATGTCCGCTGGGCGCGCCTTCAGTGTCGCTCCGCCGCCGCCGCCTCCTCGCGGGTGTGGTGCACGGTGCCGTCGGGGTGCTCCGGCGGGCTGTACAGCGTATAAAGCCGGAGGGCCTCGTCGTCAGAGGTGTTCATGACGTTGTGCTCGACGCCGGCGGGGATTACGACGGCGCTGCCGTCCTCGAGGTCGCTTCGTCTTCCGTTCAGCTGCACGTACCCACGGCCGGCTTCGACCCGAATGAACTGATCGTGCCCGTCATGGGTCTCCAGGCCGATGTCCTCCCCGGGCTGCAGCGTCATCAGGACGAGCTGGGTATTCGGCCCGGTGAAGACGACGCGACGGAAATCCTTGTTCGCGATGGTGTCTCTTTCGATGTTGGTCACGTACCCCGCCATGAGTCCTCCCGTTGTCTCTGCTGTCGTTCAGGGTCGCGTGCCCGGCGAGGAGGCGATCCCCCCGGGCGGAGAGTGTCGAAACGAGGTCTTCAGGGGCGCGAGCTTCCAGCGACCGTAGATGACGAACAAGAGGAGGATCCCCGTCACGAAGGGCAGGATCGCCCAGGTCCATTGCATGGTCATCAACGTCACCACGGTGGCTCCGGTCACGATCACCAGGAGGCCGAGAGCTGCCAGCACCGTGAGGCCGGGCCGGATCTTGAAGAGTCCCGGGAGGATCAGACCGAAGGCGCCGAGGATCTCGCACACCGAGATGAACCAGAGGAACCCTGCCGGCAGGGGACTCCCCGCCGTCAGCTGCTCGGCCGGCATCATGAGCTTGGACACGCCTGTGAACAGGAACAGCGCCGCCAGCAGGACCTGGACGATCCAGAGCAGCTTGTTCATGATCGCTTCGCGACCTCCTCGCGGAGCTGCAGCTCCTTCTGGCGCAGCTCGGGCGTGAACTCCGCACCGAAGTCCTCCGGCTCGAATATCGGGCGGATCTCCACCACGCCTTCCTCCTGGGGGTCCTCCGGCGCCGGTATGCGCCTGGCCCAGTCGATCGCGTCCTCCAGGGATTGCACCTCCCAGATCCAGTAACCGGCCACGAGCTCCTTCGTCTCCGGGAAGGGCCCCTTGACCACGATGGGTTCACCCTCGACCGGGAACTTCACGCGCGCGCCCTTCGAGCTCGGATGAAGCCCTTCCCCCGCTTGCATCACTCCGGCCTTCACGAGCTCCTCATTGAACTCCATCATGTTGGCGAGGTCGTTCTCGGTGGGCATGACTCCGCCCTCGGATTCCTTGTTGGCCTTGACGATGACGATGCACCGCATCGGAGGTCTCCAATCGGTTGAGGTATCACGGACGGATCGACACGCTGCCCGGATGCGCGAGAGCATGTTGAACTACGGCCTGTGCGAGCCGCTGTCAACGGTATGACAAGTCTTGCATCGGGGGCACGGTACGGCCAGAATACCCCGGCCATGACCGATTCGACCCTGAGCCAGGCGCTCGCGGAACCGCGGCGCTTCGGGGAGACCGCGCGCCGGGACGCCTGGTGGCTCCAGCCGCTCGTCGTCTTCGGCGTGCTCGGCGCGTTCGTCGTCTATTCGACGTGGGCGGCGTTCCAGGGCGAGCATTACGCCTGGGGCCCGTATCTCTCGCCGTTCTATTCGCCGGAGCTCTTCGGCGACTCGCCGCACGCCTGGTTCGGGCCCAAACCGGGCTGGTTCCCGGCCTGGCTGCCCTGGTCGCCGGCGTTGCTGATCTTGTGGGCGCCGGGCGGGTTCCGGCTTACCTGCTACTACTACCGCGGCGCCTACTACAAGGGATTCTGGGCCGACCCGCCGGCCTGCGCGGTCGGCGAGCCGCGGTCGTCGTACCGCGGCGAGCGCTCGTTCCCGTTGATCCTCCAGAACGTCCATCGCTGGTTCCTGTATCTCGCGCTGCTGTTCCTCGGCTTCCTCTCCTGGGACGTCTGGCGCGCGCTGTGGTGGGAGGACCCCGCGACTGGCGGGACGGCGTTCGGCGTTGGGGTCGGAACCCTGGTGCTGGCGGTCAACGTCGTCCTCCTCGGGGGCTACACGCTAGGCTGCCACTCGCTGCGGCACCTGGTCGGCGGGTACCTCGATCGGCTGTCAGGAAGACCCGCGCGGCTGACCGCGTACCGCTGCGTCTCGTGCCTGAACCGAGGGCACATGACGTGGGCGTGGTTCTCGCTCGTATGGGTCGCGTTCTCCGACCTCTACGTCCGGCTCGTGTCGATGGGCGTCTGGACCGATCTCCGGATCCTGTGATACCGCCGTCGAAGCCGCCCCGATGACGGAGCGCGACGCGCGGAGCTACGACGTGCTCGTGATCGGCGCCGGGGGAGCGGGCCTGCGGGCGGCGATCGCGGCGTCGGGCGCGGGCGCGAAGGTCGGCGTCGTCTGCAAGTCGCTCCTGGGAAAGGCGCACACGGTCATGGCCGAGGGCGGGGTGGCCGCGGCGCTCGCCAACGTCGACGAGCGGGACGGCTGGGAGGTCCACTTCGCCGACACGATGCGCGGCGGCCAGTACCTGAACGACTGGCGCATGGCGGAGCTCCATGCCAAGGAGTCCCCCGACCGGGTTCGCGAATTGGAGGCCTGGGGAGCGCTCTTCGATCGGACGCCGGATGGGCGCATCCTCCAGCGAAACTTCGGCGGCCACGCCTACCCGCGGCTCGCGCACGTCGGCGACCGCACCGGCCTCGAGATGATCCGCACGCTCCAGGACCATGGAATCCATCGGGGGATCGACTTCCACATGGAGGCGACGATCGTGCGCCTGCTGACCGCGGACGGCCGCGTGTCGGGGGCGTTCGGCTACGATCGGGAGCGCGGGCGGTTTCTCGTCTTCACGGCCGGAGCGGTGGTCCTCGCTACCGGCGGGATCGGTCGCGCCTACGAGATTACGTCGAACTCGTGGGAGTACACGGGCGACGGGCACGCGCTGGCCTACGAGGCGGGCGCGGAGCTGGTCGACATGGAGTTCGTGCAGTTCCACCCCACCGGCATGGTCTGGCCGCCCTCGGTCCGCGGGATCCTCGTAACCGAAGGCGTCCGAGGCGAGGGTGGGATCCTGAAGAACAGCGAGGGGCGGCGATTCATGTTCGACGACATCCCGCCTCTCTATCGTGATCAGACCGCCGACACGCCCGAGGAGGGGTGGCGCTACACGCAGGGCGACAAGAGCGCCCGCCGGCCGCCGGAGCTCCTGACGCGCGACCACGTCGCGCGCTGCATCGTGCGCGAGGTCCGCGAGGGACGGGGAAGCCCCCACGGCGGCGTGTTCCTCGACATCGCCTGGATCAAGGAGAAGCGCTCGGACGCGGCCGAGCACATCCGGCGGAAGCTTCCCAGCATGTACCACCAGTTCAAGGAGCTGGCCGATCTCGACATCACCGAGCAGTCGATGGAGGTGGGCCCGACTACCCACTATGCGATGGGCGGGGTGAGGGTCGACGCCGAGACCCAGATGTCGACGCTTCCGGGACTCTTCGCGGCGGGAGAGGTGGCCGCCGGGCTCCACGGCGCGAACCGGCTGGGCGGGAACTCGCTGTCGGACCTGCTCGTGTTCGGAAAGCGCGCCGGCGACCACGCCGCGCAGTTCGCCGCCGCGCACGCCGCGCGCAGGGTCGATCCGGCGCAGGTCGAAACCGCCGAGAAGGAGTCGCTGGCCCCATTCGACCGCGAATCGGGGGAAGGACCGTATCGGATCCAGCGTGATCTGCAGCGGATGATGCAGGCCAAGGTCGGCATCGTGCGGAACGAGGCCGACATGAAGGAAGCGATCGAGGGGCTCACGGCGCTCGGTGAGCGCGCGCGGCGCGTAGGAGTTACGGGCCACCGCGAGTACAACCCCGGCTGGCATACGGCGCTCGACCTGCCCAACTTGCTGGTCGTCTCCGAGGCGGTCGCCCGTGCCGGCCTCGCGCGGGAGGAGAGCCGGGGAGCCCATTTCCGGGAGGACCGTCCCGGCAAGGAGACAGGGTACGACCGGATCCGGCTGGTCATCGGCAAGGGAGCCGACGGGATGGAGCTGCGTCGCGAGACGCTGCCCCCGCTCCCGCCGGAACTCGCCAGGATCGTGGAGGAGAATCGCTGACCATGAGGGCGCGCTGATGGCGACGGCGACGTTCCGTGTCTGGCGCGGAGAGCACGGGACCGGCGCGTTCCGCGACTACGAGACCGAGGTCTCCGAGGGGATGGTCGTCCTCGACGCCCTGCACGAAATCCAGGCCGAGCAGGCGAACGACCTCGCGATCCGCTGGAACTGCAAGGCCGGCAAGTGCGGCTCGTGCTCGGCGGAGGTCAACGGAATCCCGCGGCTCACCTGCATGACACGACTCTCCGACATCGCGCTCGATCGACCGGTCACGGTGGAGCCGATGAAGGCCTTTCCGCACGTCAAGGATCTCGTCACCGACGTCAGCTGGAACTATGCGGTCAAGCGGACCATCAAGCCCTTTCGACCTCGCGGGCCGGATCACCCGGACGGGACCTGGCGCATGCAGCAGGTCGACATCGACCGGGTTCAGGAGTTCCGCAAGTGCATCGAATGCTTCCTTTGCCAGGACGTCTGCCACGTGCTGCGGGACCACCACGAGCACGAGCGGTTCGCGGGGCCGCGCCACTACGTGTACGCGGCCGCGCTGGAGATGCACCCCCTGGACGTGGAGGACCGGGTCGACGAGGTGAAGGAGGCGCACGGGATCGGCTTCTGCAACATTACGAAGTGCTGCACGAGGGTGTGTCCGGAGTCGATCACGATCACCGACAACGCGATCATCCCACTGAAGGAACGAGTCGTCGATCGACACTTCGATCCGCTGCTGTGGGTTGTGCGCGCGATCCGCGGGGGCGGGAAGCCCGGCGAGGGCTCCCGATGACGGATCTCAAGCCGATCTCGCGGGACGCGATTCCGCACGCGCTCGAGAAGGTCGAGCGGTACCGGCTCCTCAACGAGCCCTCCGAGGCGGAGTCCATTTGCCGGGACGTCCTGCGCGTGGATCCCGGCAACGCACGGGCGCTGGTCATGCTGCTCCTCACGCTGACCGATCAGTTCGGCAGCGGCCGCGGCGCGGGGGTCAACGAAGCGCGGGAGATCGTCGCGCGGCTCGAGGGCGCGTACGAGCGCGCCTACTACGACGGGATCATCTACGAGCGGCAGGGGAAGGCGCTGCTCCGGGGAGCGGCGGCCGGCTCGGAGGTCGGGAGCCACGGCTGGCTCCTGGAAGCGATGCGCGCGTACGAGCGCGCGGAGGCGCTCCGTCCGGCGGGCAACGACGACGCGATCCTCCGCTGGAACGCGTGTGCCCGGCTCCTGCGCGACCGGAAGCTCGGTCCACGGTCGGAAGACGAGGTCGAGCCCCCGATCGAGTAACTCGACCTGGTGTCACGCCCAGCTGCATCCCCGATCGGCGGCACGATCCGATCAGCGGTACGACC
Source organism: Gemmatimonadota bacterium (assembly GCA_035249945.1). GTDB lineage: Bacteria > Gemmatimonadota > Gemmatimonadetes > JACCXV01 > JAHWKZ01 > JAICNR01. The sequence goes on from DATFFS010000348.1 coordinate 14,764, forward strand.
CGAACAGACCGTCGATCTCGTCGAACGGCACCGCGCCCGCGAGGCCCGCGAACGTCCCACGCTCGGCGATCTCCCGCGCCGCATGCAGGAAGCCGTTCCATGCAGTGCGGGCCAGCGCGCCACCCACGCTGATGCGCCGGACTCCCAGCGCGGCGAGCTCGGCCACCGTGGTGAAGTCGCCGCCGACCAGAACGTTGACCGGCTTGGGCGAAACCGCCTCGACCACGGATACGACGTCGGCAGTGGCGCGTATGCCCGGAGCGTAGAGACAGTCGGCGCCGGCCTCGGCGTACGCGGTCAGGCGGCGAATCGTCTCGGCCAGATCCGGACGCCCGACGATGAACCCCTCCGAGCGGCCGGTGAGAAGGACACCCGTCTCGCTTTCGTCGATCGCGCGCCGCGCCGCCCGGATCCTCTCCACCGCGAGCGTGAAGTCGTGCAGCGGGCTCGCCGGATCGCCGGTCGAGTCCTCGATGGAGAGTCCTGCGACCCCGGTGGCCGCCGCGGCCGCGACGTTCGCGGCCACCCCGCCGGGCTCGACCGCGAAGCCGCCTTCGAAGTCCGCGTTCACCGGCACGTCGACGCCCGCGGCGATCGACTGGAAATGGGCCAGCGCGTCGTCCAGGGGCACCCGGTTGTCGGATCTCCCCGTCGACCACGCGAACCCGGAGCTCGTGGTGGCGAGCGCCGGAAAGCCGAGCTGGGCGAGCACGCGCGCGCCGCCGACGTCCCATGGGTTGGGGATCACGAAGCAGCCCGACTCGTGAAGCCGGCGGAACGCGCGCGTGCGATCGGAGACGGCGGGCATGGGGGAGAAGATACCGCGCTCACTCCGTGTCCGTTCGCATCTCAGGGAATGGCGATGTCAGGCGGCCTCTCGTATACTCCCGCCATAGTCCCGCGACGAACTGCTCGTTCCACACCCAGACCGTGCCACCCAGCTCGACATCGGGAAAAGGAGTCGCGGAAATGCGACGGGTAATCGCGGCAGCGGCGGTCTCTCTCTCGGCCCTCGCGGTGTCGGCGTGCAGCGGCGATCGGGGGTCGGGGCCGACGATGGTAGAAGACGAGCGAATCGCGGTCCCTGCCGGGGCCTGGCGCGCGGATCTCTGGGTCAGCCCCGATGGCGACGACTCGAATCCGGGGACTCGTGAGAGCCCGTTCCGCACGATCCAGGCGGCGATCGACGCCGCGCCGAACGAAGCCCAGACGCGGGTCGGGGTAATGGGTGGATTCTACTTCGAGAATCTCAGGCTGCGCTCGAACGTAACGATCCGGGGCGGTCTCCTCGAGGAAAAGTGGAACCGCAATCCGTTCCGCAGAAATACGACGATTGTCGGAGCGCCCGGCCAGCCGGCGGTCCTGGGCATGGGCGTAGAGAACGTCAGCTTGAAGGACCTGGTCATTCGGAGCGCCGACGCCGTCCCGAACACCAGAACGGACACCTTGTCGACCTTCCAGCTCGCGTCGTACACCGGTCCCAATTCCGTCGCCATCAGTCTCTACGAGAGCCGGAACGTCATCATCTCCGGGAGCGACATTCGGGCTGGCGATGGCCTCGACGGCGTGAACGGTCCGGACGGCGAGAATGGGGAGGATGGCTTCGACGGAGGAGAGGGGGCACCCGGGGGCCCGGCCGACTGGGCGGTGGTGACAGCGCTCCTCCTGTTGACCGGGGAAGACGACCTCATCGAAGTGTACGGGTGGCTGAAGACGGGCGACGGGGGCCGGTTCAACGGCGGGGATGGCGGCTGCGGAGTGGATCTCTCCTTTCACGCGCGACCGGGGATGGACGGGGATAGCGGAGAGATGGGCGGCGGTTCCTTGCAGGGCGGCGAGGGAGGACCCGGTGGCGAGGACGGGGACAATGCGTTCTTCTCGAACGGCTCCAGCGGGGCGCCTGGCTCTGACGGTCACAGTGGATCCGACGGATCGGCTGGAGCGCCTTTCGGGTGGATTCAGGTGGGTGCCCTCGGTCTTCATCGGTACGTCCCGGCTGAGGGCGGCACTGGTGAGCCTGGCGGTCACGGTAGCGGCGGCGGCGGCGGCGGCGGTGGAGCGGCTCCCGGGGCGCTATTCTGCGGCTCCGGCGGCGGGGGCGGCGGTTCCGGCGGCGAGGGTGGGGACGGAGGCGGAGGCGGTGGTGGCGGCGGTGCTTCGATCGGAGTTCTCCTCACTCAGAACACCGAAGTCGTCCTCGTGAGGAACCGGATCCATACGGGCGGTGGCGGCGACGGCGGGGAGAGCGGGGGGTCGGGCGGCGCGGGTGGAGCCGGCGGTCTTGGCGGAGGAGGCGGCGTCACGAATCGAAGCGATCCGATCCGAACGACGTGTATCGTTCCGTTCGCCGACTGGGAGCCCCGAATCAGCTGCGGTGGGCGCGGTGGCGACGGCGGCCGCGGAGGCGACGGCGGCAAGGGCGGCTCGGGGGGTGGAGGGCCGTCGGTCGCGATCGTGCAGGACGAGAGGAGCACGGCCGCTCTGCAGGAGAACACGTTCGAGCTCGGCCAGCCCGGCGTAGGTGGCGACGGCACCCCCGGAGGAAGCGCGACGCACACGCAGCTGGAATATCTTGGAAGCTAGCCGCTCGTCGTAGCGATCGGCGGGCGGCGCATCGAGCCCCTGCCGCAGCCATTCTTCATGCTCCCTTCACCCGGGCCGCGCCGAGGCCCGCCGCCCGGCCGGTGGCCCAGCCCCACAGGAAGTTGTAGCCGCCGATCGGGCCGAATGCATCGAGCATCTCGCCGCACAGGTGGAGGCCGGGGCGCAGGCGGCTCTCGAGCGTGCGAGGATGCACCTCCGAGAGGGCGACGCCCCCGCCCGTCACCTCCGCTTTGCGGTAGCCCTCGTCGCCGGTCCACGGCAGCGGATACCGCGCGAGCGCCTCGACCAGGGCTTTCCGCTCCTCGCGGGTCAGCTCGGCTACCGGGCGGGTGGCATCGACGCCGGCCTCCCGGACGAGCCGGTCCGCCAGGCGGTCCGGAAGCTCCCGGCGGACGAGTGGTCCCACCGTTCCGGCGCCGCCCTCCTGCAAGCGGCGATCCCACTCCTCCGCGCCGGCCGCCGTCCAACGCACCCGGACCTCCTGCGGATCGCCGCCGTCCATGAGCGACAGAACGGCGAGATGGGAGACGTCGAGCACCGCGGGACCGCTGTAGCCCCGATGCGTGAACAGGAAGCCGCCGCGCGTGGCCAGGCGACCCCGGGCGAGAGGCGCGTCGATCTCGACCTCCAGCGAGATGCCGGCCAGATCCGCATGGCGTGGAGGGTCGCAGACCAGCGGCGTCAGCGCCGGATACGTGGGGTGGATGGTATGGCCGAGCCGTTCTGCGATCCGCAGGCCAGCGCCGTCGCTGCCACTGGCGGGGACGGATAGCCCGCCGGTGGCGAGGACGACGGCGCGCGCGAGGATCTCCCCGTCCGCGTGCTCGACCCGCCAGGGTCGATCGCCTACCGGCGGCTTGACATCCGTTACCCGGGTGTCGAAGGCGATGTCGACGCCCTTCGCGCGAGCATGATCATACAGCGCGTCGCGCACGTCACGGGAGCGGTTCGAAGCCGGAAAAAGCTTTCCCGTCTCCTCTTCGAGGGCCAGCGGGATCCCCAGCGTCTCCTCGAAGAAGCTCCGCTGCTCGGACAGGGGCCACGACAGCAGGATCTTCTTCAGGGTGTTGGAAGACGAAGCGGTGACGAACTGCGAGGGCCGCACGCGCGAGGGGAGCACGTTGCAGCGACCGCCGCCGCTGATGACGATCTTGCGAGCGCCGTTGTTCGTGCTCTCGAGCAGCAGGGCCCCGGGGCCTGATCCGGCGGCGAAGATGGCGGCCATCGTGCCGGCCGCGCCCGCGCCGACGACGACAACCGGATGGTTCTGTCCGGCCATGCGCTCAATGTCGGCGTCGCTCGCTCCGTCGAGTAGTATTCCCGCCGTGAACCACCCGCCGCTTCCGCCAGGAAGCGCGCTGTCGGCTTTTCGAACAGGAGGATCCAAGATGCTGCATCGGCTCGTTCACGTCGCCGCGTTCGGGCTCGCGCTTCCTGCCGTCGGGCTCGCGCTTGCCGGCGTCGCCTACGCGCAAGCCGACCTGGCCGGCACGTGGACCGGCGCATGGGGCAAGTCGGCGGATACGCTCTCGGTCACGATGCGGTTCGAGGAGGGCGCTGGAGCATGGAGCGGCTCGTTCGATTCGGAGCGGCTCCGCGTCCAGGGCATCCCGTTCACGGAAGTTGCGTTCGAGGCGCCCCACGTCACGCTGCGGATGGTCGGTGACGCCACGACGATGGTGTTCACGGGAACGATCGAGGGAGACTCGCTTCGAGGCACGCTGGAGGAGGATGGGGAGACCGGCTGGTTTGCGTTCGGCCGGAACGACGTCGTCGACCCCGCGCTTCACCAGGAGGAAGTGCGCTTCCGGAACGGCGAGGTGGAGCTGGCTGGCACACTCCTCCTTCCGGCCGGTCCCGGACCGCATCCGGCGGTCGTTTTCCTGCACGGCTCCGGTCCGGAGGGCCGCTGGGCGTCGAACTATCTCGCGCGGCGGGTCGTCGAGGGCGGGACGGCGGCCCTCATCTGGGACAAGCGAGGGGTCGGGGAATCCGCAGGCTCCTGGGAAGCGGCCGGCTTCGAGGACCAGGCCGGCGACGCCGCGGCGGCCGTCGCCCTCCTGCGATCGCGCCCCGAGATCGACGGCGACCGGGTAGGCATCCACGGTCACAGCCAGGGCGGCACGATCGCTCCGCTCGTCGCCGTCCGCTCGAATGCCGACTTCGTGATCGGTTCGGCCGCCAGCGGCCTGCCGATGGACGACGTCGAGGTCTACAGCGTCGGGAACTTCGTCGGGATCCCGGCCATGTCGGGTGAGGAGGCCCAGCTGGCGCGCGCGTACGTCGAGGCGCTGGTTGACGTCGCCTATCGTGGAGCCCCGCGCGATTCTCTGGACGCGATCACGGAGCGCGCGCGCGGTCGCGAGTGGTTCTTCGAGCCGCCGGCGCCCGACGATTCGTACTGGAGCTTCTCGCGACGCATCGCGGACTTCGACCCGCTGATCTGGTGGCGGCAGGTCGAGGTTCCGGCACTCCTCCTGTACGGATCGGACGACGAGCGCGTGCCCGCCGAAGCGAGCTCGGTGGCGATCACCGAGGCGCTGGAACCGTCGGGGCATTCGCCGACCGTGCGGATCTTCGAAGGCGCGGACCACACGTTCCGCGTCCGGCGACCTGAGGACGAGTGGCCCCGCACCGTCGACGGCTACCCCGACGCGCTCCTGGACTGGCTGGCCGGCTTGTAAGATTTCTTCTACGCCGTTTTGCGTCGCGGTCCTACAATGGGAAGATCAATCCTAATCTGGGAGGACCGATGGGACTGTTCGACAAGAAAGACGACGATAAGAAGAAGGAGAAGAAGAAGGCCGACTTCTCGAAGGTGCAGAGCGGCTCTTCGACGACCGCCAGGCCGGAAGCCAAGAAGGCGGAAGGGGCCAAGTCGTACACCGTGAAGAGCGGTGACTCGCTGTGGAAGATCTCCGAGCAGGTGTACGGGAACGGCAACGACTGGCGCCGGATCTACGAAGCGAACAAGGATCGTATTCAGAATCCCGACGTGATCCAGCCGGGATGGGTGTTGACGATTCCCGCGCAGGCGGGTCCGAAGGGAGAAACGAAGTGAGCGCGGCCGGGCGGTGGACCAGCGGCCTGCTGGCGATCCTCCTGTCAACGAGTCTGACGGCCATGGCATGCCAGCAGGACGAGGCCACCGACACCGCCGACGACACGGAAATCGTCGAGGACGCGGGGCCGGCCCTGGACGTCAGCGACGTGGCGCTGGGGCGCTCGATCGGATCTGACATGCGGGTCACCGAGGAAGTCGGGGACTTCGCGCCCACGGACACGATCTACGCGTCTGTGGAGACCTCGGGGACCGGCAGCGGGACGCTGTCCGCGCGGTGGACCTTCGAGGATGGCCAGGTCGTCGACGAGGGGTCGCAGTCGGTCAGCGGCGCCGGGGTGACCGAGTTCCACGTCTCGAACCCGGACGGCTGGCCCGCCGGGCACTACGAGGTGGTCATCTCGCTGGACGGCGACGAAGTCGAGCGCAGCGGGTTCGACGTGACGGTAGGCGGCTAGCGGAAGCTGTAGAGGACGATGCTCCATTGCGGGGAGGTCGCGCGCTGGCGCGGCCTCCCCGCTCTTTTCCCCCTACATTGCCGGATGAACGACTGCGACTTCCATGGGAGGATCGGATGAGCGACGTACAGGTCAAGGGGATCGACCAGATCGAGGCGTATTCGGGCCCGGGAGAGCGAGAAGGCATCAAGTTCCGGGCGGTGGGGCGCGCGCTGGGCGTCTCGGCATGGGGCATGAACGCGATCGAGATGGCGCCGGGCACGTCGACGTATCCCGAGCATGACCACGCGGAGGACGGGCAGGAGGAGGTCTTCTTCGTGGCCCGTGGTTCCGCGACGCTGCGGACCGGCGATGGCGAGCGGGAGGTCGAATCCGGCGAGCTGGTGCGGGTCGGCCCGGGCGAGAAGCGGAAATGGATCGCGGGGGATTCCGGAGTGACTCTGCTGGCGATTGGGGGGACTCCCGGGAAGGCGTACGAGCCGCGGAGCTAGATGCTGGACGGCCCGACCGCGAAGGCGCGCGTCACCCTGCGCGAGGTGACGAGGGAGAACCTGCGCGACGTGCTCCTGCTGGAGGTCGCGCCCGAGCAGAAGCGGTTCGTCGCCTCGAATGCGATCTCGATCGCCCAGGCGCACTTCGAACCCGGAGTCGCGTGGTTCCGCGCGATCTATGCCGACGAAACTCCCGTCGGCTTCCTGATGCTGGAGGACCGGGCCGGGGCTGCCGACGTCTTTCTCTGGCGCTTCATGATCGACCGGCGATACCAGAAGCACGGCTTCGGCCGCAGTGCGATCGAGCTCGTGCTCGAGCACCTCCGGGCCCGCCCCGGCACCTCGGCCCTGTCCCTCAGCCATGTCCCCGGCGACGGGAACCCGGCCCCGTTCTACCAGCGACTGGGCTTCGTTCACACGGGCGAGGAGGATCCCGACGGAGAGCTCCTCATGCGGCGGGAGCTGTGAACCCGATTCACTGCACGGGGACGCGAATCGCCGGGTGCGACTCCAGGTAGGACACGGCCTCGTCCACGTCGTCCAGCACCGTGATCATCGAAGCCATGTGGCTGTCGCCGGCGAGCTTCAACAGCAGCTCCTCGGCGGGAAGCGTCTCGCGCCAGAAGGTGGAGTCGAAGAGGACCATCGGGCTGATCAGTCCCTCGGTGCCGTAGTAGTTCTGGTTCGCGTCCATGAAGATCTCCTGGACGGTTCCTGCGTGGCCCGGGGCGAAGACGAGACCCCGCGTCGCGACCGTGACCAGGCCGCCTTCGCGCAGCGAGTTCGCGAAGTACTTCGCGATGTGCGTGGCGAACTGGTTGGCGGGCTCGTGGCCGTAGTACCACGTCGGAACCGCGAGGCTCTCGCCACCGCGACCGTCGGCGGGCGAGCGCGGATCGAGCGACAGCTCCTCGAGCACGCGGTAGCCGTAGGCCATGTACAGCTCGTGATCGCCGTTGAACGCGGGTGAGGGCGCGAGGATCTCGAGGGCGCAATCCAGGGCGTCGTCGGCGAGCGGGGCCAGCCAGGCGCCCAGGTTCGCCGCCTCCATCGCCCCCGGTCCGCCGCCGGTGACGACGCGCCATCCCTTTCGGGCGATCGCTCGTCCGAGACGCGCGATTTCCCCGTACACCTCGCCCGCCCGCGGCAGTCGATGGCCGCCCATGACGCCCACGATGTCCGCAGGGCCCGCAGCCAGGAACTCGCGCGCGGCATCCTCGATCGCGTGGTCGTGGAGCCGCTCGGCGAGCGCTTCGAGGACTCCGGGCTGCGGCTCGGCGCGCCGCTCGCGGTACCAGCGGAAGATCCGCCCGTCGACGGTGTCCTGGAAGAGGCTTCCCGGCTTCTCGACGTCGAGCCCCTCCATCAGCTCCGGCAGCGTGTAGAGCCTGTCGCGATACGCGGTGAAGGGGATGCCCAGCAGCTCGATGAGCCGCGGGAACACCACTCCTCCGGTATCGATGACATGATCGAGAGCCTCGGCTTCCATCCGGCAGCCGAGGAAGACCGCGCAATGCGCGTTGACCGAGAGAAGGAACGCCGTCTCGGCGCGCAGGTCGAGGCCTTTGGCGACGACGTGGCGAAGGGAGCCTTGGGCGGACCAATGGGCCTCGAGCTCGGCGACGCTTTCGACGGCGACGTACATGGCGCCGGAACTTAGTCGTCCGGCGCGGGAGCGCGATGGGCGAGCGCAGCCTCCTCGATCGCCTCGCATGCCGTTCGCACCCCGTCCTCGGCGCGGACGACCGCGCCGATCTCTGCGGCGCGAGCCGCGAACGCCGGATCGCCCAGCTGCCGGCCGATCGCGCGGGCCGCTCGATCGGCTCCATACCTTCGGGGCGAGAGGATCGCGGCGACCTCTAGGCGACGAGCGCGCAGCGCGTTGTCGGGCTGGTCGTGAGACCAGGGCACGACGACCATCGGCCGGCCCGCGCGAAGAGCCTGGCCGAGCGTGCCGATACCCCCGTGATGTACCACCACGGCGGCGCGCGGGAAGAGCGCCGCGTGGGGCGCGCGCACGACCGCGATGGCGTCCTCGCCGAGCGGGGAAACGGGCAGGTTCCCGGGGTCGTCGCCCACCATCAGGACCGCGCGCATGCCCAGACGGCGCGCCGCGAGCAGGCTCTCCTCGTAGAACGAGCCGGCCACCGCGACCGCGGACGTTCCCAGCGTGAACACGATCGGCGCCGGCCCCGCCTCGAGGAACGCCTCGAGCTCCGCGTCGAGAGCCCCGGCCGCGGGACCGTCTCGAAACAGGAAGCCGGTCAGGCGCGCGCTGGGTGGCCAGTCCGGCTGGGGCGCGGCGAGGACGGGGGAGAAGAGCGCCAGGGTGAGGAGCGGCGAGTGCTGGCCCTCGTAGAGCGGGTCGCCTCCCGGCGGCAGGCCGCGCTCGGCGCGTAGCTCCCGGATCGGAGCCGTCCAGGAGTGGGTGATCGCTCGGAAGAGGCGGATCAGCAGGCCCGGCACGCCGGGGACACCGTAGAGCCGCCAGGCATGGGGGAACGGCGGCACGACGGGGAAATCGTGCCGCGAGAAGAAGGAGATCGGCGCCAGCACGGTCGAGACCCACGGCAGCCGGCCTTCCTCGGCGACGATCGGGCCGGCGAACGTCAGGGGGTGGGTGACCACGAGGTCCGCCTCACGCGCCGCCCGGGCGGTGTCCTCCCACGAATCGCGGAGATACGGGATCACGAGGTCGCGCAGCACGTACTTCGACCCCAGCCGCGGGCTCATCGCGCGCGCGAACGCCGTTCGGTCCTCGGGATGGGCGTCGGGTCGGACCGGATGAAAGCCGATGTCCGCCGCCTCGATCATGTCGCGGTAGTACTCGTGCGTGGCGATGACGGGCGCGTGGCCGCGCTCCGCCAGCCCGCGACCGAGCGCCAGGTAGGGGTCGAGGTCCCCGAGCGTGCCGAAGGTCGTGATGAGCACTCGCATCGCGTAGCGGCCGGAATCTGCGCTCCAGCCGGGCAATCGGCATATTCCACCGGCAATGGTGCGAGAAACCATCGGGAAAGGAAGGGAGCCCGTGTGGCGCTGCGCGCTCCTGGGCGACATCCACGGCAACCTCCCCGCGCTCGAGGCCGTCCTCGAGGACGTCGAGCGGCGCGGGGTGGATGCGGCGTACCATCTGGGGGATCTCGTGGGATATGCCCCTTGGCCGGACGAGGTGGTCGCGCGGCTGGCGGTCGCGGGAATCCCCGGCGTCGCCGGCAACTACGACTCCACGGTGGCGGTGGGGGCCGAGCACTGCGGCTGTCGCGCCGAAAGCCCGGCGCAGGAGGAGCTCGCGCACGCGAGCTACGCCTGGACGCTGGCCCGCGTGAGCGCGGAGACGCGGGCGCGCCTGCGCGCGCTTCCCTTCCGCATCGACGTCCGGCCCGGAGGCGGCCACCGCTCGGGGCCGACGCTGCGCCTCGTGCACGGCGCGCCCACCTTGAACACGCTCTATTGGGACGCGAGTCGATCGGATGACTTCGCGCGCAAGATGGGAGCGAAGCTCGGGGCGTCCACCGGTGACGCGGTGGCGTTCGGGCACACGCACATCCCCTGGAAGCGTACCGTGGAGGACGTGCTCTACGTCAACGCGGGCTCCGTCGGCCGACCCAAGGACGGCGACCCGCGTGCATCCTGGGCGATCGTCACCTGGGACGGCGCCCGGCTCGAGGTCGATATCGTGCGCGTCGAATACGACGTGGAGCGGGCGGCCGTGGCGATCCTGGACAGCGATCTGCCGGAGGAGTTCGCCGAAGACCTGCGGCGAGGCGCGACGACGAGAGAGTGAGCGCCCGGGCAGCGCAATCCGCGCGACCGCTGTACGCGCTCCTGCTGGCGTGGGGCGGGCTCGCGCTCGTTGCGGGTGCAACCGGCGCCGTGGCGCGCTCGTCGGTTCCGGTTCCCGTCGTCCTGGTGGGACTCGCCGGCGGGGGTCTGATCGCCTGGAGCGCATCGGCGAAGTTCCGGGCGTGGGTCCGCGCCGTCCCGCCGCGCATCCTCGTGGCGCTGCACCTGACGCGCTTCGTAGGCGCGTGGTTCATCGTGCTCTACAGGCGGGGCGAGCTCCCGTTCGCTTTTGCGGTCCCAGGCGGCTGGGGCGACATCCTCGCCGCCGCGGGGGCGGCCGGGCTTCTCCTCGGAGCCTTTCCCGCGCGGACGCGCGGCCGGCGCGCGGCCCTCTTCGCCTGGAACGCATTCGGGCTGCTCGACATCCTGTTCGTCGTCTCGTCGGCGGCGCGACTCTTCTTCGCGGAGTCGGGTCAGCTGGCGCCCCTCACCCGCCTTCCGCTCTCGCTCCTGCCGACCTTTGTCGTCCCCCTGATCGTGCTCTCCCACCTCCGGATCTTCGGATGGCTCAGGGAAACGCGCGAAGACACCTGAGCTACGTCGGCGGAACACCGTCCAGGTGTCCGGGTTTGCAAGGGGGTGCCCCTCGATCTGCGGGTCGAATGAACTTCCGGGGCGGTGGTATATTCGACGGGAGGTATGGGATAGTGCAGAAGGTGCTGCGAGCGGTAATCGCCCTGGCGCTTCTCCTCGAGGCGGCGGCGTTCTTCGTGGGGGCGATGCTCCACCTCGGCATGCCTATCCCCCTCCCGTTCGTCGAATCCGAGTCGTTGCGTTTCGCCGTCCTGGAGGCCGCGGGCGGCGGGCTCCTGCTCTTCGCCTTCCTGGCGGTCCTGCAGCGCAAGCGGAATGCGTGGAAGGTCGCGGTCGTGGCCAACGTCGTGGGTGTCGCGATCATCGCCTACGCCATCATAGTTGGGGGTCCATCGCGGCAATCGAGCCATCATCAGCCGATGCTCATCCTTTTGATCGCGGTCCTCGTGGCGCTGTCGATCTCGCGTTGCCGACAGGCGCTCGAGAACGGCCGCCACGGCCGGCGCCGCCGGAAGCTCCTCCAGGCGTTCTAGACTCCATCTCCCGAGGGCTCGCGAGGTGACGGCCATCCGTCCGGCGACACCGCAGGATGCCTCGCAGATGCGCGCGATCTATGCCCCGATCGTGGTGGCGACCCACATCTCGTTCGAAGTCGAGCCGCCTGCCGAGGAGGAACTGCGGCGCAGGATGGAAATCGCGCCGGTCCCGTGGCTCGTGCGGGAGTCCGAGGGCGAGATCGTCGGCTTCGCCAGCGCCGCGCCGTTCCGCGAGCGGGCGGCCTACCGCTGGACGGCGGAGATGTCGATCTACGTAGCGGAACGAGCCCGGTTGCGGGGTTTGGGGCGGGAGCTGGGTGAAGCGCTGCTCGAACGGCTTCGTGGCGGCGGATACCGCAGCGCGGTGGGGATCGTGGCGCTGCCGAATCCCGCCAGCGAAGGGCTGCTCCGGGCGCTGGGATTCCAGCCGGCGGGACTGTTGCGCGAGGCCGGATACAAGCTGGGCCGCTGGTGGGACGTGCAGCTCTGGCAGTGTATCCTACGACCATGAGGAGGAGAAGGGGATGAGCGACGAGGCTTCTGTCCATGGAATCCATCACGTTACGGCGATCGCCGGCGCGCCCCAGGAGAACCTGGAGTTCTACGTGGGGGTCCTGGGGATGCGGCTGGTCAAGCGCAGCGTCAACCAGGACGATCCCGGCACGTACCATCTCTTCTACGCGGACTCCGCCGGCACGCCGGGCACCGACGTGACCTTCTTTCCGTGGACCCGTATGGCACCCTCCCGCCGCGGGGCCGGCATGGTGGGCGAGATCGCGCTGGCGGTCCCGGCGGGAAGCCTCGACTGGTGGCGGGGAAGGCTCGGCGAACGGGACGTGCCGGTCGCGGAAGAGGAGCTGCGCTTCGGCGAGCGCACCCTGCCCTTCCACGACCCCCACGGACTCGCGCTCGCGTTGGTCGAGATCGCGGAGGATCGCGAGTTCGCCGTCTGGGAGGGCAGCCCGGTGCCTCCGGAACACCAGATCCGCGGCGTGCATGCCGTGCGCATTCAGGAGCGGGTGCTCGCGCCCACCGTCCAGCTGCTCGAGGGAGTGATGGGGTTCCATCGGGCCGATGCGGACGGCAGCTGGCAGCGCTGGTCCGCGGGCCATGGATCGGGCGCCTTCGCTGATCTGCAGGAGGCCCCCGAGGCGCCGTTCGGACGCTGGGGCACGGGGGCGGTGCATCACGTGGCGTGGCGGGTGAAGGACGACGCGGAGCAGATCGCCGTGCGCGCGGCGGTGGAGTCCAGCGGTCTCCAGCCGACCCCGGTCATCGACCGGTTCTGGTTTCGCTCCGTGTACTTCAAGGAGCCCGGCGGGACGCTGTTCGAACTGGCGACGGACGGTCCCGGGTTCGATCGCGACGAGGACCCGGAACGGCTCGGGGAGGCGCTCATCCTCCCACCCTGGCTCGAGCGGCACCGGAGCGCGATCGAGAGCGCATTGCCTCCACTCGAGATGCCCGCCGCCGCGACGTGAGCGAGCCGTCCGACGAGGGACGGGTGCGCGCGGCGAATCGCTCCTGGACTCTGCGCGCGCCGCTGCTGGAAGACTTCGCCTGGGTCATCGGGCGCCATCGCGACTTCTACCGCCGCGAGCACGGCTGGGACGACCGCTTCATGAATCTCGTGGAGCAGGTCGTGGCGGATTTCGTGCGCGACTTCGATCCCGCGCGGGAGCGGTGCTGGATCGCGGACCTCGGAGGCCGCCCCGTAGGCTCGGTGTTCCTGGTCGCCCACCCGGAGCGGGCGGGCGTAGCCAAGCTGCGGCTGCTCCTCGTCGAGCCCGAAGCGCGCGGCCTCGGGATCGGCGCCGGGCTGGTCGCCGAGTGCACGGCGTTCGCCCGAGCCACCGGATACCGCGCGATCACGCTATGGACGAGCAGCGTGCTCCACGGCGCGCGCAGGATTTACGAGGCCGAGGGATATCGCCTCGTGCGCGAAGCGCCTGAGCCGATGTTCAACGAAGCGGAGCTCGGTCAGGAGTGGGAACTGGAGCTGTGAGCTCCGGCGGGCGGCGGATCCGACACCATCCGCCCACCACCCGGCATGAGGAACACCCGGCGGGCCAGGTCGGAGGCGAGTACCGCGCGGTCGTAGTACGGCTCCAGCGCGCGCCCGCTGAGAATGTCCTCCGCCGCGGCCGCGAATTCCTCCCACGACGCGTCGACGCCGACCCGCTCGATCCGCTCCCGGATCACGCTGAACCAGGCCCACGTCAGGGTCTCGTGGTACAGGCTCTCCTTCCCGAGCGCGACGGCCAGCTCCTGGATGCCCTGGACCAGCTCGACCAGCGCCTGCGGAGCCGGCCGCGTGCGCGCGTAATGCCAGGCGATCATGACGTGCTCGCGATGGCTGAGCGACCCGGTAAGCGTGCGGCGCTTCTCGAAGGCGCGCACGACGTCGGCTACCGCGGGGGACGGCTCGGAGGTCATGCCCGGAAAGATAGACTGCTGCGGCGAAGCCGCGCCCTTCGGCCCGGGGGGCATGCCGCGATCATCCGACGGGGGCCAGCTCCCAGCGGTAGCGGGTGTTCGCGGCACCGTAGGAGTTCTCCTTTCGATGCTTCGCGAGGTCGCGCGCCCAGTGCGGCCTGCGCCCGTCGATGTCCGCGAAGTCGTACTCTTCGGACAGCCCCCACGAGCTGAAGAGGCCGCCACTCTTATTCGACACGTTCGGATCGGCTGCGAGCGCCGCGATCGCGCGGCCCACGAAGCACGGTGTTTCCGACGCGCTCAGCAGGTAGCGCTTCGCCTCCGCGTTCGTCTCCGCGACCTCCCGCCAATTCTCCTCCGTCGCCCCGAAGGTGTCGAGTACGGTCTCCGTCCGCATGAAGCCAGGCGTGATCGAAAGCGCGGTGACGCCCTTCCTCGCGAGCTCCTCGGCCAGCCCGGAGGCCAGCCGCACAAGGGATGTTCGCAATAGATCGTAGAAGAGCGGCCCGCGGTAGCCGATCGTGTCTCCCTCGGTGATCTCGACGATGAGGCCGGAGCCTTGCTTCACCATGCGCTCTGCCCCGTGGAATGCCGTCGACAGGTGGGGCCAGAGCCATGCCTCCACGAGCGCGCGACCGGCCGGGAGCGATTGCTTCCAGAACGGCCGCCAGTCGGAGACCTGGGCGGCGGCGAGCACGAGCACCAGGACGTCGAGGCGCTTCTGCTCGCGCTGGACGCGGCGGAAGAGCGCGGCGACAGCGTCTTCGTCCGCATGATCGACGCGAACGGGGACGCCGACACCACCCGCCGCATCCACGATCTCGGCGGTCTCCTCGACGGTCTCGGGCCTCCCTGTGGGCCCCGGGGCCGGGCGACTCGTGCGCCCGGTGCAGTACACGGTCGCGCCCGCCTCGCCGAGCATGCGGGCGATCCCGCGGCCCGCCCCGCGGGAGGCGCCGGCCACGATTCCGATCTTCCCTCGCAGCGGCTTCATCGCGGCTCCTCCTTGGTCGCCGTTGGACAAGCGGAACGCCCTCCACCTATACTAAACGTCAGTTTAGATAGCGATTCTAAATGAACCTTTAGAATTTTGTCAAGCGATGAGCGCGCGGCCGCGAAAAGTGAGCGACGAGGAAGTGCTCGGGGCGGTCCTGCGGGTGATGCACCGGGTTGCCCCCGCGCAGGTGACCCTCACGGAAATCGCTTCCGAGGCGGGCGTGACCCCGAGCGCCCTCGTTCAGCGCTTCGGCTCGAAGCGCGAGCTCCTGCTCGAGATGATCAGGCGGGCGGCCGAAGGTACGGCGGAGTACTTCGCGCACATCCGTCGTGAGAGTGCGTCCCCGCTCGCGGCTCTCCATGCCTACGCGGAGTGCTTCGCCGAGATGGCGGAATCCCCCGAGACCCTGGCGCACCATCTGGGATATCTCCAGTTGGATCTCACGGACCCCGACTTCCGCAAGCACGCCCGCGATCAGGCCCGCGCGGCCGACGGCGCGATCCGGGATCTCCTCGATGACGCGGTGGCGGAAGGCGAGCTCGCGCATGGAACGGATCTGGACATGCTGATGCGCTCGGTGATCGCGGTGCTGGGTGGCTCGCTGCTCGCGTGGGCGATCCGCCAGCGGGGCACCGCCGCGAAGTGGATTCGTGCCGACCTGGACGCCGTGCTCCGACCGCACCTCTCCAGGAAGCGCGGTTCCTCGGCCGGCTCGTGAACCCGCGC
>DATFFS010000349.1:0-3088 GCA_035249945.1 Gemmatimonadota bacterium
CCGGCTCGTAGAAGCGTACGACCGGTTCTTCGAGACGTGGCCGGGGAGGTTGCTCGTCATCGAGGTCTCCACGCTGGACTTCGTCCGCAGCGAGGCCGATTTCGCCGCGGTGCGCGCGCTGATCGAGCACAAGGCCGCAGAGATCGAAGGCGGACAGCGGGAGCTCGCGCTGGAGCCCGAGGCGCGATGAACGGCCCACGCACCTTCTGCGCGGTGGCGGGGAACATCGGGTCGGGAAAGTCGACGCTGACCGGCCTGCTGGCCGAGCGCCTGGCGTGGCGCGCCTACTACGAGCACGTGGAGGGCAATCCCTACCTCGCCGACTTCTACGCCGACATGCCGCGCTGGGCGTTCCATCTGCAGGTTTACTTCCTCTCCAAGCGGTTCCAGCATCACCAGGAGATCCTGGCGTCCCCGGTTTCGGTGATCCAGGACCGGACGATCTACGAGGACGCCGAGATCTTTGCCCGGAACCTGCACGAGAACGGGCACATCGACGGTCGCGATCACGACAACTACCGCGAGCTGTTCGACACTATGATCCAGTTCCTCGCCCCCCCGGATCTCCTGATCTACCTGCGCACGTCGGTTCCCGTGCTCGTCGAGCGGATCCGGACCCGCGGCCGCGACTACGAGCGGGCCATCCCGGTCGCGTACCTGGAGCAGCTGGACCGCCACTACGAGGACTGGATCGCGCGCTACGACCTGTCGCCCGTGCTGATCGTGGAAACGGACGCCTGCAATCTCGTGGCCGAGGAGGCGGAGCTGGCACGCGTGGTCGAGCGCATCCAGCGGCGGCTCGAGGCCACCCGCGGATACTCGCTGCCGCTCTAGGTCCGCCCGGCTTCTGGAACCGCAGGCTGGAACGCCCGCCGGGAGGCGCGGTACGATCAGGCGTCGGCCGTGGAAGGAGACCGCTTGTTCCGTAGTGTCGTCGTCGCGATCCCTTGGAAACTCGCCATCGCCCTCGCGCTCGCCGTACCGGTGGCGGCGCGGGCGCAGGACGACGCCGCCGCGAGGGGCGATCGCCTGATGGCGGAGAGCCACACCGAGGCGGCCATCGAGGCCTATCGCGCCGGACTCGCCGCGCATCCGGACGATGCCACGCTCCTCTGGAAGACCGCCCGGGCCATCTCCAACCTGGCTGACGAGACGCCCGGAGATGCGGGGGACGAGGCGCGCATGGAAGAGGCGGTCGAGCTCTCTCGCCGGGCGGTTCGCGCCGCGCCGGGGACCTCGCGGGCCCACGCGACGCTCGCTGCCTCGCTCGGGAAGCTCGCACTCTTCCGGGGCGGCAAGCGGAAGGTCGAGCTGGCGCGCGAGGTCGAGCGCGAGGCGCGGCGCGCGGCCGAGCTGGACCCACAGGACTTCGCGCCGTTCACGGTGCTGGGCGTGCTGGAACGCGAGCTGGCGACGCTGAACCCGCTGTTGCGCGGGTTCGCGGGCGCACTCTTCGGCGGCGTGCCGGAGGCGTCGCTGGAGCGGAGCGCCGCGCTCCTCGGCCGGGCCGTGCGGCTGGCGCCGGCCTACGTGGCGCCGCACCTCGAGCTCGCACGCACCTACGTGGAGTTGGACCGTGATGAGGAGGCCCGCGCCGAGCTCGAAAAAGCGCTCGCGCTCCCGCCACGCGAGCGGCTCGATGCCGTGCTCCAGGAGCGGGCGCGCGAGCTCCAGCGCGACCTGGACTGACCGTGCCTGCCACCCCGCGGATCCTGGAGGCAAGTGCGGTACTCGTCCTCTGCCTCCCGGCCCACGCCGGCGGACAGTCCGAGTCGGCGCGGGCGCGTGGCGACAGCCTGATGGCGGCGCTCGAGACGACCCGGGCGATCGAGGCCTACCGGCAGGGGTTCGACGGGTCTCGCGACGAGCCCGAGCTCCTCTGGCGGGCGGCCCGCGCGCTCTCCAACCGCACGGCCGAGACCCCGGGAAGGGGTGGCGACGAGCCGCTGCATCAGGAGGCGGTTGCGCTGGCGCGCCGCGCCGTGGCCGCCGGGCCCGACGTCGCGCGCACCCACACGACCCTCGCCACCACGCTCGGGCGATACGGGCACTGGCTGGCCCACGAGTGCCGGATCCGCTGCGCCGGCCGCATCGTCGACATGGGCAAGGAGGCGTACCGCGCGACACGACGCGCGATCCAGCTCGATCCCTACGATCCCGCCCCGTTCGTCGTCCTTGGGGTCTACCACCGGGACCTGTCCACCGTCCCGCTCGTGGTCAAGGTCATCGCGCGGACGTTTCTCGGCGGCTACCCGCCCGTCTCGCTGAAGGCGAGCGCGACCAACCTCGAGCGTGCGGTTCGCCTCGATCCGGGGGACGTCACGGCCCACCTGGAGCTCGCCCGCACTTACGCCGCAATGGACCGCGACGACGATGCCCGCGGGGAACTTCGCGCGGCCCTCGCCTCGTCCTCCCGGGAGCGCCTGGACATGGTGGAGAAGGAGGAGGCGAGGCGCCTGCTGGTGACGCTCGAGTAAATGGAGCGGCTCCCTGCGCTGGGTATCGCCCCACGTCTCCGCGGAGACGCGCGCGGGGACCGTCGAAATACCGAAGGCTGGCCGCCGGCAGGTCCGCGTCCGATGTTCGCCTCTGATGCGGGCCACGGTACTCCATCTGCGATTTCCCTTCGTCTACATCCTCTCGCCGATCTTCGCGTGGGGCGCCGCCTGGGGCCCGGGTGGCTGGACGGCGCGTACCACGCTCGGCTTCCTGCTCGTTCACCTCGCGCTCTATCCGGGCGCTAACGCGTTCAACTCCGCCTACGACCGCGATACGGGCCCGATCGGCGGGCTCGCCCGGCCGCCGGCGGTGCCGCGGGGGCTCGGGGGCTGGAGCGTCTGGCTCCAGGGGGTGGGGGCGGCATTGTCCCTCGTGGTGGGGCCGCTCTTCGCCGCCGGCTTCGTGGCTCTGTGGGGGATCTTCACCGCCTACTCCCACCCCCGGACGCGCTGGAAGCGATCGCCCGTCGCCTCGACCGCCGCGATCGTGGCCGGGCAGGGCGGTATCGGATACTGGCTGGGATGGAGCGCCGCCGGCGCCGCGCAGCCCGGCCCCCGATCGATCGCGGCCGCGTGGACGGCGGCGGACG
>DATFFS010000350.1:0-2053 GCA_035249945.1 Gemmatimonadota bacterium
CGCGCCCGGCCGTCCCGCCAGGTCCGCCGGCGCGCCGAGATCCGCGCGCCAGGCTTCCTCCATGCGCGCGAGACCCGCCGCCAGCAGCTCGACTTCGTCCGGGCCGGCGCCCTTCTGGGGGCCGAACGCGTGCGCGGCGCCATCGGGGCCATGGAGCGGCGAGGTCACGTCGGCGAGCGCGAGGATACGGATGTCGCGATCGACCGGCGGGACGTCCGGCGGCACGATGCGCGCGAGGCGCGGCAGGTCCGTCGGGCGGAGCAGGGGTCGGCCGGCACCGTCCTCGAAGCGGAACCCGAGCTCGAGCGCCATCCCGAGGCCGCCGTCAACGGTGGCGCTGCCACCGAGTCCGACCACGACCGCCGCCGGGGCCAGGCCGACCGCCGTCCGGATCAGCCGCCCGAGTCCGGCGCTGCTGGCGCGCAGCGGGTCCCGCGAGGCGTGCTCGATCAGGTGGACCCCGATCGCGGCCGCGCTCTCCAGGTAGGCGATCCGTTCCTCCGGGTGCCAACCCCAGAGCGCGGAGATCGCGCGCCCGGCCGGGTCGGGGACGCGGGCCGAGACCGCGAGCACCTCGGGGCGGTAGCGGCGCACGGCGGTGAGGAAGCCGTCGCCGCCGTCCGACATCGGGGCGAGCACGGCCTCGGCGCGGCCCTCGAGCGCCGCGGCGAGCGCCTCGGCGACCTGGGTAGCGTCGAGCGCGCCCTTGAACGCGTTGGGCGCTACGACGATGCGCAAGGGCTTCAGGACGTTGAAAATGGCTCATCTGCGTCGTTGCACTCCTCGAGTCTTCCTGCGGCGTACAAATCGTACGCCTCGGAATCCTCTCGTCGCGCGCCTAGCATCTGAGCCATTTTGAACGTCCTGACTACCGTTTCAGCGCCCGATCGAGGTCGTCGACGAGGTCGCGCGGATCCTCGATGCCGAGCGCGAGCCGCACCATGGCGTCGGAAATGCCGCGCTCGCGCCGCGTCGCGGCCGGCATCATGCGATGGGACGTCATCGAGGGCATCGAGACGAGCGACTCGACTCCGCCCAGGCTCGGCGCCAGCTGGATCCACCGGAAGTCGCCGACCAGCGCCTCCGTCTCGGCCGCGGTGAACCGTGGCACGAACGTCACCACTCCGCCGGCGCCCCCGGTCAGCACGCGCGCGGCGATTTCTCGGTCGGCATGATCGGGGAGCGTCGGATAGTGCACCCGCTCGACCCGCGGATGACCCGCCAGGAACTCCGCGACCGCGCGGCCATTCTCCGAGTGTCGAGCCATCCGGACCGCCAGGGTCTTGATACCGCGCTCGAGGAGGAACGCAGCGTGTGGGTCGATCGATCCCCCCAGCGTGTGCATCATCTCGGTGGCCCGCCGGACCCGCTCGGCGGAGCCCGCCAGGGTCCCCGCGATCAGGTCCGAGTGCCCGCCCAGGTACTTGGTGCCGCTCTGCATGACGAGGTCGACCCCGAAGGTCGCGGGCCGCTGGTGGATCGGGCTCGCGAAGGTGGCGTCTACGAGCGTCGTGATCCCGCGCTCCCTGGCCAGGGCCGCCAGCGTGGGGCCGTCCGCGACCCTGAGAAGCGGATTGGAGATCGCTTCCCAGAACCACAGCCGGGTCTCGCCGCGCGTGGCCCGCTCCCATGCCGCGGGGTCCAGGTCTTCCGCGTACGTCACCTCGATTCCGAGCCGCGGCAGCTCCCGATCGAGCAGAACGTGCGTGCCGCCGTAGAGCGCCGGCGCCGCCACTACGTGGTCGCCGCGGCCACACACCGACAGGATCGCGGTCGCGATCGCCGCCATGCCGGAGGCGAGCGCGAGGGAATCCTCCGCCCCTTCGATCGCCGCCACTTTCTCGTGCACCGCCAGCTGGGTGGGGTTGTTTCCATAGCGCGTGTACTGGAGATCCCGCTCGCCGGCCGGATAGAGGAAGGTCGCCGACTGGTAGATCGGCGTGACGACCGCGCCCGACTGCGGGTCCGGCCGCGAGCCCGCGTGGACGGCGAGCGTGTCCGGCCGCGCGCCGTTCCGACCATCGCCCGGCGTCACAGGCGCGCCCTCCCGCCC
>DATFFS010000351.1:0-3480 GCA_035249945.1 Gemmatimonadota bacterium
CGTGGCCGACGTCGCGGCCCCCAGGGGATGACCTCCGTGGGAGCCGATCGCCCCGCCGCCGGCGAATGGCTGGCGCGGCTACGAGCGAGGGGAGCGCTCCTCGACGGTCACTTCCGGCTGAGCAGCGGGCTCCACAGCCCCGCGTACGTCCAGTGCGCGCTCTTGCTCCAGCATCCCGGCGACGCCGCGGCGGCGGGCCAGGCGCTGGTGGAGAAGCTCGCCGGGCGGGTGACTCCGGCGCCGGAGACGATCGTCTCGCCGGCGATCGGGGGGATCGTCCTCGGCCAGGAAGTGGCGCGGGCGTGGGGCGCGCGGGCGATCTGGGCCGAGCGTGCCGGGTCCGACGCCGAGATCGCGTTCCGGCGCGGGTTCTCGCTGGCGCCCGGCGAGCGTGTGGTCGCGGTCGAGGACGTCGTTACGACCGCGGGCTCGATCCGCGAAGTCCTCGCGCTCTGCCGGAGCGCGGGCGCGGACGTCGTCGCGGCGGCGGCCGTCGTCGACCGCTCGGCTGGGGGCGTGGCGTGGGACGTCCCCTGGGCATCGCTGGTCGAGATCGCGGTGCAGCAGCACGCTCCGGATAGCTGCCCGCAGTGCGCGGCGGGAGTCCCGGTGGTCAAGCCGGGCAGCCGGCCGGTCTGAGATCGGCGGAACAAAGGGGGGAGCGGAACGTATCCATTCGGCATGGAGCGCACCCCGATCCGCCTCGCGTTCGCGTTGCTGCTGCTGTCCTGTAACGCCTCGTACATCCGGGCGCAGGACAGTGGGCAGAACGTCGGCCCGCACGAGGCGCTCGCGCCGTACCGGTCCCAGGAGGCGGCGGTGCCTGCGTCGCTCCAGGAGCTGTACCGCCGGCTGGCTGAGTACTGGGAGGACGAGAACTCGCGCGCAATCGCGCACCTGGTGGCGCCGGACGGGCGCGTGCACGTGGTGGTGCAGCAGGAAGGAATCGGGGAGCGGCTCGCCTCATCCCAGCTCCAGTATCTCCTCCAGGAGATGTTCGATTCCACCGAGGAAGTGACGTTCCGCTTCCCCGCGTACTCGACCTATGATCCCACCAGCGGGGCCGGATACGCGGTAGGCCAGCGCGTGTACCGGGACGGGAACGGCTTCGAGCCGACGGTCGAGCGGGTCTTCGTCGGAGCCCGCAGCGATCACGGGCGCTGGATCGTAACCGAGCTCCGTCTCACGCTGGACTGAACGACCCGCTGGGTCCCCGCTTGCTGCGCGGGGTTTCTCCGCACTACCCTCTGGGTTCTCGTCCGTAAACCGGCCGTCCGCGGCGCGCCGCGGGCCCGGCCTCCTTCGCTGGAGCACCGCGTGGCGCTCGCGCTCTACGACACCCTGCGCCGGGAGCAGGTGGGCTTCGAGCCCATAGAACCGGGACACGTCCGCATGTACACCTGCGGACCGACCGTCCACGACTATGCACACATCGGGAACCTGCGGACGTTCCTGTTCGAGGATATGCTGCGCCGCGTCCTGGAGGCGCGGGGCTA
The DNA here is from genome assembly GCA_035249945.1 of Gemmatimonadota bacterium. GTDB lineage: Bacteria > Gemmatimonadota > Gemmatimonadetes > JACCXV01 > JAHWKZ01 > JAICNR01. Next base: position 1,497 of record DATFFS010000351.1, read on the forward strand.
CCGAGTGACGCAGGTCATGAACCTGACGGACGTGGACGACAAGATCATCGCCAAGGCGCAGGCTGCCGGGGAGTCGATCGCCGAGTACACGCGGCGGTACACGCGGGCGTTCTTCGAGGATCTGGCGACCCTGCGGGTCGAGCGCGCCGAGCACTACCCGACGGCCACCGGCCACATCGCAGAGATGGTGGCACTGATCCGGCGGCTCGAAGCCACCGGCCATACCTACCGCACGGACGACGGATCGATCTGGTTCCGCATCTCGACCTTTGCGGGATACGGCAAGCTCTCGCGGATCGACCTCTCCGGGATGCGCGACGGGGCGCGCGTCGAGTCCGACGAGTACGACAAGGAGAATCCCAAGGACTTCGCGCTCTGGAAGGCGGCCCGGCCGGGAGAGGAGGCCTGGGAGACCGAGCTCGGGCGCGGGCGGCCGGGCTGGCACATCGAGTGCTCGGCGATGTCGATGGCCTATCTGGGCGAGACCTTCGACATCCACACCGGCGGTGTCGACAACATCTTCCCGCACCACGAGAACGAGATCGCCCAGTCGGAGGCCGCCACCGGGCGCCCGCTCGCGCGACTCTGGCTCCACGCCGAGCACCTGATCGTCGACGGCCAGAAGATGGCCAAGTCACTGGGCAACTTCTTCACGCTCCGGGACCTGGTCGAGCGTGGGCACGCCGCGCGCGCGATCCGCTACCTCCTGCTGTCGGTCCACTACCGCCAGCAGCTGAACTTCACGTTCGCGGGCCTCGAGCAGGCGGCGGCGTCGATCGAGCGCCTCTCCGCCTTCGCCCGGCGGCTGGAGGATCTTCCCGGGGATGGCCAGCCGGATCCGGAGCTGGCCGAGCGCAGCTCCCGGGCCCGGGAGGAGCTCGAAGCCGCGCTGGACGACGACCTCAACACCAGCCGCGCGCTGGGGGTCGTGTTCGAGTGGCTGCGGGACGTGAACCGGGCGCTCGACCACGGCCGGGGGAGCGCGGCGGATCGGCCGGCGCTGGAACGGGTGCTGTCCGCGTTCGACGCGGTCTATGCCGTTCTCGCCCCGGACCCGGGAGAGCTGCGGGTCGATGCCGGGGTCGAGGCCCTCATCGCGGAGCGCGAGGCGGCGCGGGGGGACCGGGACTGGGCGCGGGCCGACGCCCTGCGGGACCGGCTGGCCGAGCTGGGGATCCTGCTCGAGGACACACCCGCCGGGCCGCGCTGGAAGCGGTCCACGGGGGCTTGACAGAAGCAACGGAACCGATAAATTCCCTGTTCTTTTCTCTGGGCGTATTGCGCCCGCAGGCGACGTTCTCGGCGGCGGCGCGTCCTGGCGGGCGACTCCCGCCGGGAACGTTTCGTCGCGCGCCGATGTAGCTCAATTGGTAGAGCAGCTGCCTTGTAAGCAGCAGGTTACCAGTTCGAGTCTGGTCATCGGCTCCATCTGCCGGTAGCGGGACCGGCGGCGGCGGCCGGAGGGATACCGAAGCGGTCAAACGGGGCAGACTGTAAATCTGCTGGCTCATGCCTTCGGAGGTTCGAATCCTCCTCCCTCCACCATCACGCGCAGGCGGCGCGTAACGGCGGCGGTAGCACCGATCGAAGTGGGCGGGAGTAGCTCAATTGGCTAGAGCACGAGCCTTCCAAGCTCGGGGTTGCGGGTTCGAGACCCGTCTCCCGCTCCAGTCGGAGAACCCCGAGGACGTCGGGCCCAGGTAGCTCAGTTGGTAGAGCACGTCCTTGGTAAGGACGAGGTCGGCGGTTCAATCCCGCTCCTGGGCTCCAGCTTGATGTTCCATCCCGGCTCGACGGGATGATTCGACGGCAGCAATGCTCGCACAGCACGCATCCGTACGGAGGCCACGATGAGCAAGGCGAAATTCGAGCGGACGAAGCCGCACGTGAACGTGGGCACGATCGGTCACGTGGATCACGGGAAGACGACGTTGACGGCTGCGATCACGGAGGTCCAGAGCAAGAAGGGACTGGCGGACTACGT
>DATFFS010000352.1:0-21151 GCA_035249945.1 Gemmatimonadota bacterium
CGCTCCTGGACGGCGGTCGCGCGCGCGGAGTGCTGACCGGCGGCCTCCTGGCCCGCTCCGGGATCGGCGCGGCATGCCTGATCATCCCGCTTGCGGCGCTGCATCCCGGGAGGGACGCGACGCCGGATCCGCCCGGGCAGATAGTAGGCCCTCCTCCCAGCGCGAACGCCGAGGCGGCGGGGGCGCTGCGCCGCGTGACGCCGCGCGGGTCCCGAAGCGACCCGTCCGAGACGCCGCGGCCCGCGCCGGAGACGCCGAAGCAACTGCGCTCCGCGAAGGAGCCGCGTCGCACCGTCGTGATGCTGCAGGCGCCCGCCGTCCACGCCGTTTTCCGCACCGTGGGCTCGGGGGCGGACACCGAAATGGTCGTCGACCCCCAAGGGAACGCATCATCGGAATGCAAGGATTCCAGCACCCCGCCGGCGTCGAACGCCGCAAACGGAACGGAGCCCGATCTCGTCTGGGTCCCGTCCGGCGGGGCGACACCCTAGCAGAGTCGATCGACAAACATCTCGCCGGAGAACCCAATGCGCTCGATCCCCACAAATATCTTGATTCTGTCGTTGTCCATCGCGACCGTTTCCGTTGCTCAGCCATCCACCCCTACGCAGCAGACTTCCGGCTCCGGCGGCGAACGCGATCGCCTGCAAGTCGAAGCCCTGCGGGTGGAGAGCGGCACGCCCGAGATCGACGGCCGGCTCGACGAGCAGATCTGGCAGAGCGCCCGCTGGATCGACGACTTCCACCAGAAGGAACCCGACTACGGACAGGCGCCCAAGAACCCGACCGAGATCGCGTTCCTGTTCGACGACGGCGCTCTCTACGTGGGCGTACGCGCCCACAGCCAGAGCCGCGAAACCATCAACGACCTGATGACGCGGCGCGACGAGATGGGGAACTCCGAGATCCTGGTGGTTTCCCTCGACACGTACCTGGACCGCCGCACGGCGTACACGTTCGGCGTCACGGCGGCCGGCGTGCGGGTGGACTACTTCCACCCGATCGACCACGAATACGAGCGCGATTTCACGTTCGACCCGGTGTGGGAGGCGGAGACGGAGATCGGCGAAAGCGGCTGGACGGCGGAGATGCGGATCCCGTTCTCGCAGCTGCGCTTCAACGCGGGCGACGATCTCCAGTGGGGGCTCAACATCAATCGCTGGGTGCCCTCGGTCAACGAGGACTCCTACCTCGTGCTGATCCCGCGCGGTGAGGCCGGCTGGTCGTCTCGCATGGCGGACCTCGTCGGGCTCGAGTCTATTCCCTCGTCGCGGCGCATCGAGCTCATGCCGTACGTGGCGAGCTCGGCGACGTTCACGAGCGAGGCGCTGTTCGACGCCGATGATCCCTTCCAGGACGGCAGGGACATGGACGCCAGGTTCGGCCTGGACTTCAAGATGGGGCTCGGCCCGAACCTCACCCTGGACGCCACGGTGAACCCCGACTTCGGGCAGGTCGAAGCCGACCCGGCCGAGGTCAACCTGACGGCCTTCGAGACGTTCTTCGAGGAGCGGCGGCCGTTCTTCACCGCCGGCCAGGACCATTTCACGGTGACGGGCCCCACGTTCTTCTACTCGCGCCGGGTGGGGGCCTCGCCCCACGGCCAGGCGGACGGGGACTTCGTCGACACGCCCCGCACGACCACGATCCTGGGCGCCGCGAAGATGACCGGAAGGCTCGAGTCGGGGCTCAGCATCGGCGCGCTGGCGGCGATCACCGACGAGGAAGAGGCGCGCGCCTTCGATCTGAGCACGCGATCCACCGAGGCCGTGCGGGTGGAGCCGCGGACCTCCTACGGTGTCCTCCGGCTGCAGCAACAGTTCGGCGAGCACGCCTCGACGATCGGACTCGTGCTGACCGGCATGAAGCGGGACGTCGATTCCGACGATCCGCTCTCGGGCATCCTCAACGAGAACGCGGTCACGGGCGGGCTCGACTGGAACAAGCGCTGGAACGGTGGCGAGTACGAGCTCCTCGGCCACACCGGGTTCAGCTGGGTCGGCGGAGATTCGCTCGCGATCGGGCGTCTCCAGCAGCGCAGCGCCCACTTCTTCCAGCGCCCCGATGCTCCGCACGTCGAGTTCGATCCCTCGCGCACCTCGCTGTCCGGCTGGTCGGCGGCCGTGCGCGGCGGCAAGCGCAGCGGCACTTGGGTCTGGAACGGCGGCCTGTGGTTCGATTCGCCGGGGTTCGACATCAACGACGTGGGCCAGCTAAATCGAGCCGACGACGTCGCCGGCTGGACCCACGTCGAGTACAACGAACGGGAGCCCGGGAAGTATTTCCGCAACTGGAACGTGGGCGCATTTCAGAACGCGAACTGGAACTTCGACGGTGTCCACCGATTCCAGAACGTCGGCGTGTTCACGAACTACACGCTCGCGAACTTCTGGCACGGCTTCTTGGAACACGGCTGGGATACGCCGACCCAGTCCGACAACGCCACGCGCGGAGGGCCGTACATGGAGCTGCCCGGCGGGTGGTGGGTCGCCGGCGGGATCTTCAGCAACGGCACGCGGTCGACCCGCTATGGCCTGCGCTCGATGACCTGGCAGGACAACCTCGGCGGGTGGGAGTGGAGGATCGATCCCGAGTTCACGACGCAGCCGTCCGATCGATTGACGCTGTCCTTCCTTCCGCGCTACGTGCGGAACCACGAGCCGCGACAGTTCCTCACCGCGCGGGAAGGCGGTCTCGAGACCACGTTTGGCCGGCGCTATATCTTCGGACTGATCGACCAGACGGAGATCGCGCTTCCGGTGCGCGCGAACTTCTCGTTCACCCCCGAGACCAGCCTCGAGCTCTATGCCGAGCCGTTCGCCGCATCCGGCAGCTATTCGTCCATCGGCGAGCTGGCGGCCCCGCGCACCAACGATCTTCGGATCTACGGCGAGGCCGAAGGAACGAGCCTGAGCCGCGACGAGGAGACCGGAAACTTCACGTTCACCGATGGCGAGGCGGAGATCGAGCTGCGAAACCCGGACTTCGACGTGCTGTCGTTCCGCTCCAACATGGTGTTGCGCTGGGAGTGGCGGCCCGGGAGCACGTTCTTCCTCGTGTGGCAGCAGAACCGATCGGCGTCCGACGACGAGGGCCGGTTCGTGCGCCCGGGGAATCTGTACGATTCGCTGACGGCGGACGGGGAGAACGTGTTGGCGATCAAATTCACCTACTGGCTCCCGATGTAGGTCGGTCGATGAGGTCGGTCGATGAAAACGGGCCATCTGCTGCGTTGCGCTCCTCGTGCCTTCCTGCGGCGTAGCTTGTGCTACGCCTCGGAAGCCACTCGTCGCGCGCCTTGCATCTGACCCGTTTTGATCGACCTCCGCCATAGTGGCTGAGGCTGGCTTTGCTCGTCGTGACCCCTCCATCCTCCTAGCGCTGTCCCCCTGCCTGCCCCTAGCACTTGGGGTGGGCGGGGCGCTTTCGAGCTCGCGCCGCCGCGCAGGTTTCCCAGGCGCCTTGGGTGGCCGTTGACGCCCCCGGCGTGGGCGCGCAGCTTCCATAAGACATTTCCCATTCCCTGGAGGTCTCGATGCATCGCACGTGTGCGCTCGTAGCTCTTTGCCTGTCGCTCGCCGGGGTCGTCGGGGTCGCTCGGCCCGCGCTCGCTCAGGAGGAGCCGGCCGCGGAGGTCGCCCGGCCGGTGGCGGATCCCGCCGACGTGGAGTCGATCGACGCCATCATCGCCGCGCTCTACGACGTGATATCCGGGCCCGCCGGGGAGCGCGACTGGGATCGGTTCCGGTCGCTGTTCGCGCCGAACGCCACGCTGTCGCCGATGGTGCCGCGTCAGGACGGGACACTGCCGGTCCGCGTGATCTCTCCCGAGCAGTACGTCGAATGGGGCGGGGCGTACTTCGTGGACAACGCGTTCTACGAGCGCGAGGCGGCCCGCGAGCTCGAGCGGTTCGGCAACGTGGCCAACGCGATGAGCTTCTACGAGTCGCGCCGCGCCCCGGAGGAAGAGCCGTTCACCCGCGGAGTGAACACGATCACGCTCCTGCACGACGGGATGCGCTGGTACGTGCTCTCGATCGCATGGGACGAGGTGCGGGAGGGGCTGCCCGCACCCGAGTATGACTGAAACCCTCCCGCCCGGGCCTCCGTATGGATCGCGGGGAGACGTGCGCCCTCCCCGCTCTGATCCCCACACCTGGAGGAACCCATGCGATCGAGCATCGCTGCCGTCGGAATCCTGGCCCTCTCCCTCGCGGCGTGCGCCGGCAACCCCAAGCCCGGCGAATCCGGCTATCCTTACAATCTCAGCGGCACCTATCAGGCGCTCTGGATGGTGGCTGGCGAATCGAACACCGGCACCATGGAGCTCGCCACCGCACCGGGTGGCGTGGTGAGCGGGAGCTTCGAGGTTACCGAGCCGTCGGTCGTGGTGGGGACGGTCGAGGGGCGGATCGTGGCGGACACGATCGATTTCCAGATGCCATACCAGCGTGACGAGTGCGGGGGTGTGGTGTACGGCCGCAACGCCATCGCCGCAGGAGGACTCCAGTTCGGCGGCGAGGTCCGCCTGGTGGACGAGTGCGCCGGCGAGATGACCGGAACGATGGAGGTTCGACGGTAGATCCCGCACGACGGCACCTCGGGCATGCCATTCCCGCCGGGCCCGGGCCCGCGGGCTCACCCCCTCAGGAGGTCCCCCATGCGACTGACCGGTTCCGGCCTGCTCCTCGTTCTGCCGCTGTTCGCCGCCTGTGCCGGCAACCCCCGGCCCGGAGAGCCCGGCTATCCCTACAACCTCGCCGGCCGCTATACGGCCGACTTCATCGTCCAGGGGGCGACCTACAGCGCCACTATGGACCTCTCCACCGCTCCGGGCGGGGTCCTCAGCGGGACCTTCGCGATCCCCGATCCCCTGATCGCCGGAACCGTCGAAGGCACGGTCATCGCCGATACCGTGGATTTCCAGATGCCCTACGAGATGGTCGAAGAGGGCTGCGCGGGCGTCGTGCAGGGGCGCACCGCCATCGCGTCCGGGGGAGCCGGATTCGAAGGCCCGATCCGCCTCGAGGACTCGTGCAACGGGCAGATGGAAGGCACGCTGGCCGTTCGGCGCTAGGGCCTCTGCCCGGGGCGGCGCCCGGCGCACGCCCCGGGCGCCGTTCCAACCCTTCCCCCGTCCCTCCCATCCAACCGGGTGCAAGTCGGAACCCGGTCCTCGGAGGAACAGCCTGCTGGCGCAGCAAGCCGATATGACGACGCCGGAAGGCGATTTCCGGGACGCGAGGCTCGCGACCGAAGGCGACACGCGGGCGTTCGAGCGCCTGTACCGCAAGCATGTCCCCAGGGTCCACAGCCTCGCCCGGCGCATGGTCGGCTGGGAGGAGGCCGACGAGCTGACCCAGGACGTGTTCGTGCGGGCCTGGGAGCGGCTCGAGACCTTCCGCGGCGAGGCCGCCTTCGGGACCTGGATCCATCGGGTGGCGATCAACGTGATGCTGGCCCGGCAGCAAGTCCGGAAGCGGGATCACGGCAGGTTCGAGGACGACGACGCGCAGGTGGACGCGACTCCGGTGACACCGCGCGAATCGGAAGCGAGGATCGATGTGGATGCGGCCTTGCGAAATCTTCCCGAAGGAGCGCGCAGGGTGTTCGTCCTGCACGACATGGAGGGATATAAGCACTACGAGATCGCGGAGATGCTGGGGATCACGGCCGGCACTTCGAAGTCGCAGCTCCACCGCGCGCGGATGCTGATGCGCGAACAACTGATCGCCTGAAGGGACACGATGAACGCGCACCCGATCGAGCAGCTGAGCGAATACGTGGACGACGAGCTCTCTCCGCGGGAGAGGACCCGGATCGACGCTCATCTGTCCGAATGCCCGGACTGCCGCCGCCTGCTGGAAGATCTGCGGGTGGTGGTGGCCGCGGCCGGGTCCGTCGAAGATTCGCCGCCCGCCGGCGACTTGTGGCCGGCGATCGCCGGCCGGCTCGAGCCGCGCCGCGGAGGCCCGCGCGTGGTGCCGATCGACGCGCCCCGCGGCCCGCGACGGATCTCGTTCTCCCTGCCGCAGCTCGCGGCTGCGTCGATCGCGATCGCGCTCCTCTCGGCGGGCGCGGTATGGATGGCGATCCGGGACGGCGGTGGACCCGGCGCCCTCGGCCCGATCGCCTCGGGCCCGCGCTCGGAGGAGCCGATTTCGGGAGCCCGCTCGGAAGAGCCGATTACGGGGACACGCGAGCGGCCGGGGGTGGTTACCGTAGTGGATGACCGCGCCGAGGCGGGTCATGACGAGTACGAGGCGGCGGTGGCGGAGCTCGAGCGGCTGCTCGACGAGGCCGCGATCGACCCCGAGCTCCGCGAGGCGATCGACGAGAACCTGGCCGTCATCGACGAGGCGATCCGGCAGACCCGCCGGGCCCTCGAAGAAGACCCCGACGACGTGTACCTGAATACCCATCTGGCCAGCACCATGCAGCGCAAGGTCGACGTGCTGCAGGACGCGGCCCGGCTCGCGCGAGCGAGCACCTGACCTGAAAGGAAGGAGACCGATGCAGCTTCGCACGATCCTCATGACGGCGGCCGCCTGCTTGGCGGCAGCCGGCGCGGCCCGGGGCCAGCAGGCCGTCCAGATGGACCGCACCGTCGACGTGCAGCCGGGCACGCGCCTCCAGCTCGACAACCACTTCGGCGACGTGACGATCCGCACCTGGGACCGGTCGGCGGTCCGCGTACAGGGCAGCCATCCGGTCGGCACGACCGTGGAGGTGCAGCAGGGCGGCTCCCTGCTCCAGATCGAGGCGGATCGCCCCGGAAGTCATGCGAGCCCGATCACCTATACGCTCACCGTCCCCGCCGACATGCCGATCGAGGTCGAGGTCATCCAGGGAGACGTCGACGTGGCCGGCACGCGGGCCGGGATGGACATCCAGTCCGTCCACGGGAGCATCACCGTCGTGGGCGGCGCCGGCGTGCTGGCGCTGGAATCTGTCCAGGGACTGATCAAGGTGACGGGCGCGCGCGGCCGCGTGAACGCCACGTCGGTCAACCAGGGCATCGAGCTGTCCGACATCCGCGGGGACGTCCAGGCCGAGGCCGTCAACGGCCGGATCCACATGCAAGGGATCGACGCCGGACGCGTCAGCGCCGAGACGGTCAACGGCTCGGTGAGCTACGAGGGCGCGGTCCGCAACGACGGCTGGTACCGGTTCAGCACCCACAACGGGGGCATCGACCTCACGATTCCGTCGAACGCGGGGGCGACGTTCACCGCCTCGACGTTCAACGGCACGCTCCACACCGCTTTCCCCGTGACGCTCCACGAAGCCAAGGAAGGCAAGGAGTTCACATTCACGCTGGGCTCCGGCGGAGCGCGGATCGAGCTCGAGTCGTTCAACGGCACGATGACGATCCGGCGTCCGTGACGGCGCCCACTTGTTGACCCACTCCACAAGAGGAGAGGAACCATGCAGCCTGTTCGCATAGCCATTGTCGCGGCGGCGTTCGTCACGCTGGCCTGCGCGCCGGCCGTCGCTCAGCGCGAGGACACGTTCCGCTGGTCGGGCGAGCTCGCCGCGGGGAAGACCCTCGAAGTTCGGGGAATGAATGGAGACGTCCAGGCCCGGCCGTCGTCGGGTCGGACGGTCGAGGTCGTCGCGGTGAAGAGAGGCGACGACGACGATCCCACGGCCGTCGACATCGAGGTCATCGAAGGAACCGACGGGATCCAGGTCTGCGCCGTGTACCCGGGGAAGCGCGGGGCGCGGAACAGCACCTGTGGCCACGGGGACGACGACCACGACGACTGGGAGGACAACGACGTGGTGGTCGACTTCACGATCTCGGTTCCGTCGGGCGTCGTTTTCGACGGGTCGACGGTCAACGGCGGGATCGATGTATCCGGGCTCTCGTCGAATGTCCGCGTGAACACCGTGAATGGTGGGATCGAGGTGGCGTCCACGGGCACCGTCGAGGCGAAGACCGTCAACGGCTCGATCCACGCGTCGACCGGGGCCGCGAGCTGGAGCGGCACGCTCGAGTTCAAGACCGTCAACGGCTCGATTCATCTCTCGCTCCCGGCGGGAGCGGCGGCGGCGGTCTCTGCGCAGACCTTGAACGGCGACTTCTCGTCGGACTTCCCGTTGACGGTCGAAGCGGGCGAATGGGGACCCAAGAAGGTGAGCGGCTCGATCGGCTCGGGCGGCGGGCGGCTCGACCTGGAGACGATCAACGGCGAGATCGAGATCCGGAAGTCCTGATCTACCGCTCGGTCGGGGTGACGGTGACGGTGAACGTCTCCTCGCCCCGACGGACGACGGCGTCGATCGGGACCCCCGCTTCCAGGCCTGCCAGGATCTCGGTGTAGGCGTACACGTCGGCGACCTCGCGGCCGGCCAGCGCGACGATCACGTCACCCGCCTGCAGTCCCGCCGCGGCGGCCGCGCCGTCGGGCCGCACGCTCGCGAGCAGGAGCCCGCCATCGGCGTACCCGTAGTCGGGGATTACGCCGAGCCCGACCCTGAACGCCATCGCCCGGCGCTGGGTGACGGGAGCCTCGGCGTACGGGATCGTGCGGCCGTCGGCGACCGCTTCGACGATCCGGGCGGCGAGCTCGAGGATGCGCACCTCGCCCTGCGGGTCGATCGTCTCGAGATCGTCGCCCGGCCGGTGGTACTCGTCGTGCGCTCCGGTGAAGAGCGCGAGCACGGGAATATTCCGGCCATAGTAGGACGCGTGGTCGCTGGGCCCGAAGCCGTCGGGGACGCGCGCCAGCTCGGGAGTCGCGGAGTCCGCGGCGAGCGAGTCGAGGAGCGGGGTCCAGGCGCTGGACGTGCCGGTGCCCTGGACGTCCAGCTTCTCGCGCAGGCGCCCGATCATGTCGAGGTTGATCATCGCGACCGTTGCCTCCAGCGGCCACGGCGGATCGTCGACCCAGGCGCCCGATCCCAGGTTGCCGAGCTCTTCGGCGCCGAAGGCCGCGAACACGAGCGTCCGCGGCTGCGGGCGCGCCGCGAACCACTCCGCCAGCTCGAGAACGCCCGCCACGCCCGACGCATTGTCGTCGGCGCCGTTGTGGATCGCACTCTCCGCTGGCGCGAGCGATCCCATCCCTCCCCAGCCGAGATGATCGTAGTGCGCGCCGATCACGATCGCCTCTTCGGCCAGCGCGGGATCGGTGCCGCGAACGAGGCCGGCGACGTTGGCCGAGGAACGCGTGTCGTCCATGGCCGAACCGTCGTGCGGGTCGGCGTGGGGATCGGTGTGTGGATCGCGCAGCGCCGAAGCGGGGAACGTGAACGGCAGCAGGTACTGCCCGTCGTCGGCCGGGCTATCGCCCTCGGGCCCGAGAGGATCGAGGCCGATGTCCGCGAAGCGGCCGGCGATCCAGCGCGCCGCCCGATCGGCTCCCGCGGTTCCGGCGCGGCGGCCCTCCAGCGAGTCGTCCGCCAGCACCGCGATCGTCGCGCAGATCTCGGCGGCGGTCACGGGCGGCTCGTCGGGCGGAGGCGATAGATTGGGCACGCAACGAACGGCCTGCTGTGCAGCCAGCGGCGCGGCGGTGAACAGGAGCGCCGCGGCCGCCGTCGTCATTCGTCGGGATATCCGCATTCTCTCCTTCGGGTCGAGGTCATCGTGAATATGCCACGCGGATGCGCGCTCGCCCTCGTAGCCCTGAGCCTCGCCGGCGGCTGTGCCGGACGTACGGAGGACGGCGGCCAGGCTACCGGGGATCCCGGGGCTCCCGATACGGCGGAAGCCGCCGCCGCCGGTGTCGCGGAGATCGCGCCCGAGCCCGGCGAGGAGCCGTACCTCTCGAACATCCGCCAGCTCACGTTCGAGGGACAGAACGCCGAGGCGTACTTCTCACCTGACGATCAGCGCCTGATCTTTCAGTCGACGAGCGGGGTGCTGGGGTGTGACCAGATCTTCACCATGCGCACCGATGGCTCGGACCGGCGCATGGTATCGACTGGGACCGGCGTGACGACCTGCGCGTATTTCGTCTATCCCGACGCCCGCGCGATCATCTACAGCTCCACGCATCTCGCTGATTCGACCTGCCCGCCGCGACCGGATTACAGCCGTGGCTACGTGTGGCCAGTCCATCCAGGATACGACGTCTTCCGTGCGGATGTGGACGGCGGGAACCTCGCGCGTCTGACCGAGACGATCGGCTACGACGCGGAGGCGACGTTCAGCCGTGACGGAACGCGCATCGTGTTCACCTCCGTGCGCGACGGCGATCTGGACCTCTACACGATGGATGCCGACGGCGGAGACGTGCGTCGCCTCACCGACCAGGTCGGCTACGACGGCGGCGCGTTCTTCAGCTACGACGGCTCGAAGATCGTCTGGCGCGCGCATCATCCGACCGACCCCGAGGAGATCGACGACTACCGCGCGCTCCTCGCCGACGACCTCGTGCGGCCGAGCATGATGGAGATCTGGATCATGGACGCGGACGGCGGCGGCAAGCGCCAGTTGACGTCCAACGGCGCGGCGAACTTCGCGCCCTACTTCACTCCCGACGGAGAACGGATCGTCTTCGCGAGCAACATGGCGGACCCGGAAGGGCGGAACTTCGACCTCTATCTGATCGACATCGACGGCTCGGACCTTACCCAGATCACTTTTCATCCCGAGTTCGACGCCTTTCCCATGTTCAGCTCCGACGGCACCAGGCTCGTGTGGGGCTCGAACCGCCACGGCGCGAAGGAGGGCGACACGAACATCTTCATCGCCGACTGGGTCGGACCGCGCACCCCTTGACAGACGGGTCGACCAGCATCAGAGTTTAGCCATGACTAAACTCTGGATCAGCTCCCTTATCGGCACGGCTTTGCTGCTCGGCCCGGCCGTGGCCGCCTCGCAGGAAGCAGAATCCCTCGTCACCGATCGCCCCGACTTTACCGAGAGCGCATCCGTTCCCGGCGGTGGGCGGGTGCAGGTGGAGGGTGGATGGACAGTGGAAGAGGATGGCGATACCCGCACCCACTCGGTGGGGGAGATCCTTGTCCGCATGGGGATCGGAGACCGATTCGAGGCTCGGGTCGAGCCCCTCACCTGGACTTCGGTCGACGGCGAGGGCGCGGACATCGGCGGCGGTGACGCCGTGGACGACGCCGATGGCCTGGACGACGTGGGGATCGGCTTCAAGGCGATGCTCTTCGACGCGCGGCCGCCGGGCGTCCCTGCGGTCGCGTTCCTCCTCGGAACCACGATTCCCACCGGCGACGAAGAGATCGGGGAGGAGGGGTGGCAGCCGGAAGCGCGGCTGGCGCTCGGCTGGGACTTGTCGGATCTCTGGTCGCTTGGTGCCAACGCCGGTTGGGGGCGGCCCGAAGAAGACGGCGAGCGGTTCGACCAGGCGCTGGGAAGCATCGCGCTCGGCCGCTCGCTCGGCGAGCGGGTCGGCGCGTTCCTCGAGCTCTACGGCCTGGCTCCTGCCGGGGCGGAGGGGGACGACGACGCGGCCTACCTCGACGGCGGATTGACCCTGGCCTTCGGCCCCGACGCCCAGCTCGACGCCCGCGCCGGAGCGGGCCTCACCGACGCCGCCGCCGACTGGTTCTTCGGGCTGGGGTTCGCGCGCCGCTGGTAGCGACCCTTCGGGCGCCCGACGCGCCATCGCTTGTCCGATCGAATACGATCCCGCTGCGGCGCTCCTCTATATTCCGGGTACGAGATGGTCGGGGAACCCGCACGGGAGGAGTCCATGCCGAGCAAGAGCGAGATCAGGGGCAAGGCCAAGCGCGCAGCCGGGAAGGCCCAGCAGGCCGCGGGCAAGCTCAAGGAAGCGGCCGGCAAGGTCGCGGGGAAGAAAGGGCTCCGCGCGAAGGGTCGGGTGCAGAAGGTGAAGGGGAAAGCGGTCGAGAAGGTCGGCCGCGCGCAGGAGTCCTACGGCAAGACCAAGCGCCGGACCGGTGAGAAGCTCGAGCAGGCGGGCAAGAAGACCCAGCGCGCGAGCGAGATCGCCGAGAGCGCGATCCTGGCCGCACGGAAGGCTGGCAAGGCGGTCGAGAAGGCGGGGAAGAAGCTCAAGAAGTAGCTCGCTCGGGTGTCGGGGCGAGAGGCGTGACGGCGGTCGTCTCGTCGAACCAGATCCACTCGTCGAACTGCCGCGGGAGCACCGCCTGGAAGTAGTGGCTTGCGAGCTCGGCCACCGGCCGGTACACGACTCCGATCGCCCGCTCGAGCCGTGGCTCGAGGAGCTCCTCCCGCAGCGCGTCGCGCCGCGGCTCGCGAAGGTGCAGGACGAAGGCCTCGACTTCACTGTCGTGGCATACCCGCTCGTAGCTGCGCTCGTGCGAAGGCCGGACGTCCATGATCTCCATCGCGCCTCCCCACTCGGAGGCGGCGGCCACCGTTCCGGTGTGCGTGCCGAACCCAACGTGGAAGGAGCGCCCGCCGAAGTCCTCCCGACACAACTGTCCCAGATTCAGCTCCCCACGCGCGCCCATCTCGGTGGCGGAAGCGACGCCCAGATGCGAGTTGTGGGCCCACACGACCGCGCGCGAGTCGGCCCCGTGGTAATCGAGCAGTAGCCGCAGCGTGTTGAACATGTGGGTGTCCCGCAGGTTCCAGGACTCCGTTCCACCGTAGTACATCGCGCGGTAGTACTGTTCGGCGTTGGCCACCAGCCTGGCGTTCTGCACCGCGTCCAGGAACCGGGTGCCGTCCCGCGACAGATACTCGAGCCGCCGCGACAGGAGATCCTGGAGCATGGCCGTGACCTCCGGCTCGCAGGCGCGGTAACGGCCGCTCAGCACCATCCGGCCGTAGGCGACGGGATCGGCCTCCCACGGAGAGAGGCAGCCATAGCGCTGGCGGGCGACGCGCGCCGCGTCGGGATCGACGTCGTCGAGGTAACGGAGCACCCGGTCGATCGAGGAGTGGAGGCTGTAGAGGTCGAGGCCGTAGAACCCCGCACGCTCCTGGGGGGGCAACGAGAGGTTTCGCTCGCGCAGCCACTCGACGAATGCCGCCACCTCCCGGTTCCGCCACATCCAGGTGGGGAAGCGGGCGAAGCCCTCGCGCTGGGAGGGCGGGTGCTCGGTGCTGCGCACGCGTTCGTCGATCGTGGCCGCGTCGGGCCAGTCCGCTTCCACCGCAACGATCCTGAACCCGTGGCGCTCGACCAGCTCGCCGGTGATGCGGGCCCGCATGCGGTAGAACTCGGACGTGCCGTGGGTGGCCTCCCCGAGAAGCACGACGCGCGCGTCGCCCATGCGCTCGATCAGGGGGCCGAGCTCGGCATCGTCGATGTCCCCGAACGGCTCGGCCGTTTCGCGCACGATCGCCCGCGCGGAGTCTTCGGACAGCGCGGCTGCCGACCGCAGGAGCGTGCCTCCGCTCTCCCGCCACCCTTCGGTGCCCACCAGGGGCACGAACCGAACGCCGCCCAGGTCCTCGCGCGCGAACTCGCTCTGGGAAACGCGGGTCACGCGGGCGAGCTCCTGCAGGCGGGGCGTCGGCCCCACGGGGATGACGAGCCGGCCGCCGATCGCGAGCTGGTCCCGGAGCGCATGCGGGACGTCCGGGCCTCCGGCGGCGACGACGATGCCGTCGTAGGGCGCGTGCTCGGGCCAACCGCGCGTGCCGTCGCCGTGGAGCACGTGGACGTTGCTGTAGCCCAGCGACTCGAGCACCCGGCGCGCGCCCTCCGCCAGAGCTCCGTGGCGCTCGACCGTATATACCTCGCCGGCGATCCGCGAAAGGATCGCCGCGGCGTAGCCCGATCCCGTGCCGACCTCGAGCACACGGTCGCCGGGCTCGATCTCGAGCACGGCCGCCATGAGGGCGACCATGTAGGGCTGAGAGATGGTCTGGTCCTCGGCGATCGGGAGCGGGCTGTCCTGGTAGGCGAACTCGACTTGATCGGGCGAGACGAAGGCCTCGCGAGGCACCTCGCGCATCGCCCGGAGGACGGCCGGATCGCGGATCCCGCGGGCTTCGATCTGCCCGCGCACCATCGCCAGCCGCTCGGCTTGCCTGGCGGCCATACCCGAGGAATACTGCGGCACCGGCCACGGCGCCGTAGCGCGTCTTACGTTCGGCGCATGATCGGCCGCGTGGGGGAACGCCGCTCCATCTCGCGGAAGCCCGCGCGCTCGTAGGCCGAGGCGATCCCCGTCCACACGAACGCGTCGGCCTGCCGCGCCGCCGGGTCCACCGGATAGCCCTCGACGATCTTCGCCCCGCGCGAGCGAGCGTGCGCGACGGCCGCCTCGATCAAGGCCCCGCTGACGCCCTGCTTCCGCCACGGCCGCGCCACGAACAGGCACGAGATCGACCACACCGGTGTCTCGTCCAGCCGCGCCAGGACGCGCGAGCGGTCGAGCCGCGGATACTCCTCGCGCGGCGCGACCGCGCACCAGCCGATCGGCTCGCCGACGGCATAGGCGAGGACCCCGGGCTCATCGCCCCGCCGGACGATGCGCCGGAGCGCGGCGCGGTTGCCGGCCCCCTTGCCCGCCGTGTATGCCTGGGCGCCCAGCCGCCAGTACATGCACCAGCAGCCGGCGCATGCCCCGCGCTCGCCGAAGAGCGCCTCCACGTCGCTCCAGCGATCGGGCGTGGCGGGATGGAACGTGAGGCCCGGAGTAGCGAGCCGGCGCTTCGAATTCGACCGCTTGCTCGTCGACCGCCCCGTTCCGCGCTTGCTCATTCGCCCCCCACGAAAACGGTGCCGTGGGGGCGCGCGGCGCCGGTCGCGCCATGCGGCCAGTCCGCTCGTTCGAACGAGACGCCGGGACGATCCGAGCCGGGATCGCGAAAGCGCTCGTCCAGCGACAGCTCTCCCGTCTGGCGGTCGATGCGCGCGACGTAGAGCCGTTCCTCGCCGTCTCCGCGGTCGGCGATCACGATGCGGCCCGAGCCTTCGTCGAGGGCGAGCCAGTGCGGGAAGCTGCGCCCGCCGAGCTCGAGCCGCGAGACCTCGACCGGCGCGGTGGGATCCGACACGTCGAGCGACACGATCGCGTTCGCGCTGGGCACGGACTGGATCCAGAAGCGCCCGACGGCCACCGGGACCGCGCACCCGCCGCCGCCGAAGCGATGCACGGGCTCGGCGTCCGGGTAGCCGCTCGCGAGCCCGGTTATCCGGTAGAGCCCGCAGGTGAAGGTCGAGACGAGCACCGTGCGCCCGTCGTCGAGGAGCCGCGGCTCGCCGGGCTGCTCGTCGCCCCCGCCGCCCGGGAGCGCCGGCAGGTCGATCGTCGCGAGCACGGTCAGGTCCGAGAGCCGCCACACCTGGACGACGTGCGTGCGGCCGCGCCGGCCGCCCGTCATCCCCATGTCCTCGCCCATGTCGTAGCTCGTCACCACGACGCGATCGAGGCGGGGTGCGATCGCCAGGCTGTACGGCCGGATCAGCGCGCCCGGCGCGTCGGGATCGTCGGCGCTCCCGGATCGGACCACGCGTCCCTCCCCGTCGATCTCCACCAGGCCGCCGGGGTCGACGTTGTCGGCCCCCCGCCCCTGGAAGGTCGCGAGCACGTTCCCGCTGGGAAGCCGCTCGTAGCTGTGCGGGAACGTGAACCCCGCCGCCTCCTCGAAGGAGCCCAGGACCCGCGGGTCGCCGGGATCGGACAGATCGAAGCGGAACGTCGTCCCCGCCATGAACCCGTTGGCGAAGAGCGTCCCGCCGGGGGGCATGCGGTGCTCGGTATGGTGGGGGTGGGTGCCGCGCCGGTCGACGGGGAGGGTGGCGATCACGCTGCCGTACCCGGGGCTCTCCGGATCGGCGTCGAGCACCGCCAGGAAGTCGCTGTCCGCCCGGTCGAGGTCGCCGGCCCAGGCGACGAGCCGCCGCGCGGCCGAGCCGGCCCCCTCCGCCGGTTGATCCGCCAGGGCCTCCGACCCGGCCGAATCCCCCTGCGGGCTTGCCGCGGGGGGCGCGCCGTCGGGTCCCCCGCAGGCCAGCGCGAGCATCAGGTGGAGGGCGTTCGCTCGATGACGGCTTCCGGCCATGGGAGGCGATAAACTGTGCGCCCGATGAAGTTCGCGCACCATCTCGCGCTCGTCCTCCTGGTCGCCGCCGCGGGCTGCGGGGGAAACGGCAACGCGATCGAGCCGCCGCCCGACAACGGCGGGGAGCCGCCTGCGGACGGCTTCGGGCTCCAGACCGTCGTCGAGGGGCTGGACTTCCCGGTCTGGCTGACCTCGCCGCCGGGAGATCCCCGGCTCTTCGTCGTCGAGAAGGGCGGGCGAGTCGTGATCATCGAGGACGGGACGGTGCTGCCGACGCCGTTCCTGGATCTCCGCGGCCAGGTCTCCGGCGGCGGCGAGCAGGGACTCCTCTCGCTGGCCTTCCATCCGGACTACTCCGCCAATGGACGCTTCTTCGTGAATTTCACCGACCCCGCGGGCGATACGCGGGTAGTCGAATACCGCGTCTCGCAGGGCGACCCGGGACAGGCCGACGCCGGCTCGGCGCGCGTCGTCCTGGCGATCGATCAGCCATTCTCCAACCACAACGGCGGTCTGGTCCTCTTCGGCCCCGACGGGATGCTCTACGTGGGCATGGGCGACGGGGGCTCGGGCGGCGACCCGCAGGGCAACGGGCAGAATCTGGGCGCGCTCCTCGGCAAGCTGCTTCGGATCGACGTCGACGGCGCTCAGCCGTATGCCGTGCCCGACGACAACCCGTTCGCCGACACGGCCGGCGCCCGGCCCGAGGTGTGGGCGTACGGCCTCCGGAACCCCTGGCGCTTCTCCTTCGACCGCGACACCGGCGATCTCTACATCGCCGACGTCGGACAGAACCGTGTCGAGGAGGTCAACGCGGTGAGCGGCGCCGGCGCGGGCCGCAACTACGGCTGGAACGTCATGGAGGGGACGCGCTGCTTCGAGCCGGAGGAAGGATGCGATCGGGACGGGCTGACCCTGCCGGCGACGGAGTTCGACCACGGCGACGGTTGTTCGGTGACGGGGGGCTACGTGTATCGCGGCGACGCCGTTTCCGCGCTCCGCGGAACCTACCTCTACTCCGACTACTGCAGCGGCTTCGTGCGCGGCTTCCGGTTCGCGAACGGGCAGGCGACGGGCGAGCGACGATTTCCCGAGCTCGAGCCCGCCGACCACTCGATCTCCTCGTTCGGCGAGGACGCCGAGGGCGAGCTGTACATCCTGACAGCCGGCGGGGGCGTACACAAGATCGTTCCGCGGTAGGCAGAATGATGAAAACGACTCGTTTTGATCATTCTGCGACCGAGCGGCTCTGGTCGATCAGTTCGGCGAGCTGCCTGGCGCCGATCGCGCCGGTCGCGCGTGCGGATTCGCGGGCGTCGCGGAACACGATGAGGGTGGGGATACCGCGGATTCCGAAGCGCGCGGAGATCGCGGGGTCGCGGTCCGTGTCGAGCTTGGCGACCAGCAGCTCCCCCGCCCGCGCGGCCGCAAGCTCGTCCAGCGCCGGCGCCATCGCCTTGCACGGCCCGCACCAGTCGGCGTAGAAGTCGACGAGGACGGGCACGTCCGTCCCCCCGAGCACGGCGTCGAAGTCGCCGCCGCCCACCTTGACCGGGCGGTCGACGAGGAGCGGCCGGCGGCAATCGCCGCAGCGGGGCCTGTCCGCCACGCGATCGGCGGCGATCCGGTTTCGCCGGCCGCAGAACGGACACGACATCGTGATCCGCCGCCCGGGCCTCTTCTGGCTGGTGGTCGTCTCCACGGGTACGATCCTCGTCCGACGAATCTCCGCCTTTGGGGGGCGGTGCGGCAACGGAGGGGTGGCGCGATGGGAAGGCTCCTCAGGACGACGTGGTCGATCGTCAAGGAGGCCCGCTCTGATAACATCACCGGCGAGGCCGCCAAGGCGGCCTACTACTTTTTCCTCTCGCTGTGGCCGTTCCTCCTCGGCCTGTTCGCGTTCACCGGGCTCTTCGGCGGGGAGCCCGCCTTCGACTGGATCATGGGCTGGATTACGAGCGTTCTGCCGAGCGAGCCTACCCGCTTCCTGGAGGAGTTCGTGCGGGAGATCACGGCGGAGGAGCGTCCCCAAGTCCTCTCCCTGGGGGTGATCCTCACCCTGTGGTCGGGATCGAGCATCTTCGTGTCGCTGGCTGATGGCCTCAACCGCATGTACGACGTGCGCGAGGGGAGGGTCTGGTGGAAGCGCCGACTGATCGCCATGGCGCTGCTGCTGTGCGCCTCGGTCCTCGTTCCGCTCGGAGCCACCGCGATCCTGGCGGGCGCGGGGGTCCTGGATAGGCTCGGCCTGGGAGGCGCGTGGAACGTGGCGCGCTGGCCGCTCGCCTACCTCGCCCTGACCGCGCTGGCGTGGCTCATCTACTACCATCTGCCCAACCGGAGTCAGCGGATGTCGATCCGTTACGTGACGATCGGCGCGCTGGTCGGGACGTTCCTGTGGGTCCTGGTGACGTCGGCGTTTCGCCTGTACGTGGCGAACTGGGGAAGCTACGGGAGCACGTACGGGGTCGTGGGCGGGATCCTCGTGCTGCTGATCTGGCTGTATCTCACCGCGCTGGCGATCCTGTTCGGCGGCGAAGTGGCCGTATCGCTCGAGCAGGGCGTGCATCGGAGGCGCGCGAGATGACCTCGCCGCCGGAGTGGAAGGAAGTCCAACGGAGGTGACGATGACCGAGACGATCATCATCCCGCAGGAACACGGTCCGTACCACGTCAAGGGAGACTTCCGGCTCGTGCTCAGCGACGGCACCGAGCTGGACGTCGAGGACGGCGAGACGTGGCTCTGCCGGTGCGGCCTGTCGAGCATGAAGCCCTTCTGCGACAGCACCCACAGAAAGGCGGGATTCCGCTGCGACAACGCGGAGATGGTGGAGCGCTCCAGCGGCTAGCTCTCCGTCGCCGCCGCGCAGGCGCCGGGGAGGAGCCGCCGCCGGGAGCTCTAAGCTCCCGGCGATGACGCTCCGACGGGAATGCGTTACATGGCCGCCGTGTCGGCCGGCGCGACGATCGCGCTGCGCGTCGTCTCCACGATCGCGAACAGCTCCTGCTTCTCGGCCTCCGGGACGCTGTAGGCGTCGAGCGCGGCCTCGAGGTGTCCGGCCAGCCGGTCGAACTCCTCGTTCGTGATCTGCATCCCGGCGTGCGCGGTGGCCATGTCCTGGCCCTCGTAGACCTGGGGGCCACCCGTCGCCTGACCGACGAACTGGACCATCCGGTCCTTGAAGAGCGCGACGTTCTCGGGCGTCGCCTCCCACTCGTTCGCCGTCCCCCGGCGCGTGAAGTTGAGCTCCGCGTCCGCCGATGCGAGCGCCACCAGCGTGTCGACGACAGCGGCGATCGCTTCCTCTCCGCCGAGACGCTCGTAGAGCGTGGCCCCGGCCGTCGTGTCGACGGCCGGCGCGAGGGTGTCCGCCCCGTCCCCCGGCTCCCCGGCCTGCTGCTCGCAGGCGGCCAGTGCGACCCACAGCCCTAACGCGATTCCGAGCACGCGATGCCTCATGCGACCCCCTTCGTGTTGCTGTTCTCGATTCGACCCGTGCTGACTCCTGGATCTGGAACATGAAAGCTACTCCGCCGCCCCAGCGGGGTCAGCCCCGAAGACCGGCCAGCTCGCGGTAGAGCGCCTCGGTGCGGTCGATCGTGCGTTTGACGTCGAAGGCGCGGACGTGCTCGCGGGCGGCGTCGGCCAGCCGACGGGCGAGCGGACGGTCGTCGATCAGGCGGTCGATGGCGGCCGCGAGCGCCGCGGCGTCTCCCACAGGAGCCAGGAGCCCCGTGACCTCGTGCTCGATCATCTCGGGAATCCCGCCGCCGGCAGTCGCGGCGACGGGGACGCCCGCCGCCATCGCGTCGAGGACGCTGGTGCCGAGCCCCTCGGTCTTCGACGACAGGCAGAAGACGTCGGCCTCTGGCAGGAGCCCGCGGGCGCCGGCCACGTAGCCCAGGTAGCGCAGCCGGTCGGACAGCCCCCGGCGCTCGACGCCGGCGCGGATTTCCTCCAGAAGCCCTCCGGCGCCGCAGACCGCCCAGCGGGTCATGGGCTCCCGCGGCGCGAGGCGCGCGGCCGCGTCGACGAGCGTCGGATGGTCCTTGTAGTCGGCGAGCGTGGCGATCGTCAGGACGACCGGCGCGCCCTCGGGCGTGTCCAGCCGCTGTCGGAGTCCCGGCCCATCCGGCGCGGGCGGCGTCGCCAGGGCGATCCCCGATGGGATGAGCGCGATCCGCTCCGCCGGAACCCCGTCGGCGAGGAGCACGTTGCGCACGCGCCGGCTGATCGCGATGAGGCGATCGGGCCCCTTCGCGTACTTCCAGCGGGAGAGCGCGTGCCCCCGGATCGGGAAGTCGACCCGGCGGTGCCCGACGACGGCGGGCCGGCGGCGCACGAGCCGCGCCGCGACGGCGGCGGGCATCAGGCTGTGGGAGTCGTGCGCGTGGACGACGTCGGGTCCGCGTGCGGCGATTGCCCGTCGCAGCGCGAGGTACCCGCGGGGGTCGACCTCGCCCCGATAGGGATGCTCGACCACGTCGAACCCCTCCGCGCGCGCGCGGCGCGCCATCTCGCTCCCGGGCCGTGTCGCGATCCACTGCCGGTGGCCGCGCTCACGGAGACCGTGCGCGAGGAGCCAGAGCTGATTCTGGCCCCCCGCCCAGCTGAGCCGGAAGTCGCAGTGGAGGATCGCGAGCGGCCGGCTCACGCGCTCGTGACGGAGCCTGCCGCGCCGGGGCGCCGGCCCTCGAGCCATGCCTGCGAGGTGGCGAGCACCGCCTGGTGGTCGAGCCCGTCGATGCACGCCCACCGGTAGTACGGCGAGCGGCAGGTGCGGCCCCCGCAGGGTGAGCACGCCAGCCCCTCCGCTCGCAGGACGACGTGCTCGACGTCCCAGGGGTGGTACCGGGCGGGATCGGTGGCGCCGAAGAGCGCCACGCAGGGCACGTCGTGCGCCGCGGCCAGGTGGATACCCAGGGAATCCTGGGAGACGACGAGGCTGGACCCCGCCACGAGCGCCGACAGCTCGGAGAGGGGGAGGCTCTCGAGAACGTGGGCCCCGGTAGCTTTCCGGCGCGCCAGCGCGACGAGGTCGGCTTCGTGCGGCGCGAACTGGAGCACGACGGCCCCGGACCCCGCCGCGGTCAGGCGCGAAGCGAGCTCCAGCCAGCGGGCGATCGGCCACTGCTTGCCGCGGAGGGTCGTGGTCGGGAACAGGACGGCCCGCGGGCCGGCCGGCACCCCGGCGGCAGCGAGCCGCGCGGCCACTG
>DATFFS010000353.1:0-5984 GCA_035249945.1 Gemmatimonadota bacterium
CGGCCACTCGGCCTCGGCCAGCGCCAGCAGCCGCTCCGCCCGGCCCCGCGCCCGCGCGAGGTCGGCGCCGCGCACCAGGAACAGCTCCTCGGGCCATTCGGGAAGCCCCGCCACCGGCGCCTCGTCGCCTTCGTAGCCGGCGACGACGGCGTGGTAGTTCGTGCCCCCGAAGCCGAACGCGCTGATCCCCGCCAGGCGCGCGCGGCGGGCGCCGATCCAGGGCTGGGACCGGTCGCGGAACGAGAACGGGCTCGTCTCGGCGTTCCAGTACGGGTTCGGCCGCTGGAGGTTGAGCGTGGGCGGCCGAACGCCATGATGCAGGCACAGCGCGACCTTGATCATGGATGCGACCCCCGCCGCGGCCTTCGAGTGGCCGATCGAGGACTTGATCGACCCGAGCACGCAGGCGCCCGGCTCCATCCCGACCTCTCCGAACACCCGCTCCATCGACTGGAGCTCGGTGCGGTCGCCGACGACCGTGCCGGTTCCGTGCGCCTCCATGAGGCCTACCGACTCGCGCGGTACCCCGGCCAGGTCCCATGCGCGCTCGAGGGCGCGGATCTGGCCTTCGAGCCGCGGCGCGGTCAGCCCCAGGCTGCGGCCGTCGCTGGAGCCGGCGATGCCCTTGATGACCGCGTAGATGCGGTCGCCGTCGCGCTCCGCGTCGGCGAGGCGCTTGAGCACGACCACTCCCACGCCCTCGCCGATCGAGATGCCGTCCGCGCCCTGGTCGAACGTCCGGCACTGGCCGCCCGGCGAGAGCGCGTGGACGCTCGAGAACATGAGGAAATCGCCGATCCCGCAGTGCAGGTCGGCGCCGCCGGCGAGGACCATGTCGCAGGCGCCAGACTCGAGCCAGTGGATGCCCACCGAGACCGCGGCCAGCGACGACGCGCACGCGGCGTTGACGGTGTAGTTCTCGCCGCCCAGGTCGAGCCGGTTGGCGATGCGCCCGCTGATGACGTTCGCGAGCACGCCCGGGAAGGTGTCCTCGGTGGCCACCGGCAGGACCTCGTCCAGCTCGGGCGGGATCGCGCCCGCATAGCGCGGATAGAGGGCCCGGAACCCGTAGGCGTGCGAGAGATCGGAGCCGCCTTCGGTGCCGAACACGACGGCGGTCCGCTCGCGATCGAACTCGCGCCGGCCGTAGCCGGCGTCATCGAGCGCGCGGCGTGCCACCTCCAGCGAGAGTAGCTGCGCGGGGTCGATCGAGGGCAGCGACCTGGGCGGGATCCCGTAGCGGGTAGGCTCGAAGGGGACCGGGTCGAGGAACCCGCCCCATTTCGACGGCGTCGTCTGTCCCGCCTTGCCCTGGGGATCGAAGTACACGGCCGGGTCCCACCGCTCGGGCGACACCTCGCGGATCGCGTTGACTCCACGCACGATGTTCGACCAGTAGGCGTCGAGGTCGGACGCTCCCGGGAACACGCAGGCCATGCCGACGATCGCCATGTCCGAGGGCCGGCGCGCGGCCGGCTCCGGCGGCGGGGCGACCACGACCGACTCCAGCCAGGCCGTCGCGCCTTCGCTCACCTCGCGGTGGAGCGCCTCCATCGAGCACGGCTGGTCGCGCAACGCGGCGACCTGCCCGATCATGTACATGCCCTCGGACTTCTGCGCCTCCTCGTCCATCGCGACCAGCGCATCGCCGTCGCGCTTCAGGCCCTTCGACGCCATCCGCAGACGCCCGAGGTTCATGTGCTCGAGGCGCGCCCAGAGCTCCTTGGGCTCGGCGCCGGAGCTCTCCAGCCGCACGCGCTCGGCGCGGAAGCCGCGCGTGTATGCGGATTCAGCGCAGCGCGTCGCATGACCGGGCGCGGTCTCGAGCAGGATCGTTCCCGCGCAGTCGATGGCCGCCTGCTGGTACGCCGGGACGATGGCGCCGGTCGCCACCGCTTCGCGCGTGAACAGGTACGCGGTGCCCATCAGGACCCCGACCCGCGCGCCGCGGGCGGCGAGCGGAGCGGCCATGGTAGCCACCATCGCCGCCGAGCGGGCGTCCTGGATCCCACCCGCGAAGACGACCGACACTTCCGGCAGCCGGTCGAAGGCGAGCAGCCGGTCGATCTGGCTCTGCCAGAGCACGAAGCTCGAGAGCGGACCCACGTGGCCGCCGCACTCCCGGCCCTCGAAGACGAACCGGCGCGCTCCGTCCTTGAGGAACAGATCCAGCAGCCCGCGCGAGGGAACATGGAGATAGGTGGGGATGCCCCGCTCCTCCAGGCTGCGGGCCTGGGACGGCCTGCCTCCCGCGATCAGGACGAACGGCGGGCGCCGCGACGCGATCGCCTCCAGCTGCTCGGCGCGAAGCTCGGCCGGCACGAACCCGAGCACGCCGACACCCCAGGGTCGGTCCGCGAGCCGCGCCGCGGTCTCGTCGAGGAGATCGCGCAGCGCGTCGCCGCGCATCAGCGAGAGCGCCAGGAAGGGCAGCCCGCCCGCGGCGGCCACCGACTCGGCGAAGGCCGCGCGGTCGCTGACGCGGGTCATGGGCCCCTGCAGCACGGGATACTCGGTACCGTGATCCACAGCAAGCCGAGCGCCGGGCGCCAGCGGGCGATGCTCGCGGGCTGCGGCGACGTGCGCTGCGATCCCGCGGCTCAGCGCCTGGATGACGCCTCCCGCGGTGGCATGCCGTTCGGCCAGCGGGGCGGCGAAGGCGGCGTCCTGGCCGGCCGGCACGAGCCGGCCGCGCAGGTCGTCGCCACCGAGGGCGCGCTCGACGCAGGTCGGATCCGCGTTCCGCAACTCGTCGACGAGCGGCAGATCGGGGCGCGTGAACACGCGCCGTCCCGCGAGGAGCGTGGTCTCGGTCCCGTCCATCGCGGCGATCGCTCGCCGGACATCGTCGGGAAGCGTGGACTCCCGCACCAGCGCGAGCTGGCTGTCGATCACGAGTCCCGCGGCTCCGCCCACGGCGCAGGCGGCCGCGGTGTGGAGTCCGATCCCGCCGTGGGCCCAAACCGGGGCGTCGATGTTCGCCAGCAGGCGCTGGAGCAGGACGAACGTCGATTCCTCCCCGACCCGGCCCCCGCCTTCGTGGCCGGCGGCCAGGATCGCCGCGGCGCCGGAAGCCAGCGCCCGCTCCGCCTCCGCGAGCGAGACGGCGCGGGCGAAGACCCGCCGCCGTCCCCAGCGCGCGAGGTCCCCGCACGCTTCGGCGACGACGAATTCGATGGAGTGCGGAAGGTCCTCGGGGCGGGGCTCGTATCCCGGATGGACCCGCACGCCCAGCCCAGGGACCCCCGCTTCCGCAACGGATCCAAGGGCCGCGGCGGCGGCCGAGGCGTCCCGTCCCAGGTCGATCGCGCCGAGCGCGCCCGCGCGGCATATCGCGAGGGCGAGTCGCGGATCCGGACGATGGAATGGAGTGATGCCCAGAATGGCCGGGTGCAGTGGAGTCCTCCGCATGTCGACTCGACGCTGCTCGAAATGAATGGAATTCGTGGGCAGGCTGAAACTTACGCCGACGCGCGATGCGGTTCAAGTCGGCGCTTCACGCGCTCGACCGCGCGGCCTTCGCCGCCTCGAACACCAATTCCTCGATCCTGTCCATCGGGATGGTCGCGTACGTGACCCGCAGCGCGTTGAGGTCCTGACCCGACCGCCCGAACGGAACGACCCCGATCTTCGGTTCAGAGAGCAGGATTCGTGCCGCCTCAGGGGCATCACCCGCGGTCAGATTGAGGAGCGCGAACAGCCCCCCATGGAACGGGTCGGCCCGGAACGCCGCCCGCGCCGGCGCGGCCTCGAGAGCCCGCGCCATCGCCCGGTGCCGCTCGACGAGTGACGCGAGAAGCGGCGCGCGGGACTCGATCAGCGCCTCCGGATCGGCCAGGAGCCGCCCGATCAGGGTCTGCACCGGCGTCGAAGCCGAGGAGATCATGCCGCGGACGACTGCCGAGAGCTTGTTCTCCCATTCGGCCTCCGCCGCCGCACGGACTTCGAGCCCGGCGTCGCCCGGGAACGCGGTCGTGGCCGCGCCCAGCCGGCCGCCCCAGAACAAGAGCTCTTTCGTGATTCCGTCGCACTTGATCGCCAGCACGCGCGGGTGGATGTCGACCAGCCGATAGAAGAGCGACGTGCGCGGGCGGTCCGCATAGACGTATCCCTCGTACGCGTCGTCGCAGAGGACCACGACGCGTCCGCCGGTCTCCTCGGCGGCCGCCGCCGCCAGCGCCGCGAACGCCTCGGCCTCGCTCTCCGAGGGGACGTAGCCGGTCGGGTTGTGCGGGAAATTGATCACGCAGACGGCCCGCCCGCGATCCCGCGCCGTCGCCGAGATCGCCTCCCGCCAGGCGTCGAGGTCCCAGCCCGCGCCGTCCAGCAGCCGGACCGGCTCGATCCGCGCGCCGCTCACGGTGCCGAAGGTCGTGTCGTAGCCGTCCCAGCGGCGGTCGGGAACGAGCACGGGATCGCCGGGGTCGAGCACGAGGTGCCCGACGGCGCCGAGCGCGCCGCTCACTCCCGCGGTCGCCACGGGAAGCGTGAGCCGCTCCTCCAGCGGGCCGGAACGGGAGAACTCCCCCGCCGCCTTCATGCCGATCCAGCGCCGCCAGCCCTCGCGGAAGGCGCGCGTGCCGGCCACCGGGGCATACGGGAACACCTCGCCCGGCGACCACGCCGCGAAGGCGTCCCGCACCTGGGGCAGCGAGGCGATCGAGTACGCCTCGCTCGCACCGCCCAGCAGCGAGGCCGGCACGGTGATGACCCCCATCGTCGCGTCGAGCGCTCCGGCACGGGCGGCGCGCTCGCCCCACACGCGGATTCCTTCGGGCATCCGGGCAGCGCGTCCGCGCTCCGACAGGAACGGCGCGAGGAGGCTCAGCGGACCCTCGCCACCGCGATCTCCACGAACTCGCGCTCGAACGCGTCGAAGTACACGTCGTACGTCGTCTCGCCGGACCCCGGCGGTGGAAGCAGCCGGTAGTAGTCGGCATCGGAGCCGTCCAGCATGCGCGAAACGTCGAACGTCGTGGTGAGGTGCAGCGTCTCGAGCCGCATCCCCGTGAACGTCTCCACCGGAGAGCACCCGCACTCCGCGATCTCCTGTGTCATGCCCATGAGATCGACCGAGCGGTAGGTATAGCGCGGGTCGTCGGTGATCCCGCGGTTCGAGACCGCCAGCGCGACGAACCAGTCCCGCAGCAGCTCCTCGAACGGCATTCCGGTCACGAACTCCACGTTGTCGATCCCGCGCCTGCCGCTCGTCGAGAGCGCCTTCAGCGCGCCGGGGCCGAAACGGTCCTCGAGGTAGAGGAAGAACGCCATGTAGCGGTCGTCGAACGCCGGCACGTAATCCAGCGGCAGCATCGACTGGCCGCCGTTCTGCCCGTTCAGGAACTCCCACAGGCGGATCAGAGACTCGCGCCAGTAACCGTGCAGCGCCTCGGCGGCGAGCGAGAGACCCTCGTTCACCCAGCGCTCGTCGCCCACGGCTCCGTCGGACGCCACGTGATGGGTGGCGTTGATGAGGTGCTGATGCTCGTGGGTGAGGGTCGCCAGCGCGCGGTCCAGCGGATGATCCTCGTCCCAGCCGAGGAAGAACGCCTCGGTTCCCACCCGGCGGATGGAGTCGCAGTACACGCCATCCACGTTTCGCAGCTCGGGCGTCATGATGACGAACACGACGCCGTTGCCATCGAGGTCCGAGGCCACGCCGAAGAGATCGGCGTTCTTCGGATAGATGCTCTCGTCGAACGCCCGGCCGATCGAGTCGATGCGGGCCTGGTGGTCGCCCGGCGGGGCATCGACGTACAGGGCGATGCGGGTCCCCAGGTAGCGCAGCGGCGCCTCGCGGCTCGCCGACACCATGCACGACGCGATATCGAGGCCCTGCGGCACGGCCGCTGGCCTGAGCACGCGCCGGTCCGCCGGCCCGCCTTCGATCACGTCGCCTCCGACGGGGCCGTCGGCGACGAGCGCTGGGTGAACGAGGGGCTCTCGCTCGCCGCGGAGGCGCTGCACGGCTACTGGCGTGAGTC
>DATFFS010000354.1:0-44041 GCA_035249945.1 Gemmatimonadota bacterium
TCGGGCGCCGGACTGGGTCGTCCTGACCCACTACCACGGCGACCACTCGACGGGCCTTCGGGGCTACGAGGCCGCGCGGCCCCTCTACCTGTCCACGGCCGCCACCCGCGTCCAGCTCGAGGAGCGGGCTGGCGGCCGCGGCGAGACCTCGCCGGCCGCCGCGCTGCTGGCCGGCGAGCGGGCGCGGCTCGTCGACTCGGCGGAGACGACGCTGGATCTCGGCGGCCGGCAGGTGCGGGTCGTCCCGCGCTCCGGCCACACACGCAGCGACCTAGCGGTGGTGCTGGAGGACCCACGCATCGTGTGGTGCGGGGACCTGGTCTGGAACGGCCTCTTCCCGAACTACGTCGACGCCACCCCTTCCGCCCTCTCGCGCAACGTGCGGGGGCTTCTCGCCGAGCCGGCCGAGCGCTGGGTTCCCGGCCACGGCTCGCTGGCGGACCGGGCGGCGGTCGACTCCTACCTGGCGCTCCTCGACGACGTCGAGGCCGCGGCGCGGCGGGCGATCGAGGCGGGGATCCCCGCCGCCGACGCCGCGCGCGGCTACCGTCCGCCCGCGTCGCTCGGCGAGTGGGTGCTGTTCGGCGACCGCTACTATGCGGTCGCGCTCGGCGCCTGGGAGCGCGAGCTGGGGCGGGATCCGTAGCGGCGATCCGCACCGGAAGCCGGACGGGCGGGCGCGCGGTCCTGGAGCGTACCGCGCCGCGAGGTGTAGGACGGCATAGGCCGTCCAACGCTTCGGGAACGAGGGAGGGGACATGGGGAATCGAAGGTGGGCGGCGCTGGCGCTGCTCGTCATCGGCACGGGTTGCGCCAGCGCCGGCGAGGGCGACCTCAGGGCGGCGAGCTCGGACGACGTGGCCGCCCAGGCAGCGGCGGTTCGGTGGCTGATCGAGAACAACGACAGCGCGCTGCGTTCGTCCGCGAACGCCTACTGCCTGGGCGTCGGATCGGGTCTCGTGGTGGGGGAGCCCTCGGTGGCGCTGATCCAGGCGCTCCGCGGCACGCTTCCGCCGGTCCAGCCGCTCTCGCGCTGCGCATGGGCGCGCGACGCGGTGGTCGGCCGCCGGGTCGTCGATGAGCTCTCCGAGGCGCCGGCGCTCGCCCTGTTCGTGGACCTCCCCGAGTATGACGGGAGCGAACAGGCGCGCGTCTGGACCGAGTACCTGGAGCGGCCCGGGCTCCGCGGCGCCTACGAGTGCCGTCTCACGCGCGGCCCCGGAGGCTGGCAGGTGCAGGAATGCGATCGCGGACTGCCGCGCTGAGGTGCGTCGCCGCTGGGGAGTAGCTCAACCGGCAGAGCGCCGCGCTGTTAACGCGGTGGTTGCAGGTTCGAATCCTGCCTCCCCAGCGGAGAGCTCGGAAATCCACTCCTCATGCGCCTAGCATCTGAGACGTTTTGACCGCCCTCCCTAGAAAAGCCCCTGCTAGGAGATCGGGCGGTCGCCGGTCGGGACCATGCGGTGGATCCACAGGCCCGAGTTCAGATCGACCGTGTAGATCTCGCCGTCCTTGAGCATGACTGTCGCCGCGAACGGCACGTTGGGGAGCGCGACGCCCTCGCTGGCGGAGGTGTCGTAGCGGTCGATCTCGCGTCCTTGCGCATAGAGGTCGCCGCGCAGCTCGCCGGAGACGTCGAGCGCCCGCAGCCCGGCCTGGTAGTAGGCGAGGTACAGCGTCTCGTCCTCGTCGTCGATCCAGATGTTGTGCGCGCCGGCCTCGGGGACCTCGTACTTCGCGACCTCGACCGGGTTCTCGATGTCGCGGACGTCGATGACGTGGATGTATCCCCGGGCGGCGATCGGGCGGTCCATGTCCCAGTTCTCGGGGAAGATCTCGTCTCCCACGAAGACGTAGTCCTTCCAGCGCCACGCCGTGTGCGTGTTCCCCTCGGGATAGTAGATGCGCGAGACGAAGACCGGCTCGGTCGGCGTGCCTCCCTTGCCGGCGCCACCCAGATCGAGGATCACGAGACCGTCGTCCCAGTACGAGAGGTATGCGATCCCGTCCTTGACGAAGATGTCGTGGAGCACGCGGTTGGGATTGTCGAACCCCCAGCTCCCCACCTCGCGGGGATGCGCGCGGTCGGAGACGTCGATGATCTTCATGTCGCCGGTGCCGTCGTGCGTCAGGTAGATGAGCTCGCCGACGATCCACGTCGTATGCACGCCGCCCGGAACGGTCTCGGTGTACTCGCTCGCGATCGATGGATGGAGCGGGTCGGTGATGTCGAGGATCACGATGCCGTTGACGCGATTGGTGGCCCCCTCGCGGGTCATGACCGCGAACCCTTCCTCGGGGTTCGCCATGACGTCGTTGATGCGGCGCGCGTCGACCTGGATCGAATCGGTGAGGACCGGGTTCGCGGGATCCGAGATGTCGAAGACGCGGAGCTTGTCGTCCATGAACGTCCCGAGGTACGCGACGTCACCCCAGGCCCACAGGTCCGCCGTGTGCGCGGTCGCCACCCCGCCGTGGCCGACGAGCTCGAACTCCGTGTCGTGCTCGCGGGGCTCGACCCGGATCGGGGCGGTGGCAGTCGTGCCGCCGAGCTCGGCGGTCACGAGGTAGTCGCCGGGCTCCTCCGCCACGAAGGCGCCGTCGGCGAAGACGCGCGCGTCAGGGCCGGCGACGCCGTAGCGCGGGAAGGTGCCCGCGGGAAGCGCGCGGCCGCCGATCGTGGGCTCCAGGCGATGGACGTCTCCGGCGCGGATCGCGCCATGCGGGGCGGCGAGCGCGAGAGCCCCGGCCGGCGCGGCCGTGACCGCGATCTCCGCGGAGGCCGATACCTGCCCCGCGCGCGCGGTCAGCGTGGTGGTGCCTGGACTGCGCGTCGCGAGATACCCCCCGACGACCTCGGCCACCGACGGGTCGCTCGACGACCAGCGGATATCCGCCGTGAACGCCCGCCTTCCCTCGGGGTCGAGAGCGTGCGCTTCGAGCGGCAGCCAGGAGGTGGCGGGCACCGAGGTAGCGGCCAGCTGGAGCTCGATCTCCGCCGGCGGTTGCGGGCGGACGGAAACGGGGACCGTAGCGCTCGCGCCACCGGCGTTCGCGATGATCACCCGCTGACCGATCGCCAGGCCGACGAATGCGCCGGTCGAGTCGATGCGCCCGACCTCGTAGGAGGTCAGCCACTGGATCGGAGCCGGGACGCGGTCTCCCGCGGCGTCGTACGCGACCGCCGACAGACGCACCGTGTCCCCGATCGCCACGTCCACGCTCGCTGGCGTTATCTCGATGCGGGAGACGGCGGCGGCGTCCTGGGCGAAGCCGGGGACCGCCGCCGCGAGAGACAGGACGAGAAGCGAGCCGAGCGCGCGTGCCATGGATCGACCTCCGGGGAGTCAGCGGTACGACGGATTTGGGAGACTCCCCGGAATGCTAGATGCGCCGATCGTCCTCTGCCAGATCCTCCAGCGTACGCGCCTCGCGCCCGTTGCCCGTTCGTCCCTCCTCGACGAGGGACTGGAAGCGGACCATGTCCTCGTCCATCGCCGACTTGGGATCGGCTCCCAGCAGGCTCGCCACGACGTCACCCACCGACCCGGCCGGCGGATTGTACGACAGATGGATGTCCACCCTCGTGGACTCCCCGTTCCCGACCGGCTCGAAACGAATGATTCCCGCGTTGTCGATCATCGATCCGGGCTCGCTGCGCCAGGCCAGGACCTCGCCCGGAACGTCCTGCGTCACGACCGCGTCCCAGGAGACCGGAACCCCCGCCGGACCGGTGGCGGTCCAGCGCGTGCGGCCGTTTCCGATGTCCCGCACCTCGCGGATGTGCGACATGATGCGGGGGAAGTTCTCGACCCGGCTCCAGGTGTCGTACACCTCGTCGACCGGGGCGTCGACCGTGATCGTCTTGCGGTAGTCGACCGCCCTGCGGCCCGCGCCCAGGCCGGTCAACCGCCGGGCCGAGCGATTGGAGATGCTGCGCGCCATGAGCCCCGTGCCGAGAGCCGTAGCCGCCATGCCGAGGCCGCCGCGGCGCTTGAGTCCGAGGAGCAGCAGCGTGCCGCCCACCCCGGTCCCCGCCACGCGGGCGGCGGGCGACCAGCGCCGCTGCAGGAACTCCGGCGTCGCGCCCGAGCGACGGCCCGCGCCCTGGAGCGCGGGCACCGGACCCGGCTCGCTGTGTACCTCGAGCCGGTCCTCGACCTCCCGGACGCCGCGCACCGACTCCACGGCGCGGATGAGCCCGTCGGCTTCGTCGGCGAGGATGGGACCGCGAAGGGTCACGTGGCCCGCCGCGGCCGACACCTCGATCGCGCCCGGGTGCGAGACGTAGCGGCCCATCTTCGAGCGCACTCGCTCGGCGAGGACGTCGTCCTCGACGGGGCCCGCGGGGAAGACGCGGTTCCTCGTCTTCGCGGCCATGCCCCGCGCCCGGTTGCCGATGTCGCGTCCCGACTTTTTCAGGAACCGTTCCGAATCGATGGCCCGCGCCGTCATGCCGTCGAGCAGCATCGCGCGCCGCCTGCGGCCGCGCTCGGGATCCAGCAGATACATCATGCTCGCGCCGAGACCCAAGCCGCCGATCACGCCCTTTCTGGTATTCATGTCACTGCCTCCTCCATATCCTGAATGAGGGATATCCCTTCCCAGTGTATGGCACTCGCCGGAGCGGGTCCGTCGGATGGGTTACAGGACTGGAGGATGCAGAGTACTCCGGCGAGCCGCCGTCAGGGCGTTGCGCCGCGGAGCTGGGCCACCTCAGCTTCGAGCGCACCCAGCCGCTGGGCGACTTCCTCCCGGGCCAGGCCACCCTCGGCGAACTCGACGACGTGGGCGCCTTCTCCGGGACGGAGGATGAACTGAAGGGTCAGATTCTGTCTGCTCGCAAGCTGGACGCCGCGCTTCATCTCGGTGACGAACCCTTCGCCCTCGACACGGACGTCGTACTGGCCGAACGGCTGGCTCTGGGCGCCGACGGAAACGGTGCTCGGACTCTTCGTAAGCACGGTTTCCCCCTGGAACACGACCGCGCCGTCGCGCAGGAACGTGACCATCGCCGGCATGTCCGCCAGCTGGCTGTCCGACACGCGGAGCACCGCGTAGATCGTGGCGGTCTCCTGTGCGTGGAGGAGAGCGGGAGGGCCGGAAAGCAGACCGCCGGCTGACGCGACGACCAGGACGAGGCGAAGGCGACGAGTGCCGGGCATAGAACCTCCTCGTGCGAGACGCAGGGACAGGACAATCCCATCCTCCCGCGCATGCGCGGCGATGTCAAGTCACAGGAAGAGGCGTACGGGACAGCCGCGTCGGCTGTCGCGATGTTACTGGCCGCGGATCTGGCGCAGCACGAAGGGCAGGATCCCGCCGTGGCGGTAATACTCGAGCTCGACCGGCGTATCGATTCTCGCGATGGCGCGGAACGAGCGCTCCACACCGTCGGTCGCGCGGGCCGTGACCTCGACCCGTGATCCGATGCCCAGCCCGTCGGCGATCCCTCGCACGGCATACGTCTCCTCGCCCGTGAGGCCGAGGGATTCCCGGTTCTCGCCGGACTCGAACTGGAGCGGCAGGACGCCCATCCCGATCAGGTTGGAGCGATGGATCCGCTCGTAGCTCTCGGCGACGACTGCCCGCACGCCGAGCATGAGCGTCCCTTTCGCGGCCCAGTCGCGCGAGGAGCCCGATCCATACTCCTTGCCCGCGAACACGAGCAGCGGCACGGCCTCCTCCGCGTAGCGAACCGCGGCGTCGTAGATCGTCATCGCTTCGCCCGCGGGGAGGTGGCGGGTGAAGCCGCCTTCGGTGCCTGGCGCCAGCAGGTTCCGCAGCCGGATGTTCGCGAACGTGCCGCGCACCATGATCTCGTGGTTTCCCCGGCGCGATCCGTAGGAGTTGAACTCGCGCGGCTCGACGCCGTGGTCGATCAGGTACTGCCCGGCCGGAGAATCCTTCTTGATCGAGCCGGCCGGCGAGATGTGGTCCGTCGTCACGGAGTCCCCGAGCAGGGCGAGGACCCGTGCCCCTTCGATGTCGGTCACAGCCGGTGGATCGACCAGGATGCCGGTCAGGAAGGTCGGCCTGCGGATGTAGGTCGAGTCGGCGGGCCAGTCGAAGCGGTCGCCTTCGGGGATCGACAGCCCGTGCCAGCGCTCGTCGCCGTCATAGATCTCCCCGTATTTCGACGTGAACTGCTCGGTCTTGACCGCGGCCCGGATCGTGTCGCGCACCTCTTCGAGCGACGGCCAGATGTCCCGCAGGTACACGTCCTCGCCGTCCTTCCCCCGGCCCAGCGGCTCGCCATGGAGATCGATGTCCATGCGCCCCGCGAGCGCGTACGCCACGACCAGAGGCGGCGACGCGAGGTAGTTGGCGCGCGTGTCGGGGTTGATGCGGCCCTCGAAGTTCCGGTTCCCGGACAGGACCGAGCACGCCACCAGGTCGTGCTCCTCGATCGCGCGCGAGATCTCGGGATTGAGGGGACCGCTGTTCCCGATGCAGGTCGTGCAGCCGTAGCCGACCAGGTGGAACCCGAGCGCCTCGAGGTCGTCCATGAGCCCGGCCTCCTCCAGGTAGTCGGTGACCACCATCGAGCCGGGGGCGAGGCTCGTCTTGACCCAGGGTTTGGTCGACAGGCCCCTTGCTACTGCGTTTCGCGCCAGCAGCCCGGAGCCGATCATGACCGAGGGATTCGAGGTGTTCGTGCAGCTCGTGATGGCGGCGATGACGACCGAGCCGTTCCGCAGGCTGAATTCGATCGGCGCACCATCGGGGGTCTCCGACTCGAGTCGGACCTGGGCGTCAGGCGGCGCGGCGGCGGTCATGACTACGCCGTTCAAGTCGCCGCCCTCCGCTTCCCATCGGTGGACGGCCTTGTCGCTGGGCTCCGGGCCGGCATGCGGCCGGCCGAACATCTCGACCAGGTCGCGCTCGAAGGTCTGCCTGGCTTCGGCCAGCGGGACCCGGCGCTGCGGGAGCTTGGGACCCGCGATGCTCGGCTCGACGGTGGCCAGGTCCAGTGCCAGCGTGTCCGAGTATTCGGGCTCCGGGTAGTCCGGCGTGTGGAACAGCCCCTGCGCCCTCATGTACGCCTCTACCAGCGCCACCCGCGCGGCGTCGCGGCCGGTGAACCGCAGGTAGGCGAGCGTCTCCTCGTCGACGGGGAAGATCGCGCACGTCGCGCCGTACTCGGGCGACATGTTCCCGATGGTGGCCCGGTCGGCGAGCGAGAGACTCGCGATCCCCGGGCCGTAGAATTCGACGAACTTCCCCACCACGCCCTTGGCGCGGAGCATCTCAGTCACCCGCAGAACGAGGTCGGTGGCGGTCGCCCCCTCGGGGATCGTGCCGTGGAGCCGGAACCCGACGACCCTCGGAATCAGCATCGAGATCGGCTGGCCGAGCATGGCGGCCTCGGCCTCGATCCCGCCCACGCCCCAGCCCAGGACTCCGAGTCCGTTGACCATCGTCGTGTGGCTGTCGGTCCCTACCAGCGTGTCCGGATAGGCGACGCCACCGTCGAGCCCGAACACGACCCGCGCCAGGTACTCGAGATTGACCTGATGGACGATGCCCGTGTCTGGGGGAACGACCTTGAAGTCGTCGAACGCGGTCTGGCCCCACCGCAGGAACGCGTACCGTTCGCGGTTGCGCTCGTACTCGCGCTCGGCGTTGATGAGGAACGCCGCCTCGCGGCCGTAGGCGTCGACCTGCACGCTGTGGTCGATGACGAGCTCGGCGGGGATGAGCGGGTTGATCTTCGATGGGTCGCCCCCCATCTCCCCCATCGCGTCGCGCATCGCCGCGAGGTCGACGAGGGCGGGCACTCCCGTGAAGTCCTGGAGCAGGACGCGGGCCGGCCGGAACGCGATCTCGTGGGCCGGCTCCGCCGCGGGGTCCCAGTGGGCGAGAGCCTCGACGTCGGCGCGCTCGACCGCCACCCCGTCTTCGTGGCGCAGCAGGTTCTCGAGCAGGATGCGCAGCGACCACGGCAGCCGCTCCACCTCGAACCCCCGCTCGGCGAACCGGGCGAGGCTCCAGAAGGCGATCTCCCTGCCCCCGATCCGGAGCGTATCCTTGACTTCGAAGCTGTCGCGGCTCATGCGTTCATCCTTCCCTCCCGTGGCGCGTCCGATACCCCGAGCACAAGATACAGGACATGATGGGGAGAGTCGCGTGCATGGCGATTTCGCTGATGAGCCTCGCCGTCGGGCCGGCGGCGCGGGCGCAGTCCCCCGCCGACGCGTGGCCGCAGAGCCTCGTCGGCCAGCGACCGCTGGCGACCGTCGACCCGCTCCTCGCCGAGCCGGGCTGGCTCGTCGTCGAGACCGGCGCGGCGTTCGCGCACGACCGCGAGATCCCCGCCGTGGGACTCCGCGGCAACGTGCTGCGCGTGCCGGAGCTGACCCTCCGGCTGAACGTCGCGCGGCGCGTCGAGCTCAGGGTGGATACCGGCTACGAGGTGCTGTTCGTGCACGACCGGAGCGAAGCGCCGCTGTCGGCCGAGCTGGACTACGACGGCGAGTCCTCGAGCGACATCCGGGATCCCGTCGTATCGACGTTGGTCAGGGTGCGGGACGAGAGCGAGCGGGTGCCCGCGATCGGCCTCAAGATCGCGACCCGGCTTCCCGTGGCGAGCAACCAGAGCGGTCTGGGACTCGACACGACCGACTTCTTCCTCGCGCTCCTGGCCGCCAAGGATGCCGCCGGGCTGCGCTGGGTCGCCAACCTGGGACTGGGGATCCTCGAGGTCCCGACCGCCGTCACCAGCCAGAACGACGTGCTGACGTACGGCTTCTCCGTCTCGCGCGAGATCGGGTCGCGGGTCGCCGTCGCCGCCGGAGTGGACGGGCACGTCGACCTGTCGGGGCAGGTCCACCCCGGCACCGAGGATACGGGCGTGGTGCGGCTGGGTGGCCGCTTCGGGGCGGGCGCCTCCACCATCGACGCGGCGCTCCTGATCGGCCTGGCGGAGGTCGACGCCCCGATCGGGATCACGGTCGGCGTGACGCGGGCATTCCGCCTGTTCGAAGGGAGCTGACCGGTGCACCTGCGCAAACGAGAATGCCTGCAAAGGGAGGTACGTGTGAGGATCGGAGTCGCTGGGATCTGGCTCGCCGCGCTGGCGGCAATCGCCGCCGCGTGCGGGGAGGGCGCGGGCGATGGGGCGGAGGAGAGGGCGCGGGCGGAGATCGACAGCCTGGGGCGTGAATGGGAGGAGGCGGCCAACCGGGCGGAGGTCGAGCGGCTGGTCGAGATCTACGCGCCGGACGCCGTGATCCTGCCGCCCGGGGGGCCGGTGATCCAGGGAAGCGAGACGATCCGTGAGCTCTTCCGGCAGGAGTTCGAGCGCTTCGACACCAGGCTCGCGTTCACCACACAGGCGATCGAGATCGAAGGAGACATGGCCTATCGGCGCGGCCGCTACGTGTGGCGCGGGACGCCAAGGCTGTCCGGCCAGACGGTGGAGACGGCGAACAAGTTCCTCGAGATCTGGCGCCGGCAGCCCGACGGGTCATGGCGGATCGCGGTCGACATGTGGAACCCGGCCGAGCCCGTGCCCGGCGGGGTCGGGGCGACGACGCCGGAGCCGCGGACCGATCCCTCGGGCCTCCCGGCGCCCCCCGCGGACTGATTCGCGCCGCTGTCGCCATCGGCGGCGCCGTGGCGCTCGTGGCCGCGGTCGCGCCGCTGCGCGCCCAGCCCTGGCCCTTTCGCACCGAGGACCCGGCGCTCGTCACGCCCGGCGCGGTCGCCGCGCGACTGGGGATCGAGGTGGGCGGAGGGCGCGAGTATCCCGCTTCGGGGCTCTCGGGCACGATCGTTCAGCTGCCGGCGGCCGTGCGGCTCGGCCTGGGACGGGCGGAGCTCTCCGTCGAAGGGGGCTACGAGCTCCTGTCCATCGACGACTTCACGCCCGCGCCGCTCGACTCCATGCTCGACGTTTCGGGAGACCGTACCCACGACGTCATCGATCCCGTCGTCGGGATGAAGGTCCGGATCGCCGACGAATCGCCCGCGTTTCCGGCCTGGAGCTTCCTGGTTGCGACGCGGCTGCCCGCGGCCGGAAACGAGAGCGGTCTCGGTCTCGACACGACCGACTTCTGGCTCTGGCTCCTGGCCGGCAAGTCGATCGGCCCGGCGCGCGTCGCGGCGAATCTCGGAGCGGGCGTGCTCGGGATCCCGACCCGCGGGGACCGGCAGAACGACGTCTGGGGATATGGGCTGTCGGTCACGGGTCCGCTCGGCGGGGGCTGGGTCGCCGGCGCAGAGGTCCAGGGCTCGCTAGACGTGCGGGGCGACACGCCGATCGGCACCGAGGAGCGCGGCCAGGCGCGGCTCGGCGTCCGCCGCGCGGCGGGACGCTTCGCCCTCGACGCGGCGGTGATCGTCGGGCTCCACGAGCCCGATCCCGACCTCGGCGCCGCGATCGGCCTGGCCACGACGTTCCACGGCGCGTTCGGCCCCTGATCCCTGTGCCGCGCGGCGGATGTACGCTCGCTGACCGACCTCCGTCCGCCGACGTGCGATCGTCTGCGGAACGAAGGGAGGCCACGATGAATCGCAGTCGCACCGACAAGACGGTTCTCGAACGGATCCAGGACCTGGTCGACGAGGAGCATCGCTTCTACGAGCAGGGCGATATGGACGACGCGGATCGGCGCAAGCTCGCCGACGTGGAGGTCGAGCTCGACCAGTGCTGGGATCTGCTGCGGCAACGGCGGGCCCTGCGGGAGTTCGGCGAAGACCCGTCAATGGCACGCGTCCGGCCGGAAGAGGTCGTCGAGAACTACGAGCAGTAGGAATCAGCGGCCAGCGGTGAACGCGCGATAGCGCCGGATGAGCGCGTTGGTCGAGGAGTCGTGGCGGAGCTCCGTGTCCGTCTCGAGCTCGGGCGCGATCCGCCCGGCGAGCGTCTTCCCGAGCTCCACGCCCCACTGGTCGAACGAGTCGATCCCCCAGACGGTCCCCTGCACGAAGACCTTGTGCTCGTAGAGGGCGATCAGGGCACCCAACGTCCACGGAGTCAGCCGGTCGGCGAGGATCGTGTTCGAGGGCCTGTTCCCCGGAAACGTGCGGTGGGGAACGAGCGCCGGCTCGACGCCCTCGTCGGCGACCTCCTCGGAGGTCTTCCCGAACGCGAGCGCTTCCGTCTGGGCGACGAGGTTCGCGAACAGGAGCGCGTGATGGCGCCCGATCGGATGGAGGGGCTCCAGGAACCCGATGAAATCGCACGGGACGAGCCGCGTCCCCTGATGGAGTAGCTGGAAGAAGGCGTGCTGCCCGTCGGTGCCGGGCTGTCCCCAGACGATCGGGCCGCTGTCGACTCCGAGCGGCCGGCCGGCCTCGTCGACGCGCTTGCCGTCGCTCTCCATGTCGAGCTGCTGGAGGTACGAGGGAAAGAGCGCCAGGTACTCGTCGTAGGGGAGCACCGCGTGGGTCGCGGCGCCGAAGAAGTTGCCGTACCAGATCCCCAGAAGGCCGAGGAGGGCGGGCAGGTTCCGCTCGATCGGCGCAGCGTGGAAGTGGTCGTCCATCGCGTTCATGCCGTCGAGCATCTCGCGGAACCGCTCGGGGCCGACGGCGAGCATCAGCGACAGGCCGATGGCCGAAGCCAGGGAGTAGCGGCCGCCGACCCAGTCCCAGAAGCCGAACATGTTCTCGGTGTCGATGCCGAACTCGGCGACGCCGGCGGCGTTCGTCGAGACGGCCACGAAGTGACTCGCGACCGCCTCCTCGCCGAGGGCCGCGGTCAGCCAGTCCCGCGCGGTGCGCGCGTTGGTCAGGGTCTCCAGGGTGGTGAACGTCTTCGAGCACACGACGAAGAGCGTGTTCGCGGGCTCGAGGTCGCGGGTGGCCTCGGCGAACGCCGTCGCGTCGACGTTGGAGACGAAGCGCACCACCAGGTCGCGGTCCGCGTAGGCGCGGAGCGCGTGGGTGGCCATCCGCGGCCCGAGATCCGACCCGCCGATCCCGATGTTGACGACAGCCTGGATCGGGAGCCCGGTGTGCCCCGTCCACTGGCCGGATCGCAGCCGGCGCGCGAACGCCGCCATGCGGTCGAGGACGGCGTGTACCTCGGGGACGACGTTCTTCTCGCCGACGTGGATCGACGCTTCGCGCGGGGCGCGGAGCGCCACGTGAAGGACCGGGCGGTCTTCGGTAACGTTGATCGGCTCGCCGCGGAACATCGCCACGGCGCGCTCGCGGACGCCCGCCTGGGCGGCGAGCTCGCAGAGTAGCGAGATCGTCTCATCGGTCACACGGTTCTTGGAGAAATCGAGGACGAGACCCGCGGCCTCGAGCGTCATGCGCTCGGCGCGAGCGGGGTCCTCGGAAAAGAGCTGGCGCAGATCCAGGTGGCCGATCTGACGGTGATGGTCCTCGAGCGCCTTCCAGGCCGGGAGCATGCGCGGTGGGGTCTTGTCGCCGGTCGTCATCCTTCCCCTCCTCCCTGTGGCGCGTCCGTCGAGCCAGGTGCAAGATAGTCGCAGCAAATTCGCACGCCCGAGCCCACGGAGATCCCATGGACCGAATCCACGCCCGCATCGCACGGCCGCTGCCCGCGCTCGCACTTTTCGGCATGGCCGTCATCGCCGCGAGCTTCGGCGTCATCCGCGCGATCGAGGCCGGATACCGCCCCGAGATCCTCGCCGACGCGCTGACGCTCGACCTCCTCGTGACCGTTCCGCTCGCCTACTGGTTCCTCGCCGTGCGCGGGGCGGGCTGGCCGCGGGTCACGGTGGTCCCCGTCTTCGTCCTCTCCGTGGCGGCGACCCGGCTCGTCCCGGCGCTGGAGGCCGGCCGCCTCCTCCCGTGGCTCGAATGGGTGGCGATCCCGGCGGAGCTGCTCCTGCTGACGATCGTCGCGCGACGCGCCATCGCGATGTCGCGCGCCCTCGCCCGCGGCGAGGGGGACGACGCGCTCGAGTCCCTGCGCCGGGCGGCGCTCGAGCTGGTCGAGGCGCCGCGCGCGGCCGAGATCATCGCCTACGAGGCGGCGGTCCTGTGGTATGCGCTGGCGGGCGGCGGCCGCCGGAGCACGTTTCCGGGCGCCGAGTCGTTCGGCGTCCGCCGGAAGAGCGGCTACGGCCCCGTCCTGATCGCGATCCTCTTCGCGCTCGTCGCCGAGGGGATCGCGATCCACCTGTTCGTCCGCCACTGGAGCGCGGTGGCCGCCTGGATCCTGACGATCCTGACGGCGTACGCCGCCGTATGGCTCCTGGGGGACTTCCGCGCCCTCGGCCGCCGCGCGATCGCCCTCACCGCCGACGAGCTCATCGTCCGCATCGGCCTGCGCTGGACGCTGCGCGTGCCCCTCGACGGGATCCGCGCGGTGCGCGCGGTCGCCGGCTCCGCCGGGGCGCGAGGACCGGATCATCTGCGTGCCGTGATCCTGGGCGGCGAGCGGCAGGTCGTGGAGCTGGACGCGCCGCTCGAGGCAACGGGGTTCTACGGCTTCCGCCGGAGCGTCCGGTCGATCGGCCTGTCGGTGGACGATCCCGAGCGCTTTCTCGAGGTCCTCGAGCGTCGCCTCGAAGAGCGCCCCGACTGACGTCCGCGTAGTATCTTCCGCACATGGCGATCATCGACGAGGAGCTGTTCGTGCGCTGCGAGCGCTGCGGCAGCGAGGTGGCCACGGGGATCCGCCGCACCGAGGAAGTGCTGCGCGAGCGCCCTCCCGGACCCCGGCGGATCCGCTGCCATCGCTGCGGCAGGGTCGCGGAATACGGCGACGCCAAGTACTACCACCGGACGGTGGCCGACGACGCGAAACAGGTGAACGCCTAACGAATGCGGGAGCCAGGCGCGTGTTCTTCGCTGGCTCTCGTTCCTCTTGCGCACCCCCCGTGCCCGTTTCGGCCACAGAATCACCCGTTTTCCCCACTCTCCTCGTCCGGACCGGCGGGTAGAATCTCCAGAGTCGGCGGATCGCGGCCGGGGATCTCGTCGGTCTGCGTGCTCGGCAGAATGCGGTTTCGTCCAGCGTTCCGCGATCGCCAAGGCGGGATTGAGCGGCATCAAGTGATTGCCATGCAACGGGTTCCGTAGACCTCGACCAGTGGAACGCGTCTTGCACCCGATATCTGCGTCAAAACGATCAAAGGAGCACATGATGGACATCCTCCCCCTCACCACCTCCGTGACGCGGTCGCGACGCGGGATCTCGCTCATCGAGGTCCTCATGGTCATGGTCCTGGTCGGGATCCTGGCGGCAGTCGCGATCCCGCGCGTCGCCGGGACCTCGGACCCCTATGCCGCGGTCGACGAGGCGCGGAGGATCCACGCCGCGATGGCGAACGCGCGGGCGCGCGCGATCGCGACCCAGCTTCCGCACCGCTTCGTTCTGGCGAGCGGCGCCGTGTGGAAGGTCGAGCAGGAGGATCCCGTAACCGCCGGCACCTGGGTCGCTACCGCCGACTCCGGCACTTCGGACGCCACCGTGACGATGGGGGGCGTGGGGAGCGGGACGATCCTGTACTACCCGCGCGGCCGGGTCGACGCGCCGAAGACGATCGTCGTCTCGGTGGATGGCCACGAGCAGTCGATCGACGTCCTGGCCAGTGGTCTGGTGCGGTGGTGATGCGGCGCCTGCGCTCGAACCGGGGCTTCACGCTGATCGAAGTCGTCGTTGCGATCGTGATGCTGACGTTCGGCGTGCTGGCCTCCGCATCCCTGACCGCGGCCCTCATGCGGTCCAACCGCGGGGTCACGAACCGGACGCGGGCGATCGAGACGCTCCGGCTGAAGGTCGAGGACATGCAATCGCTGCGCTATTCGGAGATCGCGAGCGGGAACGACACCGCGACGATCGGGGGCATCACGTACAGCCGCGCTTGGACGGTGACCCCGAATTCTCCCGCCGCCAACCTCAAGACCGTCGCGCTGACGGTCACCTGGGGCGATCGGCAGGGGAACCACACGATCTCCAACCAGACGATCCGGGGGCAGTAGCGATGGGCAGACGCGGGTTCACGCTGGTCGAGATGCTGATCGCCATGGTGATCGTGGGGAT
This sequence comes from Gemmatimonadota bacterium, assembly GCA_035249945.1. GTDB lineage: Bacteria > Gemmatimonadota > Gemmatimonadetes > JACCXV01 > JAHWKZ01 > JAICNR01. Next base: position 14,972 of record DATFFS010000354.1, read on the forward strand.
CATGGGGATCGCGCTCGTCGGATTCCTCAGGGCCCAGCATCAGACGATGGTGCGCCAGAACTCGGGTGTGCTCGCGACACAGAACGCGCGCGCCGCGATGGACATGCTGGCCCGCGAATTGAGGAACGCCGGCTACAACCCCAGGGGGGCTCTGAGCGGTGCCGAGATCCGCGCCATGGACGGAGACAGCGTGGCGTGGACCGCCGACATGAACGCCGACGGCGACACGCTCGATTCCAGCACGGGACTGTGGGACGAGCGGGTCGCGTACTTCGTGCAGGGCTCGAGCCTGATGCGCGCGACGGGCGGCGCCGCGGGCGTGGCGGTAACCGACGACGTCGACTCGCTGCGGATCCTCTATTACGACGGCGACGGCGTGGTGACCGCGGACCCGACGGTCGTCGAGCAGGTGTGGGTGGGTCTTTTCTATTCGACCCCTGACGGGGTGCAGGCCGGCGTGATCGAGTCCCAGGTCGCGCTTCGAAACAACATCTACGCGAACTGAGGAGCCATGAACGACCTGTTCCGATACATCCTGATCCGTCCCAGGAGCGATCGCCGCGGATTCGCGCTGATCGCAGTCCTGGTCGTGATGGTCGTGCTCGGCCTGATCGGAGGCGCGGCGCTGAAGCTGACGGCGGGAGACCAGAAGGTCACGCGGCTCTTCGCCGACGCCAACCAGGCGGATGCCGCCGCGGCCGCGGGCCTGGAGCATGCCGTCGCGGTGTTCCAAGCCAATGGCGCCTTCCCGGTGGCTGCGACGATCAACGGGTATGGGTACACGGTATCCAAGAACGTCGACCTGTTCGACTACGACGGCGACACGGTCGCGGACACGGTGTACCTCGCCGACGACGGCACCTTCAACGAGTCCGGTGACGGCGAGATCGTCTACATCCTGGAATCGAAAGCCACCAAAGGTTCGTTCAAAGGCGTTCAGCGTCTGCGGATCGCAAAGCGCACGCTGACGATCGGCGCGCCGGGCGCGCTCACCGCGAGCTCTTCGATCACGCTAAGCGGCAACATCACGGTCGACGGTCGCAATCACAACGCCAGCGGGACGACGGTCCTGGATCCCACCTCGACCGCGAACACCGGCGCGTGCAGCGAAAACAAGGCGGCGGTCACGCTCGCCGACTCGATGGAGTCGGTCACGGCCCAGGGCTCGGTCAACATGGACGGCAATGACACCTTCGCGTCCAGCACTCCGCCGTACGTGACCGACGTGGATTCCATCGATTTCGTCACCCCGGAGGACGTGCTGGGGCTCAAACCGGGAGACCTCGATCCCCTGATCCAGGACGCGGCGAGCTACTCCGCGCCCGCGGATTCGATCGTCGGTCTGGTCTATGTGGATGGTGACTACGGCGCGGGGGCGGCCGGCGGAAGCGAGCTCAACGGCACCGGGATCCTGATCGTGCACAACCCGCTCTACAACCCGCTCGAGCACGACCCGTCGAGCGCCTATTACGACGCCGCAAAGGCGAGCGATGCCAGGTACGCGCCCGCGAACCTCGGGAACATCAACGGGGGGAGCTTTCACGGGCTCGTCGTCGCCGACAAGATCGACCGCATCAACGGGAACATCTTCATCACCGGCGCGGTCATCTCGCTGTCCGAGATCGACGTGACCTTGGTCGGCAACGGAACCGCGGAGGTCAAGTACTCCTGCAGCGCGCTGCAACAGGCGGGTAGCGCCTCCTCGGTTCCACCCACCCGCTTGAGCTGGTCGGCGGACTGATCGAACGCCCGGGCGAGCCGCTCGGCGGTCTCGCCCGACGGATCTATCGCTCGTGCGCCGCGTCCCGCGCGGCGCGAACCCATACGCGGACGCGCGCGGGCTGAACCGGCTCGCCGGCAGTTTCGAGGCTGCGAGCCAGGTGCTCCGGATCGACCCGCGCCAGCTCCTCGACCGACTCGATCCCTGCCTCTTCCAGGCGCGTCGCGCCCTCCGTGCCGATCCCGCGCAAGGTCGCGAGCCGCGCGCGCTCGACCCATTCGCGAGCCGCGGCCGCGCCGGCCCCCGAAGCGGCCGCGAGATGCGCGGGATCGGCCCCGGCGAGATCCCACGGGTCGTCGATTTCCAGCCGTTCGAGCGGCGTGGAGGGCGCTCCGAGATCCGCAATCGTCGGGACGACGCTGGCGATCGTCTCCGAGTGCATGGCGGCGATCGTGAGCGCCGAGAACACGATCGCTGCGATCGCGGTTGCGCCTGCCGCAGCCCTCGGCACGCCATGCGATTCCTTCTTCCATGCGTCGCGTTGTTCGCTGGGGACCGCCAGCCCGACGACGACCAGGGCCTGCCAGACCGCGTACGCCTCCAGCGCGAAGAACGGGAAGCCGAGGAACCCCGCGACCGGCATCTCGAAGAGCTTGAGGTCCTCGAGTCCCGGCACCGTGTAGATCCACTTCCCGCGCGCACCCCGGTTGAACGCCTCCCAGAGGATGCCGATCGCGAGCCCGGCGGCCAGGAGCCGGAGGATCCGGCCGGGCCGTCCGCGCTCGAGATCACCCAGGAGCGAGCGCGCGGGCGCGTGGCGCAGGACCCAGGGATCGACGGCGAGGAAGACGCCGCCCCACACGAGGGGATAGAACGTGCGCGGCCAGCCGAGGGCGAGCGCCAGCATCAGCGCTCCGAGCGCCGGGAGGATAGGGAGGCGGGGGAGCCGGAGCGGGCGCAACCGCGCGCCCTCCGCCAGCCCGAGCGAGTCGAGCAGCCGCTCGGCCACGAGGATCGCGGGAATGACGGTGGCGAAGGAGAGCGCGATGCCGAGCACGCGCGCGGCGGGGTCGGGCGGCAGGAAGACGTAATACCAGTTCTCGAGCCGCAGGTTCAGCAGCTCGAAGAAGAGCCAGAACGGAACCGACCACGCGAGCGCGCTGGCCAGGAAGCCGGGGCGGCCGAACAGGAAGAAGCGGCCGTCGCGCGAGGCGACGGCCGCTTCGAGGAGCGCCAGCGTGGGATACCACGCGAGTGGGTAGAGCCACGTCGCGAAGGGCTCGATCCCGGCGAACGCGCCGGCCAGCGAACCGCACAGCACGGCCGCCGCCGCAACGGCGGTCGCCGCTATCCTGATGCGCGTGCGCGGGACGCTGCTCCTGGTACTCGCGACGCTACTCCCAGTACGGGTCGTGCCCGTAGTAGACGAAGACGGCGCGGCGATAGTCCAGGTCCGCGGAGTCGGGCCACTCGTCCTTGTCGAACCCCGGCGCCTGCTCCAGGCGCTCGCGATCGACGTCGAGCACGAAGCGGTGGTTCTCCGTGTCGATCTGCATCGCCTCGAGCGGGACCGCGAACAGCTTGTCTCCGATCCCGAACAGGCCGCCGAACGACAGCACCGCGTAGGCCACCCGTCCTCCGTCCAGGTCGATCATCAGCTCCTCGATCTTTCCCAGGTCCTCGCCGTACTCGTTGACTACGGGGTCGCCGATGATCGTGCTCGCCGAGAGCGTATGCGGTATCCGCGTTCCGGTCGGGTTCTCGTCCCCGCCGATTCTCTCATTCGTGCGCATGAAGGATGCTCCTTCGGTCGAGATTCCGGCCTCGTCCGTCCGACGAGGCTCTGGATCCAGTCTAGGAGCGGTCAGGCGCCCACGTTGTCAGCGGGCGGACACTACCACGAGACGTCGATCAGCCGGCCCGTTCGCTCCTCGAATCGAAACCGGATCGCGAACGGCGTCCAGCTCTCCGCGGCCGGAACGACCGCGCCACCAAACCGCAGATCGCGGAGCGTCACGACTGCCATGCCGTCGGCGCGCTCTACGTCGGCCACGGGCAGGCGGGCCCACCAGAGGTAGGCCTGCCCCTCCTGCGTCGCCAGGGATCTTCGCACCCACGGGTCGTCGAACCCGCGGTCGACATCGCCGGCTGGCACGGCCCGCGGAGGAATTCCCCGCACGCGGTACTCCGCGATACGGGGCTCGGGGGCACCAGCGTGCGCGACGGCGAAGCCGCTCCATCGCCACGGCGCACCGAGGCGCGGCAGCACGACGGCCTCCGCGACCCCGCGACCGCCTGCGCGCTCGGCCTCGGCGACCGCCGAGACGGCCCGCCGGTGGATTACCCCGGCGGTGACGCCGTAGACGAGGAGCGCGACGAGCCAGGCCGCGACCGCGGCGCGGGCATGCGAGGGCCGGCGCCGGGAAATGAAGAGGACGCCGGCCGGCAGCGCCCACGTCACGAGGTCGACGATGAACAGCCAGTCCAGCGCAAAGCGCTCGGCGGAGAACGGGTACAGGAGCATCGTGCCCCAGGGCGTGACGAGATCGTGCAGCAGGTGCATCCCGACGCCGGCCGCGCAGGTCAGGGCGAGCCAGGGGAATCGCGTCCGCCCCCCGTAGGCCCACCACAGCCCGGCCGCGAGCGTGGCCGGCAGCAGGACGAGCCCAACCAGCGAATGCGTGAGCCCGCGGTGGAAGAGGATGTAGGCCGCGTCCGAGCGCGTCTGGAGAACGATGTCGATGTCGGGCAGATTGCTGGCGAGTACGAGGGCGAGCGTCGTGCCGGGCGGGCGGCGGGAGCCGGCCGCGCGCGAGAGGGCCCAGCCGGTCAGCGTGTGGCTGACGTTGTCCAACCGCGTTGCGCTCCCCGGCAGGGGCGGGTGCGCTAGCGCACGACCGGGAGGCCGGCGCTTCGCCAAGCCCGCATGCCGCCCGGGACGTTGCGCACGTCCTCGTAGCCGGCGCGCTTGAGCACGCTGGCCGCGACGGTCGAGCGATAGCCGCTGCCACAGATGACGGCCAGCGGCCGTCCGTTGCGCGGCACCTCGTCCAGCCGGTCCTCCAGGAGCCCGCCGTGCACGTGGACGGCTCCGTCGATGTGCCCGCCGATCCATTCTCCGTCGGCGCGCACGTCGAGGACGCGCACCGAGTTCCCCCGCTCGAGGGCGGCGGCGAGCTCGGGGATCGACATCTGCGGCAGCGTCGCGATCGGCAGGCCCTCCTGCCGCCAGGCGTTCATTCCTCCCTCCAGCCAGCCGCGAATCCTGTCCAGTCCCACGCGGACGAGAGCGCGCACGGCCGGGTCCACCGCGAACGGAGTCTCGGCGACGAGGAGGATCGGCTGGTCGTGCGGGACCACCCACGCCGCCCAGGTCGAAAGACTTCCTTCCACGCCGATCCCCAGCGCCCCGGGGACGTGCCCGCCGCCGAAGGCGAGCTGGTCGCGAAGGTCGACGACGACGCTGCCCGCCTCGACCAGGGCGTGGAACTCTTCGACCGGGATCGCGTCCCGCCCGGGTAGCTCGTCGAGGATCGGGGGACCCTCCGAGTTGAGCGTCTTCATCCGGCGGTAATAGGGCGGGAAGGGCGGTGCGGAGCCGAGGATCTTCTCGACGAACGCCTCCACGGACAGTCCGGGGTCGAGATACGGGTTCGCGACCCGCTCGAAACCGAGGGTCGAGAGCGGGCGCGCGCTCATCCCGGCCCCGCACATCGAGCCCGCGCCGTGCCCGGGATGCACCTCGAGCCCGTCGGGCAGCGGAGCGAGCTTCTCGCGAACGCTCGCGAACAGCCGCCGCGCGAGCTCCCGCTTGCTCTCCTCGCCCAGCAGATCGGGACGCCCGAGCGAGCCCACGAACAGGAAGTCGCCCGAGAGCATGATCTCGGGCACGTCCGCAGAGCGGTGCGTGTCGAACGCGAGGAACGATAGATGCTCCGGCGTGTGACCGGGGGTGTGGAGCGCCTGAATCCGCACCGATCCGATCTCGATCGTGGAACCGTCCTCGAGCTCCCGATGCGGGAAGGCGACAGCGTACTTCTCGCCCTCGTCGTACGCCGACAGGCCGAGCGCGGCACCCGTCCGCTCGGCGAGCTCGCGCGCGCCGCTAGCGAAGTCCGCGTGGATGTGTGTCTCCAGGACGTGGGTGATCTCGACGCGCTGATCGGCGGCGAACGTCTCGTACACGTCGACGTCGCGGCGGGGGTCGACGATCGCGACCGCGCCCACGCCGGGGCACCCTACGGCATAGCTGAACTGGGAAAGACCGGAATCCTCGAAGCGCTCGAACAGCATCGTTCCTCCATCGACGGGTAGCGGCCCGAATGTACGACGATGGAAGGAAGAGCGCCGAGGCGCCGCCGGCGGGTCCCCGGGGACGGGACCCGCCGGGGCTGTCCTCAGCCGAGCGGGGGCTGTGTCGACTGCGTCGGTGCGGCGGTCATGGCGGCTTCGATGTACGCCTCGACCTGCGCCCGGGTCGGCATCGACACCGCGAGGAACGCGGCGATCACGATCCAGTACGCGGTGGCAGCCAAGAAACCCGAAACGATGGTACGCATGGCAGAGCTCCTTTCCGTATGGGATCCTCTTCTCGTCCTGGCATACGGTGAGAGCGTGCGAACGGTTTCAGGGTTGCAATCCGAGCTATCTTTCCTTGGTCCTGGAGTACGTGCTATCTCGCGTGGCTCGACCAGAAGGAGGCTCAGGTGCGCAAGTGGTTCCTGTTGGCCATGATGGCGGCCATCGCATGTTCCACGAGGCTCGATCTGGGTCCACCAACGGACCCAGATCCCCCTCGCACGGTTCAGATTGCGTTGTCCAACCTGGATGCCGCGCCTATCAGCCTGGTGATGCTTCCGGACGACGTTTTGCCTTGCTGCGAGCTCGGTCCGGGAGAATCTCGACATGTCGTGAAGGCGGTCGAAGGCGGCGGTTCCGTCGAGTTCGCGGCCGCGCGGAATGAGGAGATCGTGTCGCGGATTACCTGCGTGGCGGTCGAGGCTTACCAGACGCGCACTGCAACTGTCGCGTGGGAGGAAGGCCAACTCACCTGCTTTGAATGGTGATGGCCAGCTCTTTCAGGACGATCGACGGTCGCCAGAAACCTGGTCGACGAATCGAGCGATCGGGGGTCCGAAGGCGTCGGGATGGATGAGGAAGGAATCGTGGCCGGTCTCGATATCGAGAACGAGGCGCTCGGCCGGGTTGCCGGCTTGAACGAACGCCTCGGAAAGCTCGTCGATCTCGGATACCGGGATCAGGACGTCGGTCGTGACCCCTATCAGGAGCGTCCGCGCGCGGATCATCCGCACGCCCTCGACCAGTCCCCCTCGCCCGCGGCCGAGGTCATGGAGGTCCATGGCCCGCGAGAGATAGAGATAGGAGTTCGCGTCGTACGCGCGAGGGTATTTCTCGCCCTGGTGCTGCAGGTACGACTCGATCTCGAACCGCCCGCCCAGATCGAACAGCTCGCCGTCGTGCCAATTGCGTGCAAAGCGATTCGTCCATTCGACGTCCGACCGGTACGTGATCGTTCCGATCTCGCGCGCCAGTGACAGGCCGGCGGCGGGCTGGCCCGAGCCGTAGTAGCGGCCTCCGCGCCAGGCCGGATCGAGCATCACCGCGCGGCGCTGCACGTGCCGCAGCGCGATCGCGAAGGGGTGCGTCATGCCCGACGCGCTGATCGCGATCAGCCGGCCGGCCCCGTCGGGAAACATCGCGGCGTACTCTAGCGCAAGCATCCCGCCCATGGACGATCCGATCACGGCATGCAGGCGCTCGACGCCCAGATGCGTCAGCACTTCATGTTGGAGACGCACCATGTCCCGCAGCGTCACCACGGGGAAGTCGAGCGCGTACGGCTCGCCGCTCGCGGGGTTCGTGGAGGAGGGTCCGGTCGTGCCGTGGCAGCCACCGAGCACGTTGCAGCAAACGACGAACCAGCGGTTGGTGTCGAGCGGCTTGCCGGGCCCAAGCATCTCCTCCCACCAGCCGGGCTCGTCGCCGGGATCGTGGCGCGCGGCGTGGGCGCTGGGGGACAGCCCGGTCGTCAGGAGCACCGCGTTGTCGCCGCGCGGCGTGCCCCAGGTCTCGTACGCGGTCACGGGGCGCTCGACCGAGCGACCGGACTCGAGCGTGAACGTTCCGGGGAGCGTCCACGACTGACGATGCGGCTCGCGCATGGCCGAGCAACCTAGTGGGGTGCATCCTCGCGAGCATCGTTGCGTCCCTACACCTGGCCGCTGCCGATAAGGTCCTCCAGCGCGCGCAGGTGGGCGCCGAGGGCGTGACGGCCGGCGGGCGCGAGCGCGTACCACGTGACCGGCTTGCGGTCGAGGAACTCCTTGTCGACCGACACGTACCCGGCTTCTTCCATGCGCCGCATGTGCGCCCCCAGGCTGCCGTCGGTCTCGCCGGTCAGCTCCCGCAGCCGCGAGAACGACAGCCGGTCCCAGCGCGAGAGGAGCACCGCGATGGCGAGGCGCACGCGGTGCTCGAGGAGGCGATCGATCCGGGAGAGAGGCTCCCGGACTTCTGCGACCGGCCGCTTCTTACTCTTCGGCACCGGCCGTCCCGCCGGCGAAGCTCGCGACCACCAGGCCCGCGGCGATGACGATTCCCGCGGCGGTCCACGGGTACGCGAATCCCTCGAGCAGCGCGAGCGCGACGTACATCCCCGCCGCGACCACCCCCATCCACTTGAGAGCGGGAACCAGATGGACACCCGCCAGCCAGTAGCTGAGTCCCACCATGAGCAGGATGGCATGCGATGAAGCCTGGGGCGTGGACCCCCAGCCCTCGGCGCCGAAGCTGAGCAGGAAGATCGCCACTCCCATGCCCGCCCAGTGGAGCATGTGGCGGCGGCCCGTCTCCGCCGACTCCTGTCCCAGGGCCCGCTGCCCGCGCCCGCCCAGCCACATGCTCAGGAGAAAGCCGGCGATCCCCGCTATCAGCCAGTACAGGCCCGCGCGCTCGGGCGCGACGTCGATGATCGCGAACCCCGGGATCGAGATCGCCGCCCAGATCCAGAGGATGGCGCGCGGCATGGCGCGCCTCTCCGAGCGCTCGACCACCTCCCGCACGTACCCCAGGTCACGCCGCGCGTCGGCGGTCATCGCGCGTTCTCGGTCGGCTGGCGGTGGAGCGTCAACTCGATGAAGGAATGCCACTCGTCACTCCCGGACGCCCGGAACGAGCCTGTCTCGTGCCAGACATCCGGCTCCGGATGAAGGATCACGTAGCGGACTTCGCCGCCGTCCGGCGTATCGAAGCCCCACGTCAAGGTCCCGTCTTCCGCTACTTCGGCCCGGGCATCGACGAAGCGGCCGCCTTGCCATGCGGCGAACCGATACCGGCCGGGCTCGTCTCCCGCCGACAGGACCGCGAACGCGCGGAAAACGACCTCGCCGGGCTCGCCCTCGGCGGTGGGCTCCCGGCCCGTTCCTTCGACGACGAGGAGCGAGCCATCGAGCGCGGCCCGCACTTCTTCGGCCTGGTGGAGGACGCGCGTGCCAGCGCGTTCGGTGATCGTGGCCTCGCCGGACCAGCTGCCGGCCAGCCAGGCGAGCGGCGCCATGGCCGCTTTCGCCTCCTCGGGGACCGGCGCCTGCGCGAGCGCCGGCGGGATCGAGACGATCGACAGGGCGCTCGCGACGAGCGCGCCCTCGAGTATGCGGACGAACACGGCCACCTCCTGGAGAAAGGACGGATCGTTCCGGGACACGCGTTCCCCTGTAACGATCAGAGTACTCTGGATTCTAGAGTAACTTCCCGCGCGCGTCAAGGGGCCATTTGCCCGCTGCCGCGAGGCTCCCTATGGTGACCCTCCGTCTATGGTGCCCCCGCTTCCCTTCCGTCTCGCCGTGGCCCAGATCGATCTCGTGGTCGGGGACGTCGGCGGGAACCTCGAGCGGATCCGTTCCGCTCTCGCGGCAGCCGAGGAGAGCGCTCCCGATCTGGTGGTGTTTCCGGAGCTCGCGATCTCCGGCTATCCGCCGGAGGATCTGCTGCTGCGGCCCTCGTTCCTGGACGCCGCGCGCGATGCCATCGACGCCCTCGCCCGGGACGTCGGCGAGGCGGTCGTGGTGGTCGGCTTCCCGGAGCGGGATGCGGACGTCTACAACGCGGCCGCGATCCTGCGCCACGGGCGCGTGCGGCACGTCTACAGGAAGCGGTATCTGCCGAACTACGGCGTCTTCGACGAGAACCGCTACTTCCGCCGCGGCGAGTCGATCCCCGTCTACCAGCTGGGGGACGTCACGCTGGCGGTCAACATCTGCGAGGACATCTGGTATCCGGGCGAGCCGCTGTCGGCGCAGGCGCTGGAGGGCGATGCGCGGCTGGCGATCAACCTGTCGGCGTCGCCCTACCACGCGGGCAAGGGGCACGACCGCGAGCGGATGATCGCCACGCGCGCGGAAGACAACGCGATCGTAGTCGCGTACTGCAACCTGGTCGGAGGCCAGGACGAGCTCGTGTTCGACGGCCAGTCGCTCATCGTGGACGAAGACGGCGCGCTGCTCGCTCGCGGGGCGGCCTTCGAGGAGGAGCTCCTGGTGATCGACCTCCCGCTTCAGCGCGTGTTCGAGGAGCGGCTCCACGACCCCCGCCGCCGCAAGGCCGAGATCGGAGGCCACGACGCGCCCGCGGTCGAGCGGGTCGACCTCGGCGTGCGACGGGAAGGCCCGCGCCCGCCGCTGCCCGAGCGCGCCTCCACCCCTGCACCGCAGCTCTCGCGCACCGCCGAGATCCTGCGCGCGCTGACGCTCGGGTTGGGCGACTACTTCCGGAAGAACGGCTTCCGCGAGGCATGCCTCGGCGTGTCGGGGGGAATCGACTCGGCGGTGACCGCGGCGATCGCGGTCCGCGCCCTAGGGCCCGAGCGCGTGCACGGCTTCTATCTGCCCTCGCGCTACTCGTCGGAGACGAGCCGCCGCGGAGCCCGCGAGCTGTGCGCCAACCTGGGGATCGCGTACCGGGAGATCGCGATCGACGGGATCCTCGACGCCTGCCTCGGCGCTCTGGAGCCGGAGTTCGACGACCTGCCCGCCGACACCACCGAGGAGAACCTGCAGGCCCGCATCCGCGGAAATCTCCTGATGGCGTTCTCCAACAAGTTCGGCTGGCTCGTACTGGCGCCGGGGAACAAGAGCGAGATGTCGGTCGGGTACTCGACGCTCTACGGCGACATGGTAGGAGGGTTCGCGATCCTCAAGGACCTGCTGAAAACGCGCGTCTACGAGGTCGCCGAGGAGATCAACCGGCAGAGCGGACGTGAGGTGATCCCGCGCGAGACGATCGATCGGGCGCCGACCGCGGAGCTCAAGCCGGGCCAGAAGGACACCGACACCCTCCCGCCATACGATGTCCTGGATCCCATCCTCGAGGCCTACGTCGAGCGGGACGTCGCGCGGCGGGACATCGTCGCGCTGGGCTACGAAGCGGAAGTCGTCCGGTGGGTCGTCGACGCCGTCGACAGGAGCGAGTACAAGCGCCGCCAGGCGCCGCCGGGGCTCAAGATCACGACGCGCGCGTTCGGCAAGGATCGCCGGATGCCGATCACCAACCGCTTCCGCGGCTAGCGGGCGTCAGCCGCGGGGGCGGCCGGCCGACCGCCGCATCCGGGGGCGGCCGGGCAGGAGCGCCAGCATGTGGTGGCGGTAGTGGACACCCCAAACGAAAGCGAGAGCCAGGTACGCGTAGGCGACCTCCATGCGCCAGTGGGGCACCATCAGCTGCACCGCGAACGGGAGGAACAGCAGCCCCGCCTGCCACCAGTTTAGCTGGCGGTCCGCCAGCATCACGACCGCGAACAGTGACTGAGCCGCGGTCAGGAAGATCTCGTGCTGCTGCTGGAGGTCGAGGTCGAGCGCGGCCACGCGGCCGGCGGAGATCGAGTACACCAGCGAGATCGTTCCGATCAGAAGCGTCCACTGGTTGACCTTCGAGGAGATCAGCGCCGACATCGCCATCGTCGCGTGCCGCCGCATCGTCCACATCGCGGCGATGATGAACTCGGGCGCCTCGGAGGCCAGCGGCGCGATCCATTGCACCAGCAGGAACTCGTCGATCCCGAAGTGGCTCCCCGTCTCGATCAGCGACTCGGCGAACGGCTCGGCTGCGAGGAAGATCAGAACTCCCGAGAAGACGAACAGCAGTACGTTCGCCGCGATCCGCCAGGATCGCCGGAGCCGACTGATGAGCAGTGCGGGGCCCACCAGCTCCGGCTCCTCCGACCCCATCGCGCCGGTCCGGACCAGATACCAGAGGAACAGGCTCACCAGCACGGCGGTGTCGAGCCACCAGAACCGCCCCACCGCGGCGATGACGAACGCGTAGAGGGTGGCGACCGCCAGGAACTGCACGGCCACCATGTCGCCCTCTCCGAGGTGGATCGTCTTCTTCCGCCAGCGGGCCCAGAACAGCCACACGATGACCGGCCAGCCGAGCCCTACCAGGAGCCGGTTGGCGCCCGTCATGTTGGCCGCGGCGTAGTGGCCGTATATCGGGTCCTCGGCGGCGCGCCAGGCGAAGTAGAGATCGACGGCGTACTCGGGCAGGATCGCGATCAGGGCGAGGATCGCGAGCGCCAGCGCCTGGCTCATCTCGAGCTGCGCCACCTCTGCGGCCCACGAGAGCAGGAACGAGGCGCCGAGTACCGCCAGGCCGAAGACGAGAGCTTCCTTCGGCGGTGTCGACTCCAGCCCGCCGTACTTGAACGCGAGGCTCGGCAGCGTGATCGCGATGGCCCCCGCGAGCCAGAGAACGCGCCCCAGGTCCCTCACTCGTCTCCGCCCGTGGGCACGATTCCCTCCACCGCCCACCACTCGAGGATCCGGTCCGCCACCGCGTCCGGAGCGTCGAGGTGCGGCCAGCGACCGGTGCCGGGAACGACGTGTTGCGGCATGTCCGGACGGACGGCGGCGTAGGCCTCCGGGGCGGCGGCGTCTCCCCGCGCCGCGGCGCCCCAGATCACGAGTGCGGGGGCGCCGAGCCGGGACAGGCAGGGACGCGGATCCCAGGCCAGGTCGCCGGCCCAGAGCGACCAGAGCGCCCACTGCGAATCCGGCTGAGCCGCGAACCGCCGCAGGTCGTCCGCGCGCTCCGCGATGTCGGGCGGGCTCACGGCGAGAGCGCGCTCGAGGAGCCGGCCTCGACCCGCCGCGCTCGAGCGCCACAGCCGCACGGCGTCCCCGAGCGGCGAGCGCAGGAGCTGATATGCGAACGGGCGCCATGCGGGCGCGTGGATCGCGGCCGCCCGCGGCTCGGGTGGGGCGATCAGGACGACCCCGCGGGCGAGCCGGCCCAGGCGGGCGGCGGCCTCGACGGTGTACGCCGCCGAGAGCCCGCTACCGATCAGAATCGTCGGCGCATCGACCTCGTGGCGGACGAACTCCACGATCGCGTCGAAGAACAGGTCGGGCCCGAAGCGGAGACGCGGATGCCCGGAGCGCCCGAAGCCGGGAAGATCGAGAAGTGTCGTCCCGAACCCGCCCGCCAGCCGCTCCGCCAGCGGCGCCATCTCGGAGCCCGAGGCTCCGGCATACAGGTCGTGCAGCAGGAGTGCGGGCGTAGCCGCGCCCGAAGTCGTGAAGAAGAGGTCGGCGTGTCGCCAGGCATGCGTACCGGGGTGGCCGGGCCCGGGTGGTGGAAGCTCGGGCGGCTGCGACCGGCGCGCGCGCACGCGGGCGGCGGCGACCGCGGCCGTCGCGATCACTGCGCCGCCGAACAGCTTCCTGGAAAGGGGCATCGGGCCCTAAGCCTAGAGATGGCTCGGGCCCGGGGCAACTGTCAGGGGCTCTGGAACGCGTGGATGTCGACGGTTCGCTCGCGTCGCCCGGCGAGATGGACCTCGAACGCGTACGTCCCCGGCCGGGGCAGCTGGAGGTTGTTGATGTCCATGATCGTCTGCGCGGTCATGGGCCGCCCCGGCTCGGCGCCCTGCAGCGAGAGCTGCCCGTTGATGTGGAAGAGCTGCTGTCCGTCTTCGTCCACCAGCCGGATCTCGAGCGGGTAGGTGCCCTCCTCCCCCAGCCGCGCCTCGACGCGAAGCACGAGGGCGAGATGGGGGTGCGTACAGGGAAACTCCGCCGCGTGGATCGAGTTGAAGATCCCCAGCAGGTTGAGCTTCCCTTCGCGGCTGACGTTCGCCGCGTCACAGCAGACGGCCAGGGTGATGTCCATGGCGCGCAAGCCTAGCGCCCCTGGGATCAGCCGGCGAGGATGTCCATGTAGCGGGTTCCGGGTGCGTCGGTGATCGGGGGGTTGAAGCGCCGGACGAAGAGCCGCTCGGCGATCCGCGCCTGTTCGACCGTCATGTCCGCGACCCAGTGGATGAACTTGGCGCCGATGCGCTGCATCTCCTCGGCCTCGAGGAGCTCGAGCAGCCGCGCCCTCAGGTCGCGCGCGCTCCCCACCATGAGGACGCGGTCGGGTGTGCGGCCGGTCCCGGCGCCGACCAGGAAGACGCCGGTCGAGCGCGGAACGTTGAGACGGACGGACATCCGGCTCCAGCGGGTGAGTTGCAGATCTTCCTTCATACGACGGTCCGATTCCTGTCGGTCCTCCGCGTTCGGGGATGGAAAAACCGGTGTACGCGCACGCGGGTTGCATCGCGCGGCGCTCTGCGCAACGTCCGTGGTGCGCCGCAAAGGAGACGGCGTTGCCGGGACGTCGTGATTCGAGCGAGGCCGAACCGATCGACTGACGTGCGCTCGACCCCGCTCTGGCGAGACGTGCCCCATCCGCGCGCCCCGCCGTGTTCGCGGAAAATCAGCCTCGGGGATCTCCTGGTGCAAGAATCGCGCCCAAAAGCTGAAGAATCGCCTCGTCCTGCTTGAGCTCCCGGATCAGGGCCGCCGGACTGCGCGGCCCGTCGTACACGCCCGGGACTCGATACCACTTCTCGTCCGCCGCATCGCGATGCCGCTCACAGAGGGCGACGAGATTCGCCGTGTCGTCGCGCCCCCCGCAATGCAGCGGCACGACGTGGCGCACGTCGATCTCGTCGCTCGGCGACCGCTTCCCGCAGACTTCGCAGGCGAGCTCGCCGGCGATCGACAGGACCGTCCGGTACAACGCGGTATCCAGCGTCATTCTCAGCGACCTCCTAGCACTTGGACCAGCCGCAGTGTTTGCACATGAAGCACCCGTTCTCGCTCGCCACCGGGCTGCCGCAGTCGGGACACGAGGACATCGGACGCGCGGGCATGGCGCCAGGACCCTGGAACTCCTCGCTTCGCTCGGCCGCGCGAACGACGACGTCCGCCGTCGCCGCGCCGCCCTCCGTCGTGTGGCCGTTTGTACCCGGAGCGCCGGGCTCGAAGTCGCCGCGGCGCTCGAGGTAGCGCTCGACGGCGCGGCCGATCGCGTCGGGCGCGGACAGGATCAGCTCGCCGTTGTCCCATACCGGGTTGGGACCGGAGATCCCCTTGAGCTGGTCGACGATCGCGCGCGGGTCGAGGCCCGAGCGGAGCGCCAGCGATATCAGCCGGCACATCGCCTCCGACTGTGCCGCCGCGGCGCCGCCGGCCTTGCCCAGCGAGGCGAACACCTCGCACATGCCGGCGTCGTCCTCGTTGATCGTGATGAACAGGCTCCCGTCGCCGGTTCGGATCCGCTCGGTGACCCCGTGGGTGATGGCCGGCCGCGGCCGCGGCTTGAGCCGCCGGGGTCGGGTTCCGTTCGCCGCCGAGCCGTTTCCCGCCGCGGCCCCGTCGGCCGGGCCGCTGGCCGCCGCCGAGCCGTTCGCCGCAGCGACGTTTTCGATCGCCGCGCTCGGCGACCCGGCCGCTATCTCCGCGGCCCTTGGAGCCTCCTTCTTGTCGGTGACGAGGATCCCCTCGCGGCTCCCCTCGCGGTACACCGTGATCCCCTTGAGTCCCGCCTGGTACGCGGTCACGTAGATGTCGGCCACCGTCTCGACCGAGACGTCGTTCGGCAGGTTCACCGTCGAGGAGATGGACGAGTCGATCCAGCGCTGGATTACCCCCTGCATCCGGACGCGGAAGTAGGGGTCGATGTCGTGGGCCGTCACCAGGTGCTCCGGCAGCTCCTCGTCGTCGCCCCAGAGCTCCTGGATCAGGGGGTGGTAGACCTTGTACTCGGTGAACGACTCGCCATCGTCCTGCTTGACCCGCCGCCTGTAGCTCGTGCAGAAGATCGGCTCGATGCCGCTCGAGCTCTGGGCCACGATCGAGCCCGTGCCGACCGGCGGGACCGTGAGCACGGTCGAGTTCCGCATGCCGAACTGCTTGATCTGCTCGCGCAGGTCGTCGGGCAGCGCTTGGATGAACTTCGACTGCGACACGCCGTCCCACGAGAAGAGGGGGTAGGAGCCCTTCTCGCGCGCCAGATCGATCGAGGTCTGATAGGCCGCGCGGCAGATCGTCTCCATCATGCGATCGACGATCGCCAGCGCCTCGTCGGTGTCGTACTTGACGCCCATCTTGACGAGCGCGTCGCCGAGGCCGGTGATGCCGAGGCCGATCCGGCGGTCGGACGCCACCGCGTCCTTGATCTTCTCGAGGGCGTGCGCGTCCATGTTGTAGTCGATCACGTCGTCGAGGAACCGCGTCGCCGTGCGCGCGACCTCGGCCAGCTCGTCGTAATCGAACGCGCTTTCTTTGTCGACGAACTTCGTGAGGTTGATGCTGCCAAGATTGCATGCGGTATAGGCAGCTAACGGCTGTTCGGCGCAGGGGTTAGTAGATATGAGCGGGTTTGCATACTCTACATTGTGATACTCCCGCATCGTATCCCAGAAGATGATCCCGGGCTCGGCGGAGGCGTGGGCGTTCTCGATGATCCTGCGCCACAGCTCGCGCGCGCGAACGGTCTTGAACGTGGTGCCGTTCCAGCGCAGGTCGAAGTCGGTGTCGTCGATGACGGCGCGCATGAACTCGTGCGTGATCAGGCACGAGATGTTCGCGTACTGCACCTTGCGGCGGCTCTTGTCGTTCTTGATCGTGATGAAGTCCTCGATGTCCGGGTGATCGACGCGCATGGTGAGCATGAGCGCGCCGCGGCGGCCGGCCTGGCTGACCGTGTTCGTCGACTCGGACAGGAGATTCATGAACGACGTCGATCCGGGCGATCCGGCGACCGTAGCGTTCACGGGCGCGCCCTTGGGCCGCAGGATCGAGAGATCGGTGCCCACCCCGCCGCCGGTACGGTACACCATCGCGCTCTCGGTCAGGCAGCCGTAGATGCCCTCCAGGCTGTCCTCGGTGATCGGAATGACGTAGCAGTTCGACAGCGTCGGCTTGCGGCGCGCGTCCGCGCGGCCGGAGCCGTGCATCACGCGCCCGCCGGGGACGAACTTGAAGTCGAACAGGATGCCGAAGAACTCCTCGTACCAGTAATCGGAGTCTTCCTCAACGCTGGCCAAGGCCCGCGCGACCCGCTCCCAGAGGTCGAGTGGCCCCTCCTCGCCCGGGGCCAGGTATTTGTTGCGCAAGACGTCGGCGGCCAGCGCGTCCGGGTAGTAGTCGTCCGTCCGGCGGGCCCGCTCGAGGATCTCGGCGGCGTCAGGCTCGGCGAGGAACGTCAGATAGTGGTCGCGCGGGTTTTCGGACATGAGGGACCCGTTCCTTCCTGACTTGGCTGCGGCCTGGCGGCCTGGAGACTGTAGATCGGTCGCGACGACGGGGGGCGAGACGCCCGCGGACGGGGCCGGCGCGAACACGAAACTCGTGCTTTCAGCGTGCGGTTCGGGGGCGAAATCGAGTGTATCAGAGGCCCGATTCGATGTCAAGAAAAAAGCACGACATGCTGTATTTCCGGGGCCCGTGCCCACTATATATCGTGGATACGCGGGGGACAACGCGGGGAGATCCGGGGCCCTCGCTGGGGAACGGCTGGGGATCGGATGGGGATAACCGCGCGGCCCGCAATCGGTTGACTGAATCGGCGCACCGAAGTACCCTTATGCGCAGGTGGGAATCTTCCCGCCGAAGGGTTTTTTCGACCGTTTCTGTGGAGGAAAGCATGGCGGAAGTCGCCGATATCAAGGACCAGGACACGATCATCGAGGCAACGCCTGCGGCGACCTCGAAGATCCGCGAGCTCAGGGACCGGGAGCGCCTCGCGGGCAAGGGCCTTCGGGTGCGCGTGGTCGGCGGCGGATGTCACGGCTTCTCGTACGCCCTGGGGTTCGACGAGCGCAAGGACGGCGACACGGTCCAGCAGATCGACGGCGTCGATTTCCTCGTCGACAAGTTCAGCGCGCCCTACCTGATGGGCGCCAACGTCGACTTCGTCGACGGCTTGAACGGAGCCGGCTTCAAGATCGGGAACCCGAACGCCAAATCGACCTGCGGCTGCGGCGAGTCGTTCACCGCATAAACCGAAACGCAGCGCCCCGAAGGGCGCACACCGCTGCACTGGGAATCCGGACGCTCCCCTCGACCTCGGGGGGAGCGTTCTTTTTTCCGCTTGTGGCTCGTCGGGCCCCGGCACATGTTGAAGCTCGTCCGGCGATATCGCGCCGACGCCGAGCCCGCTCATGACCGTCCATCGCCGCCTCGCCGCTCTCTTCTTCGCCGACATCGTCGACTTCAGCGGTCTCAGCGCTCGCGACGAGGCCGAAGCGCTCCGCCTCGTGCCGCTGTTCCAGGCAGCGGCGCGGGAGGCCGTCGGCCGATTCGGGGGGCGGATCGTCAAGTTCCTCGGCGACGGGGTCATCGCGGAATTCCCGAGCACGGGAAACGCGATCGGCGCCGCCGCTGGGCTGATGGAGACGTTCGTGCGCGATTCCGCCAGCCCGCCCACGGAAGCCCCGGCCTTGCGAATCGGCGTCCACGTGGGGGACGTGGCGATCACCGACGACGGCGACGTGTTCGGCGACGGCGTCAACACGACGGCGCGGCTCTGCGAGGCGGCGGCGCCCGGACGGATCCTGGCCAGCGAGGACGTCTACCGGCAGCTCAAGCAACGCAAGGAGTTCTCGTTCGCCCCGCGCGCGGATCGGGAGCTCCAGGGCGTCGGTTCGGTCGGCACCTACGAGGTGACCGTGATCGGCCGTGTCGAGCCGGACCGGAGAGTGTTCCGCATCGCGTCTTCGGGCGGTCCGCGCGCGTGGCTTCGCACTCCACGCGCGCGGCTGGCCGCGGGGGTGGGCATCCTCGCGCTGGGCGCCGCGATGTGGGCCACGCGCGGAACCTGGACTTCGTGGCTGGCCGCGGATCCCGCCGAGAGCGCGGAGCTCGACCCGTCGCGGCTCGCGGTCCTCTACTTCAGCGACCAGAGCGAGACGGGCGACCTGGGACATCTCGCCGATGGATTCACGGAGACCTTGATCCACGAGCTTACCGGGGTCGAAGGGCTCAAGGTGGTCTCGCAGTACGGTGTGCGGCCCTTCGAGGGCGGCGACATCCCGATCGATAGCGTGGCGCGGGCGCTAGCGGCGGGCACGATCATCGACGGCACCGTGTCGCGTTCCGGCGACAGCCTGCGGGTGCAGGTCCAGCTCCTCGACGCCACCGACATGACACAGATCGCGAGCTTCACCGAAGTGCGACCGTGGAGCGAGATGTTCTCGCTCCAGGACGAGATCACTTCCGACGTGTCGACTGCTCTGCGGCAATGGCTAGGGCACGAATTCGACCTGCGAAAGCGACGTCGGGGCACTCAGAGCGTCGAAGCGTGGGAGCTCCTCCAGCGCGCGGAGCGTATGAGTCAACAGGCGATCGAGGGCGAGGAGAGCGGTGTGGAGACCGCCATACGAGGCGCCGCGGATTCGATGCTCGCGCGTGCCGGCGAACTGGATCCCGCCTGGGCGGAGCCGGCGATCGCCCGCGCGGAGCTGAAGTTGGTCGTCGGAACCGACGAGGCCCTCTCCAATGGCCTCGATCATGTGGCCTTTGCGCTCGAGCGCGAACCGGGAAACATCGCGGCGTTCACGTTGCGCGGAAGGCTGCACAACGCCCTTGCCCGTAGCGCGGAGGACTCGACCCGCGCCGCGCAGCTCCTGGCTGCCGCGGAGCGCGACCTCCGTACGGCGGTCGCGGGCGACCCCTCCTATGCCGCAGCATGGATCGCGCTCGCCGATCTCCTCTATAACGACAGGTGGCAACTCTCGGAGGCGCGGGAAGCGGCGCGCCACGCGTACGAGGCGGATGTCTTCCTTCTCGAGGAGGACCACTTCGTCTGGCTTTGCGAGATCTCGATCCAGCTCGAAGATCGGGAGCAGGCTCGGCACTGGTGCGCCGAGGGCAGGCGCCGTTACCCTGGCCGGGAACGCCTGGTGATGACCGAGATCGTCCGCCTCGCATCCCCTGGGGTCGAGCCGGATCTCGCCGCTGGGTGGTCGCTCGTGAGCGAGCTGGAGCGGCTTGATTTTCCGGAGTACAACGTGCCCGTGGCGAAGATGTATACGGCGGCGATCCTGGTGCGCGCCGGCCTCGCGGACAGCGCCGCGGCGGTGGTTGCGGATTCCCGCAGCGGGGCACCGGCGGAGGTCCTGCCGTTCCTGGACTACATCGAGAGCTACCTCCGGCTGACCAGGCAGGATCGGACCAGCGCGATACGACTCCTGCGATCGTTCCTCGTGGAGATGCCGGAGTACCGGGCGATCCTGGCGCGCGACCCCTGGTTCGAGGAGCTGCGTGGGGACGCACGCTTCGAGCGGCTCGTGGACCGCGTGCACCTGCCCATCTTCTGCCGAATCCTGTGTCAGCCCCCGAGCTGAAGTTCCCCCCGTGTATCCGTCACTCGATGGAAGACCGGTGCGAAGGGACGCCGATCGAGGTCAGTCCGCTTTCGTGAGATCGTACTCCGACGGGATGTCCTCGTCTCCGAGCTCGATCTGGTAGGCTCCGTCAACCGCGCGCGCCGGCACGCCCTGCAACAGCGCCGTGTCCCCGATCACGTCCCTGAGATGGGTATCGAGATCGAGGTGCTGAACCTCCCTGGAGGCTCTGTCATACCAGGCGATCCGTATGCTCAGAGTGCCCCCCTCCACCTGCTCGGCGCCCACGCTGCTGCGCTTCTCCTTGACGACCACGATCGGAAACTTCGCCATCGCTCCTCCTTCGGTGTCCATTCGCCTGGCATCACCCACGGGCATGATGAATCTCGACGGTACCCGTAGTTTCCGAAAGGATGGCGTGATCGCCAAACCGGACGGAGGAATCCCCTGAGTCGACCAGCCCGCTCGCTGAGCCCGAGGTCGCGCCGGATCGCGGCGGTCGTGGGCACGCTGCTCATCGTCGGAATAGGGGCGTGGGTGGTGACGCTTCCGATGCGCCAGACCCGTTTCCAGGTGCTGGAGCACCGGCTCGAGCGGACGGGGCAGGGGGCCGAGGTGCGCGGGCGACTCCGGAACCGCGGCGCGGAGGCGCGGCAGGTGCTCGTCGAGGCGTACCTGTACGACGGGGATAACCGCTGGCTGGGGACCGCCCGGACGAGCCTCGAGGTGGTGCCGGCAGATTCGGCGGTGGCGTTTGCGGTGGCGATCGAGGCCCGGCTCGCCGGGCCGCTCGAGCGCTATTCCCTGTACGCGGGGCTCGAGCCGAACCCGCTGGCACCCGGGATGTAGCCGCGGCTCGAGGAAGGACCCGGGGCGGAGCTCAGACCCGGGGCGGAGCTCAAGCCCCGCGAACCGCCTCCAGCACCTCGTCCGCGTGCCCGTCGACCTTGACCTTGGGGAAGACCTTCGCCACCCGGCCGTTCTCGTCGATCACGAACGTGGTGCGCTCGATTCCCATGTTCGTGCGCCCGTACATCGACTTCTCCTTCCATACGCCGTACTTCTCGCTGACGTCGGACGCTTCGTCGGAGAGAAGGTGGAAGGTCAGCCCTTCCTTCTCGCGGAACTTGTGATGGCTCGCGACCGAGTCCTTCGAGATGCCCAGGACCACGGTGTCCTCGGCCTCGAAGTCGGGCAGCGAGGCCTGGAACGCGCACGACTCCGCGGTGCAGCCCGAGGTCATGTCCTTGGGATAGAAGTACAGGACGACCTTCTTGCCGGCGAGGTCCGCCAGCCGGGTGTTGCCGCCGGCCGTCGAGGGGAGATCGAAATCGGGGGCCGGATCGCCGGGAGAGAGTCTGGACATGCTGGATCCTCCGGATATGGGTTCGAAAAGGGCGCGGGGCTCGAAGGTACCGTACCTTGAGCACGTGAACCGCCTGCTGCTCCCCGTCGCCCTGCTCCTCGCCGGTTGCGGCGCCGGTCCGGGCGAACGGGCGTCCGCCGAGCCCGCGCTGCCCTCGCTCCGCGGCACGCTGCTCACGCCGTCGTGGGAGAAGCCGGACTTCACGCTGACCGACACCGAAGGCCGCCCCTTCGATTTTCGCACCCGAACCGATGGCTTCGTCACGCTCCTGTTCTTCGGCTACACGCACTGTCCGGACGTCTGCCCGATCCACATGGCAAACATCGCGGCGGTGCTGAGGGACCTCGACTATGCGGAGCGGTCGCGCATCCGGGTCGTCTTCGTGACGACCGATCCCGAGCGGGACACCGCGGACGTCGTGCGCGCATGGCTGGACCGATTCGACCGTTCGTTCATCGGGCTGCGCGGAACGAAAGCGGAGGTCGATGCCATCCAGGCCGCGCTCCACCTGCCGGCGGCCATCCGACAGCCTTCACGGCCCGGCCCGCTCCCGGGGGCGTACGCCGTCGGCCACGCGGCTCAGGTCATCGCGTTCACCGCCGACGGCAGGGCGCGCGCCCTCTACCCGTTCGGGACCCGGCAGTCGGACTGGGCCCACGACCTCCCCAAGCTCGTCGCCGGCGGGCCGTGGCCCGAGTCCGTGCGGGACGCGGCCGCCGCCGAAGGCTGAGCCCGTGCAGTGGTGGTGCTCGGCGCAGGGCCTGGCGTGGGCGTGGACGTGGCGGCCCTACGTGGGTGTGTGGATCCTGGTCGCCGCACTCGTCATATGGTACGTGCGGCTGGCTCGGCGACCGGGCGGGGCCCCCCCGGCCCGGCGCTGGGCGTTCGCCGGCGGAGTGGCGAGCCTGTGGATCGCGCTCGACTGGCCGGTCGGCGCGCTGGCGGCAGGATACCTGGCCAGCGTCCATATGATCCAGTTCCTGCTGGTGGCCCTGGTCGCGCCGCCCCTGATCCTCCTGTCGATTCCGGACCCGGCTTGGGCCCGGCTGGCCGCCCGGCCGGCGCTGGTCGGCCCGCTCGAGCGGCTCACCCGGCCGATCGTCGCGGTGCTCGTCTTCAACGCGCTCGTCTGGCTCACCCACTGGCCGCGCCTGGTCGACGGTCTCATGTCGCACCAGGCGGGCTCGTTCCTCATCGACATGCTGTGGATCCTGGCGGGGTTCGCCTTCTGGTGGCCGGTGGTGGCCAGGGTGCCCGCGCGGGCGCGGTTCGGCTATCCGCGGAAGGTCGCCTACCTGATCCTGGCCACGGTCGCGAACACGGGCGTGTTCATCTACCTGACGTTCTCGCACCTGCCGGTCTACGCTACCTACGAGCTCGCTCCGCCGATCCCCTGGATCTCCTCGCGGGAGGACCACCAGGTGGCCGGCCTCCTGATGAAGATGGGAGGGGGAGCGGTGCTATGGACAGCGATCGCGATCCTGTTCGGGCGCTGGTACCAGGCGGAAGAGGGATAGGCCGATCGTCATCGATCTCATCTCCACCGCGAGCGCGGTTGTATCCGATTTCCGGCGCAGCTAGCTTGCGCCCGATTCCCACAACGAGGCACGATTGCCGAGTCCGAGCCGATTGATCCTGTTCGACATCGACGGGACGCTGCTGACAGCCGGAGGAGCGCCCCGGCGCGCCTTCCGCAGCGCGCTGATCGAGCACTTCGGGACCAATGGGGACGAAGCCAGCACCGACTTCAGCGGCAAGACCGACCCCCAGATCGTCTACGAGATCATGCGCCGGGCGGGCTTCGAGGACGACCGCATCGAGGCCCGGATCGCCGATCTGTTCGAGGACTATCTCGAAGGATTGCGGCGGGAGCTGCCCCAGGACGCCTCGCATCGTCTCCATCCCGGCGCCGCCGAGATCGTCGAGATCCTGGCGGCCGATCCGCGCGTTCTCCTGGGGCTGGTGACCGGCAACGTCGAGCAGGGCGCTCGGCTCAAGCTCGAGCGCTTCGGCCTGTGGCGGCGCTTCCGCGTGGGCGCGTTCGGCTCGGACGACCGCGACCGGGACCGACTCCCGCAGATCGCGATCGATCGCGCCCGGCGTCTTACCGCATATCCCTTCACGGGAGCCGATGCGGTCGTGATCGGGGACTCCCCCGCCGATATCCGCTGCGCGCACGCGGTGGGGGCGATCTCGGTGGCCGTCGCCAGCGGATTGCCGGGCCGGGCGGAGCTCGCCGACGCGGGCCCGGATGTCCTGCTCGACTCGCTCGAGGAATGGCCCGAGCTGCTGGCGGCGATCGGACTGTCGCCGGATCCCGTTCTCGCGGGACAATCGTAGGAAGGAACGGAGGAAACCCGTGGAGTCGATCAGCGTCTTGAGCGTAGTCATCGCCTTCGTCGTCTTCGTGCTGCTCAGTTCGGTACGGATCCTCAAGGAATACGAGCGCGGGGTGATCTTCCGCCTCGGACGTCTGGTGGCGTCCAAGGGGCCGGGCCTCATCCTGCTGGTGCCGATCATCGACAAGATGCAGAAGGTCGATCTGCGCGTGATCACGCACGACGTGCCGCCGCAGGACGTGATCACGCGCGACAACGTGTCCGTCAAAGTGAACGCCGTCGTCTACTTGAAGGTATTCGACCCCAACAGGGCGATCGTCGAGGTGGAGGATTACCTCTACGCCACCAGCCAGCTCGCGCAGACGACGCTGCGGTCGGTGATCGGCGAGGCCGAGCTCGACGAGCTCCTCGCCGAGCGCGACAAGATCAACGAGCGCATCCAGGTAATCCTGGACGAGGCCACCGATCCGTGGGGCATCAAGGTCTCGCGCGTCGAGGTCAAGCACGTCGACCTGCCGCAGGAGATGCAGCGCGCGATGGCCCGCCAGGCGGAAGCCGAGCGCGAGCGCCGCGCGAAGATCATCACGGCGGAGGGCGAGTTCCAGGCGGCCGAGAAGATCACCCAGGCGGCGGCGATCATCGCCCGGCATCCGGAGGCGCTGCAACTCCGCTATCTGCAGACCCTGGTGGAGATCGCCACCGAGAACAACTCTACCACGCTGTTCCCGATCCCCATCGATCTGCTGGACGCCTTCCGTCGCTCGATCGACAGAGGGTCCGCGCCGACGTCGTAGCCCGACCCGGGAAACCGAACAACAGGAGGATCCCCGCATGCAGTTTTCGGCAATCAAGGCCGACGTGACCGAGATCGAGACCGCCGCTCTGGTCGTGAACCTGTATCACGGGGTCGAGCGACCCGGCGGTGCGACCGGGGCGGTGGACGCGGCCCTGGAGGGGCAGATCTCGGAACTGATCGCCGACGGCGAGATCACGGGGAAGCCGGGGGAGATCACGATCGTCCACACGAACGGCCGGCTGCCCGCCCGCCGGGTGGTCGTCGTCGGTCTCGGCAAAAAGCAGGATTGCACGCTCGAGACGGTGCGCAAGGCGATGGGCAGCGTCACCCAGCGGCTCCTGCGTCACCGGATCACGCGCTTCCACACGATCCTCCACGGCGGCGGCGACCTGGAATCGACGGGTGTCTCGACACGCGACCTGGCGCAGGCGATCGCCGAAGCCGCGATGCTCGCCGGCTACCGCTACGATCGGTGGAAGACGGTCCAGCCCGAGGAAGAGCCGGGCGAGCCGCGCGACCGCGAGAAGGAGGAGCTGCAGGCGATCACGATCGTGGAGTCCGACGGCCGCAAGCTGGCCTCCATCCGCGCCGGCCTCGGCCGGGGCGGTCTGCTGGCCGACGCGGTCAACTGGACGCGCGACCTCGGGAACGGGCCCCCCAACGAGATCTATCCCGCCGCGCTGGCGGAGCGCGCCCGCCGGCTGGCCGAGGAGCACAAGCTGGAGATCGAGGTCCTGACGCGCAGGGAACTCGACAAGCTGCGCATGGGGGGCATCGTGGGTGTGGGCCAGGGCTCCGCCCACGAGCCGCGGCTGATCGTGCTGCGCTACCGGGGCGGAAAGAAGTCGGCGCCGCCCAGCGTCGTCGTGGGGAAGGCGATCACCTTCGACACCGGGGGCATCTCGATCAAGCCGTCGGCCAACATGGAGGAGATGAAGTTCGACAAGATGGGAGGCGTCGCCGTGCTGGGCATCATGCGCGCGGTGGCGCTCCTGAAGCTCAAGATCAACCTCGTCGGAATCGTGCCGTCCGCCGAGAACATGCCAAGCGGCACATCCTATCGTCCCGGTGACATCCTGACCTCGTACTCCGGAAAGACGATCGAGATCATCAACACCGACGCGGAGGGTCGGCTGATCCTGGCCGACGCGCTCACGTACGCGTGCGAGCAGAGTCCCAAGGAGGTCATCGACCTGGCGACGCTCACCGGGGCGTGCGTGGTGGCGCTCGGGCACCATGCCTCGGGCGCGTTCGGGGACGAGCGGATCGTGGAGCGCCTCAAGCAGGTTGGGGCCGCGACCGGCGACCGCGTGTGGCCGCTGCCCCTGTACGACGAGTACGGCGACGACATGAAGTCCGAGGTGGCGGACATCAAGAACTCCGGCGGTCGCTGGGGCGGCGCGTCGACGGCCGCTGCGTTCCTCAAGTTCTTCGTCAAGAAGGGCGTGGCGTGGGCCCATCTGGACATCGCCGGCACGGCCTGGACGACCAAGACTCAGCCGTATCATCCGGTCGGCGCGACCGGCGCCGGCGTCAGGGTGGTGACGGAGTACCTGGCCGGCCGCTGAGCGTCAGATGGCGTACGGCGTAGCGCGGGGCCCAAGCCGATCCTGAAATTGGGAGGAGAGCGACGTGGAGCTCAGCGAAGCCCTGCGGGAAGAGAACCGGCGGCTGCGCAGGCTGCGCATCGTGGTCGACCTAACGCTCGCGCGCCTGTATCAGGATCCCGACATGTCCCTCCTCGAGGCGCTCCAGCTCACCGAGCGGTGCCGCGACGCGGCGCTGGCGATGTTCCCCGGCAAGGAAGCGACGTTCGACCTGATCTACCGGCCGCGCTTCGAGCGCGTTCTGTACGCCCGCTGGCCGCATGACATGCCCGACGAGCTGGGGGCGTCGTTCGTCCTCGGCGAGCCCGGAAAGGGGACCCGGTGAGCCCCATCGGGCGCGGTGTGAGCTACGACCCCACCGGCGTGTTCCCGCCGACGATCAAGTGGCTGCTGGTGGCCAACGCCGGCGTGTTCGTCCTCGACATCCTGCTGCGCGCGGCCCTGGGCGTCACATTGGTGGGCCTCCTGGGCCTCACACCGGCGGCAGTGATCGAGCGCGGATGGGTGTGGCAGCCGTTGACCTACATGTTCGTGCACGGCGGTTTCTTCCACCTGCTCTTCAACATGTTTGTGCTGTGGATGTTCGGCGGCGAGATCGAGCGGCTCTGGGGATCGGCGGAGTTCCTGCGGTACTACGTCCTGTGCGGCCTGGGCGCGGCCGCGCTGTCGTTCGTGGGCTTCTACCACAGCACGGTGATCGGCGCCTCGGGCGCGGTGTTCGGGATCCTCATCGCCTTCGCGATGCTCTTTCCGAACCGGTATATCTTCCTGTGGTTCCTGATTCCCATCAAGGCGAAATACCTTATCGGGGGGCTGGCGGCGATCGAGATCATGACCGGTGTCTCGGGCGGCGGCGACGGCGTCGCGCATCTGGCGCACGTCGGCGGCATGGTGGTCGGCTTCGCATACCTCAAGTGGTGGCGCGAGAGCGATCCCACGGGGCGGCTGATGACGCGCTGGCGGCGCCGGCACCTCGAAGTCGTACAGGGCGGCGCGAGTCGCGCGCCGCGGGTTCGGGAATCGGAGATCGACCGGATCCTGGACAAGATCTCCGAGCATGGCCTCGAAAGCCTCACACCGGAGGAAGAGCGAATCCTTGACGAAGCCAGCCGCCGCCGCGACCGGGACTGACGCCCGGGGGCGACTCGGTCCGGAGCGCGAATGACGGCGATCACGCTGACGACGGACTTCGGCACCGCCGACGGATACGTGGGCTCGATGAAGGGCGTCATCGCGGCGATCGAGCCGCGCGCGACGATCCACGACCTGACCCACGAGATCCCCGCGCAGGACGTGAACGCCGCAGCGTATGCTCTCTACCAGGCGGTCCCCTACTGGCCGCCGGGCACCATTCACTGCGTGGTGATCGATCCGGGGGTCGGGACGCAGCGCCGTGCGATCGTGGCGCGCGCCGAGCGGGACCAGTACCTGGTTGGCCCCGACAGCGGTGTCTTCACGCTCTTCTGTCCCCCGTTCACCGACAGCGAGCCCGACACCGTCGAGCTGACCGACACCCGCTGGTGGCGCGACCCCGGAGCCACGAGCTCGACCTTCCACGGTCGGGACATCTTCGCTCCCGTGGCCGGCCATCTCGCGCACATGCTCCAGAACGGCCGGCCGGAGCTCTCCATATTCGGAACGCCGGCCCGCGATCTCCACTGCTTCGACTTCCCCACGCCCGTCGAGGAGCGGGCTGGGGGCTACCGCGGCGAGGTCCTCCACGTCGACCATTTCGGCAACGCGGTCACGAACCTCCCTGAACGGTGGGTCGCGCACGCCGGCGGCGCTGCCGTGGTGGAGGCCGCGGGCAGGTCGATGCCGGTCGTGCGGACGTACAGCGACGTGGACGTGGGGTGCCTGTGCGCGGTGGTGGGCTCTACCGGCTGGCTGGAGGTGGCGTGCCGCGACGACTCCGCCGCCTCGCGGCTCGGACTGGCTCCCGGGCAGCCGGTTGTCCTCAAGGCTGCGGAGGCACGCTCGTGAAAGTCGAGTGGGAGCGGACGCGACGCGAGCACGTATTCGAGGGACGCGTGATCGACGTATTCCGGGACACGGTGCGGACGCGCCGAGCAGGGGTAGACCGCGAGGGCGTGTACGACCTCGTCCACCATCCGGGTGCGGCCGCGGTCGTCCCCCTACATGCGGACGGCACGGTGTCGCTTCTTTACCAGTTCCGCTACGCGCTCGGGCGTGAGATCTGGGAGATCCCCGCGGGTACGCTCGAGGAAGGCGAGCCGTTCCTCGAATGCGCGTCCCGCGAGCTGGAGGAGGAGACCGGCCACCGCGCGGCGCGCTGGACGGAGCTCGCGACCTTCCACACCTCGCCCGGTTTCTGCGACGAGGAGCTGCGCGTGTTCCTGGCCGAGGACCTGTCGGAGGGGACCGGAGGAACCGAGCCCGACGAGCACCTGGACACGACCCGGGTTCCGCTGACCGAGGCGCTCGAGTGGATCGAGTCGGGAAGGATCGTGGACGCCAAGTCGATCGTGGGGCTCCTGCGGGCGCGCGAGCGGCTCGCCGCGGAGGGGCGCTGGCCGCCGGCGTCGCCGGGCGG
>DATFFS010000355.1:0-15007 GCA_035249945.1 Gemmatimonadota bacterium
CCCCGTCAAAACAGGCCGTGGACGGTTCCGTCGGGGTCCACGTTCATCCCCGTCGCCGCCGGCTTCTTCGGCAACCCCGGCATCGTCATGATGTCCCCCGTGAGGACCACGAGGAAGCCCGCCCCGGCCGAGGGCCGCACCTCGCTGACCGTGATGTGGAATCCCTTGGGTCGGCCGAGCCGGGAGGGATCGTCCGACAGCGAGTACTGCGTCTTGGCGACACACACGGGTAGCCCGCCCAGACCGATCCTCTCCAGCGCCTCTACGTCGCGCTCCGCGGGACGCGTGTACTCGACCCCCTCTGCGCCGTAGACCTCGCGGGCGATCGTCTCCACCTTCTCGCGGATCGGCATCTCGAGCGGATAGAGGAAGCGGAAGCTGCCGCTCGGCGCCGTTTCGACGGCCTCGATCACCCTATCCGCCAGGTCCAGGCCACCGGCGCCGCCCTCGGCGAACACGCGGGCCCGCGCCGCCGGCACCCCGCGCTCCTCGCAGAAGCGCTCGACGCGCTCGAGCTCGGCGGGGTCGTCGCCCGCGAATTCGTTGAGCGCCACCACGCGCGGCACGCCGAAGCGGGCCAGGATGTCGAGATGGGCGGCCAGGTTGGGCAGACCGCGCTCGACCGCTTCGACGTCGGGTTTCGCCAGCGCGCGGCGCGCGACGCCGCCGTTGTACTTGAGCGCGCGGATCGTGGCCACGACGACCGCCGCCGCCGGCTCGATCCCGCCGTACCGGCACTTGATGTCGAAGAACTTCTCCGCACCGAGGTCGGTGCCGAACCCGGCCTCGGTCACGCAGTACTCTCCGAAGGCCAGGCCCATGCGCGTCGCGAGCAGCGAGTTGCAGCCGTGCGCGATGTTGGCGAACGGCCCCCCGTGCACGAACGCCGGCCCACCCTCGATCGTCTGCACGAGATTAGGCTGGATCGCGTTCTTGAGCATCAGCGTCATGGCGCCCTGGGCCTCGAGGTCGCGCGCCCGCACGGGCTCGCCATCGTAGGTGTATCCGAGAACGATCCGCCCCAGCCGCTGCTCGAGATCCTCGATGCCTTCCGCCAGGCAGAGGATGGCCATGACCTCGCTCGCAACGGTGATCTGGAACTGATCTTCACGGGGAACGCCATGCGATCGGCCGCCGAGTCCCACCACGATGTTGCGCAGCGCGCGGTCGTTCATATCCAGAGCGCGCTTCCAGAGCACCTGCCGCGGGTCGATGCCAAGGGGATTCCCGTGGTGGACGTGATTGTCGATCAGCGCCGCCAGCAGGTTGGTGGCGGCCCCCACGGCGTGGATGTCGCCGGTGAAGTGGAGGTTGATCTCCTCCATCGGGAGGACCTGTGACCAGCCGCCTCCGGCGGCGCCCCCCTTCATCCCCATGCAGGGCCCCATGGACGGCTCGCGAAGGCAGAGGACCGCGCGCTTGCCGCGCCGGTGGAGGGCCTGCGCCAGCCCGACGGAGACCGTCGACTTCCCCTCTCCGGCGGGTGTCGGGCTCACGCCGGTCAGGAGGACCAGCCGGCCCGTAGGGGCCCTTCCCTCGAGCGCGACCAGCCGGATCTTCGCCATCCGGTCGCCGTAGGTCTCGACGTGGTCCATCGACAGGCCGAGCTCCCCGGCGACGTCGGCGATGGGGCGCAACTCGACGGAACGGGCGATCTCGATGTCGCTCTTCATACCGGGAATATCCGCGCTTCCAGGTGACGGAGGACGAGGGCCGTCGTCGCGAGCCGGGCGACGGACGACGCAAGATAGTATCGCCCGACGGCGGATGGAACCGCGCGCTTCAGACCGAGAAGTACCGTGCCCGGGGATGATGCACGACCAGGGCGGCCGTCGACAGTTCCGGGACCAGCGCGCCGGCTTCGGTCAGGTCGAGACCTAGAGCCTCGCGCGCAGGCAACAGGTCGAAGACGATCCTGTGCTGCAGGACGTCCGGGCAGGCGCCGTATCCCCAGGAGTAGCGGAGCCCGCGGCCGGGAGCGATGCCGAGCTCCTCGCGTACGCGCTCGTGCACGTACTCGGCGCTCGCCTCGGCCAGGCGCACGCCGAAGCCGTGCAGGTAATAGCCTTCGCTGTAGTCGCCGCGCTCCATGAGCGCGCTCGATCTCTCGAGCAGCTCGTCGCCCACGGTCACGATCTGCAGCGCGACCACGTCGCGCCCCCCGTCTGTCGGCCGGAACCAGTCGGCCAGGCAGAGGCGGTCCCTGTCCACCTGCCGCGGGAAGTCGAACCGCGCGATCTCGCGGTCCGGATCGCCAGGGTCGTAGAGCACGAGCGCGTCGACGTCGCCGGACGCAGGCCAGATCCCGTAGACGGCCCGCGGCGCGATCCAGCCCGACGCCAACGCCTCGGCCTGGTACGCCTCCAGCCGGGGCTCGAACTCCTCCGCCACCAGCTTCCGATACGTCTCTCCCTTGGCGTTCTTCGCTCCCCAGTGGAGGCGGTACAGCGTGTTGCGGTCGATCCGCTCATACAGGGCCTCCAACGGCAGACTCTCGATAACCCGCGTGCCGTAGAACGCGGGGCGCGGGATCTCCTCTGCCGACAGCGGGGCGTCGCCGTTGGTGGAGCGTCCGCGCTCCGTCACCGTCGCCTTGAGCGCCGCGCGCCGCTCGATCCCCTCGCGGATCTCGACGTGCCGCGCATGCACGAACTCCTCGCGCCTGCCCGGATCGACGAGGACCTCCACCGCCGACAACCCCTCGAACGCATCCTTGCAGTAGAACAGCCCCGGACCGTACAGGTCCCCGTCCTCGACGAATGCGGCCGTCCGCACGAACGAGGGATTGATCGCCGCCCCGCCGACCAGCACCGGATACGACATGCCACGAGCGTGCAGCTCCTGGACGCAGAGCGGCATCTGCCTCGAGGTCGAGACGAGGAGCGCCGAGAGTCCGATCGCGTCCGCGCCCACCTCCTCGGCCTTCTCGATGATCGTATTGACCGGCACCTGCTTGCCCAGGTCGTGCACGGTGTAGCCGTTGTTCGACAGGATCGTGCCGACCAGGTTCTTGCCGATGTCGTGCACGTCGCCGAACACGGTGGCGAGCACGACCGTCCCCTTGCTCTGCCCCTCCACCTGATCGAGGTAGGTCTCGAGCTTCGAGACCGCGCGCTTCATGACCTCAGCCGACTGCAGCACGAACGGCAGGATCAGCTCGCCGGCGCCGAACTTGTCACCGACCTCCTTCATGGCCGGCAGCAGGACCCCGTTCAACGTGCGGACCGCCGCCGCGTGGTCACCGCCGTCGGCCTCGATGGCGCCCGCCACGAGGTCCTCTATGCCCTCGCGCCGGCGGTGCAGGATCTGCCAGTGGATCGCCTCCGGCGCCGACATCCCCGCGGTGGGGTCGGCGCGCTGCTCGGATTCCGCCGTGTGCTCCTCGAAGAACTCGATGAATCGCGCGAGCGCGTCCTCCCGGCGATCGAAGATGAGATCGTCCGCCAGCGCACGCTGCTCGGCGTCGATCTCCGCGTAGGGAGTGATGTGCGCCGAGTTGACGATCGCCATGTCCAGCCCGGCCTCGACACAGTGATGGAGGAACACGGAGTTGAGCACCGAGCGGGCGTGGGGTCTCAGCCCGAAGGAGACGTTGGAGACGCCCAGGCTCGTGAGGACACCGGGCAGCTCGGCCTTGATCCGGGCCAGCCCTTCGATGGTGTCGACTGCCGACCGGCGGAACTCCGCATCGCCGGTCGCGAGCGTGAACGTCAGCGCGTCGAACACGAGGTCGGAAGGATCGAGGCCGTATTCACCGACGCAGATCTCGTGGATGCGGCGCGCGACATCGACCTTCCGGTCAGCCGTCTTGGCCATCCCCTCTTCGTCGATCGTCAGCGCGATCAGAACCGCCCCGTGGAGCACCGCCAGGGGAACCACGTCGTCGATCCGGCGGCGGCCGTTCTCGAGGTTGATCGAGTTGATGACGGCCCGCCCCGGGCATCGCTCGAGGGCTTCCCGGACCACCGATGCCTCGGTCGTGTCGATCGCCAATGGAGCCGCGACCCCCTGTGACAGGAGCTCGACGAGGGCGCTCATCTGCTCGGCCTCGTCGGGTCGCTCCGTCAGCGCGACGCACACGTCGAGGAGGTGGGCGCCGCCCTCGATCTGCTCGCGCGCGACCTGCAGGATGCCCTCGTAGTCGTCCGACAGGAGCAGCCGCTTGACCTTGCGCGAGCCCTGGCTGTTGACCCGCTCGCCGATCAGCGTGGGCGGCGGATCCTGCGCGAGGTCCATGGCCGTCATCGCGCTCGCCACGCGCGGAAGGCGACGGACCTCACGCGCGAGCGGCGCGGCGCCGCCCACACGCTCCACCACCCTCGCCAGGTGCTCCGGCGTGGTGCCGCAGCAGCCGCCCACCACCGACACTCCCATCCGGGTCACGAACTCCTCGTGCGCGGCGGCCAGATCCTCGGGCGAGAGCTCGTAGTGCGCCACGCCCCCGACGTTTCGCGGCATCCCCGCGTTGGGGATCACGCTGACGGGGAGGGCCGAGTTCTCGCACAGCCAGCGCACGGGCTGCCGCATGTGCTCCGGCCCGGTCGAGCAGTTCAGGCCCACGACGTCGACCCTGAGCGCCTCGAGCGTGACACACGCCGCCATGATGTCGGTGCCCAGCAGCATCCGGCCGGCTGTGTCGAGCGTCACCTGCGCCTGGATCGGGAGGCGGACCCCCGTCTCGGCCTGCGCCCGGCGGATTCCCGCGATCGCCGCCTTGACCTCCAGCAAGTCCTGGCTCGTCTCGACGAGGAGCAGATCGGCACCGCCCTCGATCAGTCCGCGCGCCTGCTCCGCGAAGACGGCCTCCAGGTCCACCCAGGTCTTCGATCCCAGGACGGGATCCGACGCGCTCGGCAGGTATCCGGACGGGCCGATCGAGCCCGCCACCAGGCGCGGCTTCCCGGGAGTGGAGAACCGATCCGCTTCGGCCCGCGCGATCCCCGCCGCCACCCGGTTGAGCTCGACGACCCGTTCCGTCAGTCCATATTCCTCGATAGCGAACCTGTTGGCCCTGAATGTGTTAGTCTCGATTACATCACATCCAACCTCAAGGAAGGAAGCGTGAATCGCCGCGATCACTTCGGGCCGGGACAGCGAGAGATGATCGTTGCATCCCTCGAGCCCGGGGCCGCCGAAATCGGCGGCTGTGAGTCCCAGGGCCTGGATGCTGGTCCCCATCGCGCCATCGAACACGAGCACGCGCTCTGCGAGCAGGTCGAGATAGGGATGCGGCATGGGCGTCCGAAGCTAGCCGGAATCCGCGCGGCGTGGCAGCCGTGGAGCAGCGGCGGCGGAGCCCAGCGGCGGCCTCGCCTCCGCCTCGCGTGTTTCCTCGGCCGTGATCGCGGCGCGCACGAGGGCCAGGATCGCCAGATTGAAAATGAGCTCCACCAACGCCGCGAACTGCTCGCTGTAGAAGCTGAACACCTGCACCAGCAGGATCGAGGTGACGATCGCGCGCTCGAACATGCGATACGCCGCCACGCGCGAAACGCCGATCCGGACGACGCCCAGCAGGACGAACCAGCCGGCCAGGCCCGACGCCGCGAGCTGCGCGATCTCCAGCGGCGAGAGTTCGACCATACGCTCCGCCACTTGCCCCACGAACCGGATGTCGAGAACCTGACGCCAACCGAGGCCCACGACGAAGATCAGCATCGCCCCGTAGGCGAGCTTGAGCAGCAGCTGTCCGACGAAGAACGCGATCACGGCGGCGTCGAAGCCGGGCAGCGCGGCCAGGCGCTGGTACGTCTCGCTGACCCGGCTGCGGGCGCGCCGCCATGCGGGGAAACCCAGCCACGGGAGCGGCTCGATCCGCTCGAGAGTGCTCCGCAGCGACCCTACCAGCGGGTGCGCCGGATCGCTCCGCGACAGGTACTCCTGCGCGCGTTCCATCTCGCGCATGTCGAGATCGCCGCGCGCCAGCTCCTGAAGCTCGCGGAGCGCGTTCAGCAGGTACTCCTCGGGCGTGCTCTTCCGCGGCCGATGAATCGTGTGGACGATCAGGAACACGCTTACGAAGACCACGTAGATCAACGCGACGGCGGGCTGGAAGAAGTAGTCGTTCGAGCGCGTCACGAACTTCCCGATCTCGTCCACGAAGAGGCCGAACCCGATGCCTCCGCCGACGGCGGCGATCCGCATCGCCGGCCTGTCGAGGAACGAGAGCGCGGTGATCAACGCGGCGAGCATCAGCAGGCCGCCCCAGAGGACATGGGCGAAGTGGAGGAGGTCGCCGCCTACCGACGGATAGCCGGTCAGGTGGAGCGCCAGGCGCACGAGCAGGACGGTGGACACCGAGGAGACGAGGAACAGCTCGAAGAGGTCCGGCGCTTCGAACGCCCGGACGAAGAGGCGCCGCTTCGGCCCCACTTCAGGCGAGACGGTAGAAGGCCCGGGCGTTCGCGCGCGTCCCGGCAGCGAGATCGGCCGCCGGCACGCCGCGGCAGTCGGCCAGGGCCGCCACGGTGGCCGGCAGGAAGGCCGGCTCGTTGCGCCGGCCACGATGCGGCACGGGCGCGAGGTACGGCGCGTCGGTCTCGACCAGCAGCCGATCGGCGGGAACGGCGGGCACCAGCCCGGCGGTGTCGAAGGACCCGAACGTGGCGATGCCCGAGAAGGAGACGAACCACCCGCGCTCCACCGCTCCCTTCAGCATCTCCGCGGAGCCCGTGAAGCAGTGGAGCACGATCCTCTCAGGCGATAGACCCGAGTCATCGAGGGTCTTCAGCGTTTCCTCTTCGGCGTCCCGCGAGTGGACCACAACCGGCAGGTCACGCTCGCGCGCGATCGCGAGCTGGTCCGTGAAGGCGATGCGCTGGATGGCACGGGGACTGTTGTCGTAGTGATGGTCGAGCCCGATCTCGCCGACTGCGACCGCTCCGCGATCCAGCTCGGCCTCTACGGCCCGGCGCGTCTCCGGGCCCCAGCGCGAGGCCTCGTGCGGGTGAAGCCCGGCGGTGAACCAGAGCCGGGGCCACCCTTCGCCGCCCCCCGCGGCCAGATTGCGCGCCTCCGCTGCGCTCTCCGGGTCGGACCCGATCACGACGATCTCCCGCACCCCGGCTTCCCATGCGCGGGCGATCGCCTCTTCGCGGTCGGGATCGAAGCGCGCATCCTGCAGGTGGCAGTGCGAGTCGAAATAGAGGCTGGCGGACACGGGCGGCGACAATAGTAGAGCTCGCCGATGGCCGAATCAGGTCACCGGCGCGCGCCGACCTTCGGCTTGCGGGCGCCGGCGGCGGGAGTGCGGCCCTCTTCGAACCGCAGATGCCATTCGAGCACCAGCGGTGCGGCGATGAAGATCGAGGAGTACGTCCCGATCAGGATGCCGATCAGCAGCGCGAACGCGAAGTCGTGGATCACCGAGCCGCCCATGAAGAACAGGAACAGCAGCACGATGAGGGTGGCGCCGCCGGTGATGATCGTGCGGGACAGGGTCTGGTTCACGGAGGTGTTCACGACTTCGGCGTATGATTCCCGGCGCATCGAGCGCAGGTTCTCGCGAATGCGGTCGAACACGACGATGGTGTCGTTGAGGCTGTAGCCGACGATCGTCAGGAAGGCGGCCACGACCGCCAGCGAGATCTCCTTGTCCGCCAGGGCGAAAACCCCGACCGACATCACGATGTCGTGGATGGTGGCGATGATGGCGGCCACGCCGAACTTGAGATCGAAGCGAAACGCCACATAGATCAGGATGAGAGCCATCGCGTACAGGATCGCGCGGACCGCCTGCCCCTTCAGCTCGCTCCCGATCTTCGGTCCCACGGCCTCCGTGCGCACGACCCGGAACTCCTTGCCCTCGAGCTGCGGCGCTTCTCGGAGGCGGGACTCGATCCGATCGCGAAATTCGTTCTCCTGCCCAGGCGGCACCTGAACACGAACGACGAAATCGTTGACGTCACCGAAACGCTGGACCTCGCTATCCGTCAGCCCCTCCATGTCCGACAGGGCATCGCGCAAAGCCTGGCTCTCGACCGGATCCTCGAACTCCAGCTGAACGAGCGTCCCGCCGGTGAAGTCGATCGAGTACTTCAGTCCCCCGCGCGCGGCGACCACCCCGATGGCCAGCAAGGTGAGGCCGATCGATATCGCGTACCCCCAGTTCTTGTACCGAAGGAAAGGATAGTTGGCGTCCTTGAACAGCCAGATCATATGCTCAACCTCGCGGGCGAGAATCGCTGCAGCCACGTGAGGAAGATCGTGCGCGTCACGAATACCGCTGTGAAGATCGACGAGACGATTCCGATCGTGAGGACCACTGCGAACCCCTTGATCGGACCGGTGCCGAACTGAAACAGCACGACGCCGGCGATCAGGGTCGTGATCTGGGAGTCGAGAATCGTGACCAGGGCGCGATCGAAGCCCGTATCGAGGGCGGCGCGCACCGTCTTTCCGAGCGCCAGCTCCTCGCGCACGCGCTCGAACACGAGCACGTTGGCATCAACCGCCATGCCGATGGTCAGGATGAGCCCGGCTATGCCGGGGAGCGTCAAGGTGGCGCCGAAGGCCGCCAGCGCCGCCAGGATGAGAACGACATTGAGCACCAGCGCGACGTCGGCGACGACCCCGGAGCCGCGATAGTAGAGGATCATGAACGCCACCACGCCGATCACCCCGAGGAGCCCGGCGATCTTCGCCGAGTCGATGGAGTCGGCCCCCAGCGACGGGTCGACCGTGCGCTCCTCGATGATCCGCAGCGGTGCCGGCAACGCGCCCGCGCGCAGGACGATGGCGATGTCGCGCGCCTCCTCGACCGCCTCGAACCCCTCGATCCGGGCCTGACCGTTCGCTATCGGCTGATTGATGTTCGGGGCCATGCGGACGACCTCGTCCAGCACGATTGCCAGTCGCTCGTTCACGTGCGCGCGCGTGATGTCCGCGAACAGGCCCGTCCCGTCGCCCGTCAGATCGAGCGAAACGATGGGCTGGTTCGTGAACTGTGTGTCGAAGCCCGCGCTGGCGGTGGCCACCGCCTCGCCCGTCATGAGAGGCTCGGCGTGGACCAGGTACAGGCTGCGGTAGGAGCGGCCGTCGGAGAACGTCTCCGCCTCGCCGCTCCAGAGCCATTCGTAGCCCGGAGCGAGGCTCAGCCGAGCGGCGGAGTCCGCCAGCATGGCCTCCACGTCGGCGACCCGGTCGTCGGGCACGAGGAAGTCGTTCTGATCGTTGCCGCGGGGGATCGTCTGGAGCAGCGAGGAGAGCGGTCGGTCTCCGCCGCCGGCCAGTCCCGCCACGTCCGTGGTGTCCGTGTCGGCGGCGTCCGCGATCCCGGTCAGCTCCTCGATGGACTGTCCCGCGGCCGTGTCCGCCACCGCCGTGTCCGCGGCCACGACCGCCGTGTCGGAGGCGACCGTGGTGTCCGCGCTGGCTGGGGGCGAGGGAGCCCGAACGTCGCGGCCCGCCAGCGCAGCGTCGACGGCGCGGATCTGATCGATCGCGTCCTGGCCGTCGACCACCAGCTGGAACTCGAGGTACGCGGCCTGCTGGACCAGGGTCTTGGCGCGCTCCTCGTCCTGGATGCCCGGCAGCTCCACGATGATCCGATCGTCGCCGACCTTCTGGATCAGCGGCTCCGAGACGCCGAACTGGTCGACGCGGTTGCGGATGATCTCGAGCGCGCGGTCTAAGGCGTCGCGCTGCTCGTCACCGGAGAAGGAGGTCTCCGTGTCATCCAGCTCGAGCTCCAGGTGCATGCCGCCCTGGAGGTCCAGCCCGAGCTGGATTGCGCCGTCCGTGAGCCGTTCCCAGGCGCCCGGGTCACGCTCCTGCAACGCACTGCGTTCTGCGGCTGACATCATGTAGAAGCGGAAGCTCGGCCACAGGTACCAGGCCGACGCGAGGATGGAGAGGCCCACGATGAGCCAGCGGATCTGGATGTTGCGTCGCATAGGTTCCTCGACGGGCGCGCCGGTGCGAGGCCGCGAAGGGAAGCGCTGTCTGGAAGAGCGGTGCGAAGCGGCGGAAACTAGACGCCGCCTCCGATCATGTCAATCAGCTGTCCGGACGGTCGCGACGCCATTGCTCGAAGGTCCTGAACCCCACGCCGAGCCGCAGGAACGACTCCTCCAGGCCATGATCGTCGAGCGAGCCGCGTCGACCGTACTCCACCACCACGTCCACGCCGCTGCGCCCGGCCGCACCCAGCGTGCGGCCGTATCCCAGCGACGCGACCCACTCCGACACGGGCTCGCCGTCGATCTCGAGCGGCAGCCGCCGCCAGCGGTACCCCAGTCGCAGCGGCGCTTGCGGGCCGAGCACCATGGCCCGATCTACCGAAGAGGAGTACTCGATGCCCCCGCCTACCTCGACCGCGTCGCCGAACCCCACGTTCTCCACACCCTCGGGGTCGAACGACGACCATGACGAGCGCCGGTACCCTGCGGTCGCAACCAGTGATTGCGTCGGTTGCCACGCCGCGCCGACGATGACCTCGCCGGGGAGGTCGAATTCGGACCGTGCCCCTTCGAGGGCCTCGTCGGGGGCGCGCGTGACCTCGCTCTCGATCGTGGGGCGGTATCGATACGCTGCGCTCAGCCGCATCCGCGGTCCGATCGCATGCTCGACCCCGATCGTGAAGCCGATTCCGCCGAAGTCGCGAGCCAGGCTGTCGCTGGCCGCCAGCGCTCCCGGGCTCAGGTCCTGCAGATCCACCACCCGCACGATCTCGCGCGATCCGAGGTAGAAGTCGGCCGCGACCCCGACCTGCGTGCCCGCCCCGAAGGAGAACGCGCCGGCGGGCGACAGCACGGAGACGCCCCCGGTCGACTCCAGCTCCACCGGAAGGCTGTCACCCTCGAACTCCACGGTCGCCTCGAGGTCGGTGTCGAAATCGACGAACTGGTAGTACCCGAGGGCGAATACGCTCCCCTCCCATGCCGGGATCACGATCTGCGCCATCGGAAACATCACGTCGGTGAAATCCCCCGTGGCGTCCTCGCCGTCGACGGTGACGTTCTGTCCGATGAGCGAGAGATAGAGGCCGGCGCGCCGGAATCGCGCGATCGGCGCTGGATTGGCCAACGAGAACACGTCGCCGCCGACGCCGCTTCCCGCGCCGCCCAGAGCGCGCGTGCGGATCGTCGAGCCCTCTTCGGGGACGGCGAAGGCCGGCAGGTTGAACACGCTCTCCTGCGCGCGCGCGCTGACGGGCACAGCCAGCGCCGTCAGGAGCAGCGGCATCCAGCGGGTCACGGGCCGGCCTCCCCCAGACCGGGATCCGAGGGCGGGATGTAGAGGAGGCGGATCCTCGGTCGGACAGCCGCCGGGGCCTCGGGGCCGAAGAAGCGTACCCCGCCGAAGACGCTGCGCTCGTCGAACATGGTGAGCGCCATTCCGAGCCGCGAATCGGGATCCCGGATCCATTCGCGCACGAGCCGGGTCATCGACGGAGATTCGAACGACAGCGTGTCGCCGGAGGCCGCCCCGGGCGGCACCACCGCGGCGCCGAGGACCGTGGCGGGCGTCACCGAGCTCAGCACGGTCTTCTCCCCCACGAACTCGGACAGCACCTGGCGCGCCACGACGGTCAGCGTATCGCCCGGCACCCGCGCCTCGTCGATCGTCAGCACGAGCCGGGCCGCCGCGATCGTCACGCCGTCGGGGATCGCGTCGACGGCGGGGTCGAGGAAGATCCTCCGCACCGGCTCCGCCCCGCTCACCACCAGCCCATCGCCCGGGGCCAGCGCGGCTTCGTCCTCGACGACGAACACGTCCTGGATGGCCAGGATCGTGGCCGCCGCCCCGGGGCCCGGGAACTCGAGCTCGACGTCCAGCAGGGGGCCGCTGCGGTTGGTGCCCCCGCCGCGCGACACGAAGGCGACCGTCTCACCGGGGGTCTGCTGGACCAGGATCACGCCGTGGTTCTCGACCGCCCCGGAACGCCACTCGGCGATCAGATCGAGCGGGAAGTCGACCCGCACCGAATCGGGCTGCTCGGGTCCGATGGTGATCTCGGCGATCGGCTGCGGATCGAAGTCGCCCCCCGGCTGGGCCCAGGAGGCTCCCAGCAGGCGCCGCTCCCAGGTGGCCGCCTCCTCGTCCCATTCGCTGGTCAGGCGATGCATGGTGAACGTGACCGGCGAGGCGGGCGTGGGGCTGTACGTCAGCCGCAGACGCGCCTCTACCACCTCCACGTCGACGGGGAGCGAATCGAAGGCCTCGAAGCTGAACTCGAACAGGGCCCGGCTTTCGAATCCCGGCTCGTCCGGCCAGTCGTGCGCGGTCACCAGTCGCTCGCCCGCCGCGCGGTCCGAGGGAAAGATCTCGTAGTCCACGGCGCTGACGAACTCCGTCAGGGCGAGGGACTGGACACCGCCGGCCAGGATCCCGCCCGGCAGCAGGTCGACTCCGACCGGGCTGGCGCCGTCCTCGGAGCAGGCCCCGGCCAGGAGCGCGGACGCGAGAGCCAGCGCCCTCCATCGTGGCCCCCGAACGCAGCTCATGTCGCGCGGGTCACCGCGCCGCCGACGTCGTACTCGTCGACGATCGCCATGATGACCGCGTCGACCGGACGACCGTCCGTGATCGCGGTCTGGCGCGCCGAGGAGCCGGTGGCGTAGAGCACGACCTCCCCGGCGCCTGCGCCGACGGCGTCGGCGGCCACGACATATCCCTTCTCGCTCGCCAACTCGAGATCCAGGTTGCGGACCACGAGGAGCTTCAGGCCCTGAAGCTTCTCGTCCTTGCGGCTGGCGACCACCGCCCCGATCACGCGCCCCATCTTCATGCCTGACGCCCTTTCGCGAAGCGGAACGGATGCGGCAGAAGACTATCGAGCGTGAACTCGTGCCTCGCGCCGTCGTCGGTGACGACCACCACCTCGAGCTCCGGAGCGAACTCTGCCAGCGCCTGGCGACAGCTCCCGCACGGATACGGCGCACTCCCCCCGGCCGTGACGACCATCCGACGGAACGAGCGGACACCCGCGGAGACGGCGGCGAAGAGGGCGCTGCGTTCGGCGCAGCAGGTCACCGAGTACGAGGCGTTCTCGACGTTGCATCCGGTGTAGACGCTGCCGTCGTCGGCCTCGAGGGCGGCGCCGACCGGATAGCCGGAATAGGGGGCGTACGCGCGAGCGCGTGCCTCGGCCGCCAGCGATTCGAGCCGACCGCTGGCGTCGCTCATTGGCTCGCCTTGAGATACATCGTCCGCAGATGGTCGAGGGCGCTCCGGAGGTATTCCTGCTCTTGGGGAGGAAGGTTCCCCTGAGTCCGCTGCTCGACGAGCCCGAGCAGGTCGATCTCGCGCTTCGCCCAGCGGGGCAGCACGCGCCGCTCGCCGTCGGGAGTGAGCGGCAGTTCGCCGAGATACCCCAGCGCCATTTCGATGTGCGGTTCGATCAGCTCGAAGAAGGAGGGCTCCGGGGGCTCCGTCTGCTCCAGGCGGTCGAGATACGCTGCAATCTCGGCAGGTTCGGGAGGCGATTCCGCGAGCGATTGGTCCGCCGCGGGTTCCGTGACGGGAGGAAACGATGCCGGCGTTTCCTGGATGTGTTCAACCTCCGGGATCGGGGGGGACTCCGCGGTCGTTACCGACTCGGTGGGGGCAACAGGCTTCGCGGTCGGCGGCGCGCTCGCGACGTCCGGCGTTTCGGTCTCGTCGCGATGAGCCGACCTTCGCTCGCGGAATCTGCTCTCGGTCATCGTTCCT
Source organism: Gemmatimonadota bacterium (assembly GCA_035249945.1). Classification (GTDB taxonomy): domain Bacteria; phylum Gemmatimonadota; class Gemmatimonadetes; order JACCXV01; family JAHWKZ01; genus JAICNR01. Next base: position 13,654 of record DATFFS010000355.1, read on the forward strand.
CCTCCAGCACGTTCCGGCGAACGCGGCGGCCGATCCCCGTCAGGACAGAGTACGCGATCCCGCCGGCCGCGGCGGCCACGTCTTCCGCGGATTGGCGGACGCCGTCCTGCCGGCCGATGAGCGTCGCCACCTCCCCGGCCCGCAGGTCCGGGAACGGCGTCGCGTCCACCATCGTCAGGTCCATGCACACCGTCCCGCGGATCGGCGCGAGGCGACCGCGCAGCAGGACACTACCTCGATTCGACAGGGCGAGCGGCCACCCGTCCGCGTACCCCACACCCAGCAGCGCGATCCGCTCCGACGCGCGCGCGACGTAGCTTCCGTGGTAGCTCACCGCGTCGCCGGGAGCCAGTTCCTTGACGGCGAGGACGCGCGCGTGCCACGAGAGCGCCGGCTCGAATGGGGGGGGGCCGGCCCCTTCCCCCGCTCGCCAGCATCCGGCGTCGTCGTCCGGGGCGATCTCCCCCGCGGCGCCGTACACGGCGATTCCCGGTCGTACGAGGACACGCGGGGACTCGCCTCCCTGCGCGCCCAGCCTGGACGCGCGCGCGAACCGGAGCGCCGCCGCGCTGTTGGCCGCGTGCAGGCACTCCACACGCACGCCGCGCGTCTCGAGCTCGGCGAGCACCGCGTCGAACCGATCGAGCTGTTGCTCGGTGGGGCCACGCCGCGCCTCGTCGGCGCTGGCGAAGTGCGTGAAGATACCGGTGACGCGAAGGCCGGGCAATTTCGCGACGCGCGCTATCAGATCGACGGCGTCCCGGTCCCAGGCGCCGGTGCGGCCCATCCCCGTGTCCACGTCCGCGTGCACGTCCATGACGCGCCCGCGGACCCGCGCCGCGGCGTCGAAGGCCTCGGCCTGCTCGAGCGAAGTGATCGCCGGCACGACCTCGAGTTCCAGTGCGCGCCCGGCTTCGGCGGGAAGGATCGGCATCAGGCATACGACCGGCTCGTGGAACCCCGCCTTGCGCAGACGCGCGGCTTCGTCCAGCGCGGCGACGGCGAACCCCCAGACGCCGGCCGCGCGCGCGGCCCGCGCGGCCGGCTCGATCCCGTGCCCGTAGGCGTCCGCCTTCACCACCATCAGGACGCCGCACGACTCCGGCAGCCGGTCGCGCAGCGCCCGGACGTTCCGCCCGAGGACGCCGAGATCGACGTCGATCCAGGTCCGCGCGGTCGACTCGTCCACGTCGGTCGATTCGTCCATGTCGGGGGGAGCGATCATATCGGCGGGGTAGGATAGAGAACCGCGCAGAGGGCGACAACTCGTCTCCGTCGCCCTAGCTTCGCGAGCCATGAGCGAGTCCGAGAGATCCGGCGGTTCCGCGGGCTTCGAGCCGCGCTTCGAGGGAGT
>DATFFS010000356.1:0-6165 GCA_035249945.1 Gemmatimonadota bacterium
CTCGCTGCAGCCGGCATCCGCGCGCGCGCAACGACCCGCCGACGCGCTCCATCTCGCCCCGCCGGAAGTCCGCTACGCGATCCGCTCCGCCGACGAGATCCTGTCCACGCCCGACAGCGGTGTGGGGCTCGAGTCGTTCGACTCGGGTGTGGTGACCGGTGTCTATCTGATCGGACTGCTGGCCGACGAGCGCGAGTCGATCGGCTACGGCCGCGATGCCGCTGCGCGGCGGTATCTCTGGTTCTCCGTCGGCCGCGGAGATTCCGTCGACTACGTCGTCATGACGTATGACGTGGATCAGGATCTGCGCCCCGAGTTCCTGATGTTCCACACCGTCGACAAGCGGGCCCGCGTCGAATCGATCGTCGAGTATCGCGCTCCCTCGGTGATCGACGTCGATTTCGGCATTCAGGTGCAGCCCGCCTGTCAGCCGCCCCGCTGCGATCCCTCCACGTGGACGCGCGCCGAGCGCGCGGTCGAGATGGTCCCCGCCAACTGGTTCGATCCCTGGCGGGCGCTGTACGGGATGGCCGCGATGCGGGGCGAGCGCTGGCTGGGGAAACCGGTCGAGAGCGTGGCGCGCGGCGAGGTCGGCGGTCCTTGATCGGACCGCCGCTCTGGCGCCGCGGAGCCGAGCGGCTCGAGCGAATGGACGCCGGCGCGGGCACGCCGGAGGAAGTGGCCGAAGCCTACCGGCTGCTCGACACCGTGAACCGCACGCTCGGCGGCCATCGCCTCACCGAGCGAGCGCTCCTGCCGCTCGTAGTCGACCCGACGGTCGTTGCCGTGCCCGACGGGTGCGACCGGCTGGAGATCGTCGACGTCGCCGGCGGGGACGGAGCGTTCGCGCTGCGGATCCGCGAGCAGACGCTTCGCGCCGGTCGCGACGCCCGCGTCACGGTGGTGGACCTGAATCCCGTCGGGCTGTCGGCGATGCCTCCGGGCGTGGCCGCGATCCGCGGGGACGCGCTCGCGCTGCCCTTCGCCGACGGCGCGGTCGATCTGGCCCACTGCTCCTGCTTCTTCCATCACCTCTCGACTGCCGGCGCCCGCGACGTCCTGGCGGAGATGTGTCGCGTCTCGCGCCGGGCGGTGATCGTCAACGATCTCGTCCGCTCGCCCGTCGCGGCAGCGGCGATCTGGGGACTGACGCGCGCGTTCGTTTCCAATCGGCTCGTCCGCGCCGACGGGCCGCTTTCCGTCCTCAAGTCGTTCCTGCCCGGCGAGCTGCTCGGGATCGCGCACGCCGTGGGACTCAGCGAGCAGCCGTCGTACCGCTGGTCCATCCGCCGCGGATTCCCGTACCGCATGGCGCTCGTCGGCGTGCGGGTGCGCGATACGGGAGGCGGCCGCAAGCGACCCGAGAGCCCGTGAAGGCCGAGGTCGTGGTGGTCGGCGGCGGGCCCGCCGGCGCATCGGCGGCGATCCGGCTGGCGAAGCGCGGGATCGACGTCTGCGTGCTCGACCGCGCGCGCTTCCCACGCACCAAGCCGTGTGGCGAGTTCCTGAGCCCGGGAGCCACTCCCATCCTCGAGGAGCTGGGGGTGCGGGAGGCGATCGAGGCGGCCGGCGCGCTGCGGCTCGAGCGCGTGCGGATCAACGCCCATGGCGCGGTCGTCGAGCTCGACTTCCCGTCCGTCGAAGGCGCGCCGACCTGGGGCTACTCGCTCTCCCGACACGCGCTGGACGCGATCCTCCTCGACTCCGCCCGCGCGGCGGGCGCCCGGGTGCTCGAAGAGACCCGCGCCGACGAGGTCCGGTTCGGGGCTGAGCGCGTGGCCGTCGTGGCCCGCGTCCCGGACGGAGAGTTGGTCGAAATCGAGTGCCGGCTCGTGATCGGGGCCGGCGGCCGCAACTGCCCGGTCGCGCGCGCGCTCGGAGTCCAGCGGCGCGACCGCCGCGCCCGCTTCGATCTTCTCGCTCACTGGTCGGCGAGGCCGGAAGGCCCGGACGCGGATGCGTCGCCGACCACCGGACCCGGGCGCGAGGCCTCGGTCTGCGAGCTCCGCGTTCGCGGTGACCGATACGTCGCGCTCGCGCCGGTCGAGGGCGGCCGGTGGAACGTCAATTGCGTGGTACCCCGCTCGGCGCTCCGCGCGCAGACGGATGCGGGCGCGCTCTACCGCCGGGTGACCGGTTTCCGGCAGGATCCGGCCGCGGGGCCCGACGAGGACGTCGTGGCGAGCGACGTGACCGCGCTCCGGACCACCCGCGCCACCTCCGACCGCGCACTGCTGATCGGCGACGCTGCGCTCTTCCTCGATCCCTTCACCGGCCAGGGGATCTACCTCGCGCTCCGCAGCGCGGCCCTGGCGGCGGCGGTCGTGCCGGACGCCCTCCCCCACGGAGCCCGGCGGGAGCGGCTCATGCCCTACGAATCGGCCCGGCGCGCCGAGTTCGCCGCGCGAAGACGGGTGAGCCGCGCGCTCCAGGCGGTGCTGTTCCGGGAGCGGCCGGCCCGCGCCGTCGTGCGGGCGCTCTCCCGCGACCGGAGGCTGGCGCGGGAGTTGGCCGCGGCCACCGGAGACCTGTTGCCGTCCGAGCGGGTGTGGGCGCCCGCTTACGGGGTCCGGCTCCTCATGGCGGCGCTCTCGTCGGGCGACGAGGAGTGAACCGAATCCGGACTTGACAGATCCGGCTTTCCGGATACTCTCGCTGAGACTCATTCTCAACCATTCGGAACGGTTCCATTCCGATACCTGTTCCTGAACGCGCGCCGGGGATCGCTCTCGGTCAGGCGCGCCGGATCCCGGGAGGCCCATGATCCGCATCTCGCACCGCTTTCTACCGATCTTCCTCCTCCTGGCGGCCGCGTGCGGCGGCGGACCCGATCAGGGCTCCGATGCCGAGGCGCCCGCCGCCGGCGACTCCGCGGCACCGGGGGCGGAGGCTCCGAACCCACCCGTCACCCCGGCTCCAGCCGACAGCGTGATCGCCTGGGCGACCGCGATCCGGGAGGGGACGCGGGATCTGCCGGCCCGGGTCGGCACCGATCCCGAGGGCGCCCGTCAGCGCGCGGTCGAGCTCTACGTCACCCGCCAGGAGCGGATCGAGCAGGCCGCCGGGCCTGGAACGGGCTCCCCCACCGACCTCGCCGAGTCGGTCCACGAAGCGGAGGCCAGGTTCCACGAGCTCATGCAGCTCCTGGGAGAGAGCCCGCCTCCCGACTCCAGCGCGGTTCAGAGCGCCGTCGGCGCGCTCGACTCGCGACTCGCCGAGGTCATCGACCTCGCCGGCGCGGACGCTGCGGTGACGCCGTGAGAAAGATCCTCCTCGCCGCGGTGCTGCTCGCACTTCCATTCGCCGTCCCGGCGCCCGCGGCCGGGGTCGAGCCTGGGCTGATCGAGCGCCTGGAAACGATTCGTGCCGGCCTCGACGATCTCGAGCGTTCCCTCTCGCGCGGCGACCATGACGGGGCGCGTGCGCTCGCGATGCGCCTCTACCTGGACGAGTTCGAGACCATCGAGGGATGGTGGGGGCCCGGCGGTCCCTACGCGACGCCCGCTCTCGCCGCCAGCGTGCGGGAGGCCGAAGCGGCGTTCCACGCGCTCATGCAGTCCGACGACGCGTCTCTGGTACAAGCCGTCGCGAACCTCCGCGCCGCACTCGGGCCGATCGAGCGCGAAGCGGGCCGACCCGGGGTCGTGCTGCGGCCCGACGGGGCACGCCTTCCGGCCCCGCCGGTCGCAGTTGGCGGGAGTGCTGCCGGCGGACGCGCGCGCGCCGAACAGCCGGAGCTCCGGTCCCCGGAGATCGCATCCCTCGCCGCCGAGCTGGATCGCGCTCGCACCGCGTACGCCGCGGGTGATCGCGACGCCGCGCTGGCCACGGTCGAGCACGCGTACCTCGAAGGATTCGAGCCGCTCGAGTCCCGCCTGCCATCGGATCTCGTCGGCAGGATCGAGCGGGCGATCCACCTCGGGCTGCGGCCCTCGATCCGCGCCGCCGCCCCGGCGACCGAGGTCGACGCCGCGTTCGCCGCCCTCGGCGCGGACCTCGCACTGGCGGACGCGCAGCTCTCCGGCGGGGCATCCTTCTGGTTCGGCGCCGTCAACGCGTTCGCGATCATCTTCCGGGAGGGGCTTGAGGCCGTGCTCCTGATCGGCGCGATCCTCGCCTACATGTCCCGCACGAGCGCGGGCGCGCGCCAGCGGCGGCAGGTGTGGCTGGGTGTGGGCGGCGGCGTGCTCGCGAGCGCGGCGACCTGGGTCCTGGCCATCACCCTCGTGCCGGTCAGCGGGGCGAGTCGGGAGATGGTCGAGGGCGTGACCGCGCTAATCGCGGTGGCCGTCCTGCTCTACGTCTCTCACTGGCTCTTCCAGAAGACGTACATCCACGACTGGAAGGCGTACCTGCAGGACCACGTCGGACGCGCGGTCACGCGCGGCTCGGCGCTCGCCATGGCGGGACTGGCGTTCGCCGCGGTCTACCGCGAAGGCTTCGAGACCGTCCTGTTCTACCAGGCCCTGATGTTCGACGCCGGCGCAGCTGCCGTGCTGGCCGGCTTCGCACCCGGGATCCTCGTCATCGTCGCGATCGGCTACGGCATCGTGCGGCTGGGGCTCAAGCTTCCGCTCAAGCGCGTCTTCGCTGCCACGGGCGCGGTGATGCTGTACCTCGCCTTCGTGTTCATCGGAAAGGGCCTCTACAATCTGCAGGAGGCGGGGGTATTCGCCCCCCATCCGCTGACGTGGCTTCCCGACAACGAGGCGCTGCGTCAGCTCCTCGGGCTCTACCCGCTGGCCGAGACGTTCCTCGCCCAGACCGCGTTTCTGCTGCTGCTCGGCGCCGGTGCGCTCTGGTATCGCACGCGCGGCGCGCGTGCCACGGCCGCCGTCATAGCACCACGCAGCGCCGAGTCCGCCGCCCCGTTCGTCACGCGCCCCTCGGAGCTGGAGCCCGCCGAGACTCGCTGATCTCGCGCTGAGCGGCGTGGGCAGACGCAAAAGGGGCGCGGCCACCGGCCGCGCCCCTCGATAGATCGGATTTCTCGGCGCGCTAGTTGAACAGGTAGCGGAACCCGATCTGCGCCCGCCACCGCGACAGCTCGCTCGGGTCGTCGATGAACGTCTCGGTCACCGTTCCGGGGAACTGATACAACGGCTCGCCTGCCCCGTTGAACCCGGTCAGGATCAGCGGCGTCTTGGCCGCGTTGTTCACGACCTCCCGCACGCCCCAGTCCGAGTTCAGGAAGTTCCCGACGTTCAGCATGTCGAAGCTCACCTGGAACGTGTGGTCGCTCACGATCACGTCCTGCAGGATCCGCAGGTCGAGGTTCGAGAACCAGGGGTTGATCGCCCCGTTCCGCTCCGTGATCTCGCCCCGGTGCTCGCTCAGGTACTCGTCCTGCTCGATGAACGCGTTCAACGCGGTCCACTGTTGCGCCGCGGTCGGCCCGCCGGCGATGTCGACGAGGTTGATCTCGCTCTGGTCCCGCGGGACGTAGATGAGATCGTTCCCGCCGTTGCCGTCGCCGTTCAGGTCGCCGGCCACGGTGTAGGAGTAGCGGGACGTCCTGCCGGCGGTGAAGAAGCCGCCTTCGGCCACCTCGAGGAACAGACCGAAGCTCGTGGCCAGCATGTCCGTCCACGTGTGGCGGTAGTTGGCGCTGCCGGTGATGCGGTGCCGGTGCCCGAACTGCGAGAAGCCGGCGTCGTAGTTGTTCGGGTTCCCCTCCACCGGGTTGAACTGCCAGAGCGCGAAGGCGATCTCCGTCGAGTCCATGTTGTTCTTGGCCTCGGTGAAGTTGTACGCCGCGGACGCCGACAGCCCGTTCTGGAACACCTGCCGGAGCTGCGCGGTGAACGAGACGTCGTAGCCCTGTCCGTTGTTGTCCAGGACGTACGTGTCGCCGCCGGTCGCGATCGGGTTCAGTCGATTGTTGCCGATTCCGCCGTAGAACGGCCGGCCATCCGGCCCGGGGATCGTTCCGATCGGCGCAATCAGGTTCGGATTGCGGATGAAGATCTCGTTGATGTTGTCGCCGTACAGGAACTCCAGCGTCATCAGCGTGTTGGTGGGCAACAGCTGATCCAGGGCGATGTTCGTCTTCCAGACCTGGGGCCACTTGAAGTCGTCGACCGTGGCGTTCAGGTCGAAGTCGTTGGCGTCCGGACCCTGGTTCGCGGCCTGGTTCCCGATCCACACGAACGGAAGCCGGCCGGT
>DATFFS010000357.1:0-4516 GCA_035249945.1 Gemmatimonadota bacterium
TCGGCGGAATCGGCCATGCACTCGCAGAACTCCTCGGATCCCTCGCCGGACTCGTTGCACGCCTGGACGAACTCCCCGCGGAACCCACCGGATCCGCAGCCCACCAGGACGAGCAATGCCACCAGGACTCTCGAGCTGCTCACGAAAGAAACCTCCACGCTGAAGGGGACTGCGCGCGGCCGGCTGCACCGCGATTGGGGTAGCGCCATTCTATCCGAAACGGAGAATCCCGCACAGCCCAGCTCAGGAGCGGGCGCGGCGTGCGACGACGAGCCCCCAGATCAGGACGAGGACGATCCCGATGTGGTAGACGACGTCGGGCACGGTGCGGGGCCCGACGCCGACCGCGATCGTGAACAGGCCGACGAGAGTCCCCAGCAGCGCGAAGCCCTGCCCGACCAGACCGGCGGCCCGCGTCCTGGCGGGCTTGAGCCAGCTGACCAGGAGCGCGCTCCCCAGGACGATCGCGATCACGGTCTCCGCGACGTGCGCCTCGAAGTGCGCGTAGCCGTCGAAGAAATGTCCCGCGTGGATGAGCGCGGCGAGGATGAAGGTCGCCGCCTCGAAGAGCAGAAATGCCCGGATGGTCCCCCGTCTGTCCATCATCCTCCCTTGCGGCAATGTATTGCCGACCGCCAGAGGCCGCTCGCGCCCGTTTCGGACCGCTCGCCGGCCAACCCTTACCCAGGTCGCCTCGGGCCGCGAGCGTAGGGGGCGCGTTCCAATCGTCGCCTCTTTCAACCGGAGACTCCCGTGCGTTGCTTCCTTCTTCTTCTCATCGTCATCCAGCTCCTCCGACCGTGGCCCGCCTGGGCACAGGGGACGATGTCCCTGGACCCCGCGGAATCGATCGACCGGTACGTCGCGCCGCTCGTCGACCTGGACGTGTTCAGCGGGGTCATCCTCGTCGCGCGCGGCGACGACATCGTCGTGTCGCGGGCCTACGGGCTGGCCGAGCGCGAGTTCGACATCCCGGTCGCGGTCGACCACGCGTTCCGAATCGCGTCGATCTCGAAGTCCTTCACCCGGGTCCTCGCAGGCCGCCTCTCCGAGCGGGGGATCCTCCGCCTCGACGACCCCCTCGCCCGCTGGCTGCCGGAGTTCCCCGCCGCGGACCGGATCACGATCCGGCACCTCCTCGACCACCGAGCGGGCGTGCCGAGCATCAACTCGTTACCGTTCGACGAGGAGGCGTTCGCTCCGAACTCGCTCGCCGCGCTCGTCGATTCGATCGCGCGCATGCCGCTCGACTTCGAGCCCGGGACGAGCGAGAGCTACAGCAACGGAGGCTACGCGGTGCTGGCGCTGGCACTGGAGAAAGCCGCGGGGACGCCGTATCCGGAGCTCCTCGATGCCGAGGTGCTGCGGCCGCTCGCCCTCGAGCGGACCCGCCACGAGCGCGAAGGGGAGATCGTGCCCCGGCTCGCGCGGGGCTACGAACCGAGCCCTGATGGGTTCGGCCGCATGCGGCACGCGCCGTTCCAGCAGATGATGACGAAGACCGGCGGGGGCTCGCTCGTCTCGACCGCGCACGATCTCCACCGCTGGGCCTCGGCGCTCGGCCGGGATCCGATTCTGAGCGCGTCCACCTGGGCCGAGCTCTTCCCCGAGGCGAACATCGCGCTGACCGGGCGAAACCCCGGATACAACGCGGCCCTCCTGCGCGACGGGGAGTGGATCGCGGTGGTGCTCGCGAACAACTACGCCGCCGGCGCGGCAGCCGATGTGGCCGAGGCGGCGATCCGCCTGGCCAGCGGAGAGCCCGCGGAGACGCTCCCCGTCGTGGCTCCGATCGCACCCCTTGCCGAGGAGCTCGTCCCCCTCGCCGGGACGTACGCCCTCCCCGACGGAATTCTGCCTTTGCCTCCCGGCACGAAGGTCGAGATCGAGCGCTCGGGCGACGAGCTCGTAGCGAGCCTCGCCGGCGTACCGGTCGATGTCCTCGTCCCGCAGGGGAACCGGACGTTCCTCCTCAGGATGCTGTGGTCGACCGCCACGTTCGACGAGCCCGTCGACGGCCGCTCGGAGGGGTTCGAGGTGCGGGCGCTCTACCGCGACGCGGCGTTCCGCGTCGAGCGGGTCGCAGGAGAGCGACCGTGAGCCCGCGCGTCGTTCTGGCCGTCCTGTGCTTGCTCGCTTCAGCCGCGACGCTCCCCGCGCAGACGACACCTCCGAATCCCGGGGCTGGAGGAACGCCGATCCCGGCCGCAGTCGAGATCGAGGTGTACGCGACCGCGCTCGCGTTCTATTCCCCGCCGCGGGGACAGGTGCGCTGGATCGAGTCGACGGAATATCGGGGAGAGCTGATCGAACGACTGGGCGGGAGGTTCCGCTCGTGGGTCGAGGGCGCGCCCGGATCCGGCGGTCGGCTTCGAATCTCCCCGATCGAGGCTGCGGCACCCGGCCGCTATCGATTGACCGTCCGCTATCGGCATCACACGCCCCACTTCGAAGGAGAGGAATCCGCCCAGGAATTCCTTGTGGGATGCGACGGCGCGGCCTGCCGGATCCTCGAACGCGCACCCGCCGCGGACGGCCATTGACGCCGAAGCGCTTCCTCCTGATCCAGATGGCGCTGTGGATTGCCTACGGGATCGTCCACTATCTGGCCGCGCTTCCCGCCGTCACCCCCGATGAGCGGCCCGCGATCGCACTCGCCCGCGGGGCGCGCGCGCTGACGGGCCTCGGCGTGACCTCGCTCATGTGGCCGGTGGTCTCCCGCTGGAATCCGCGGCGCGGGTGGACCTGGACGGCTCTCGCCGCCCTCGCGCTCGCCGTGGGATTCGTCTGGTCGATCCTCGACCGCGTGCTCCTCGTTACGATGGCGGCGGTCGCAGGCATCCCGATCCCCTGGGATCGCTTTCCTCGCGGGCTCGAGCTCGAGCACTTCTTCGTGCTGCTCGCGTGGACCGCGGCCGCGCTCGTCTTCCGGCTGTGGGAGCGCGAGCGGGAGATGCGCGAGGCGCTCCTCGAGCAGCAGATCGCCGCGCGCGAGGCCCAGGTCCGGGAGCTCGCCGGGAGGCTCCAGCCCCACTTCCTGTTCAACAGCCTGAACACGATCCGCTCCTTCGCCGCCGAGGACCCCGAGCGGGCGCGCGAGATGCTGACCCGGCTGGCCGCGTTCCTCCGCCACGCGCTGTCGATCGACCCCGCTCGGCCCGTGCCGCTCGCCGAGGAGATCGAGTCCGTCCGCGCCTGGCTCTGGATCGAGGAGGCGCGGTTCGAGCCCGAGCTCGAGGTCGCGTTCGACGTTGCGTCGGAGGCGGGCGGCGTTCTCGTCCCACCGCTCATCCTCCAACCGTTGATCGAGAATGCGCTCCTCCACGGCGAGTCCGCCGCCGACGGGGTCCGCCGGGTCCGGCTGGAGGCGACGCGGCAGGACGGCCGGCTCCGCATCCTGGTCGCGAGCACTGGCGCCCTCGCGCAGAGATCCCCGGAAGGCCAGGGTCTCGGGCTCACGCGCTCGCGTATGCACCAGCTGTACGGAAGAAACGCGCGCTTCGATCTCTCCGAGCGCGAGGGATGGGTCGTCGCCCAGCTCGAGATCGACGCCCCGGCAGAGCACGCGGGAGGAAGCGGAGCTCGCCTCGGAGCCGGGAGCGCGTGATCAAGGCGATCATCGTCGACGACGAGGCGCCGGCCCGGCGCGAGATGCGACGCCTCCTGGACGCGCACGCGGGCGCGATCGCGGTAGTCGGCGAGGCGCGAGACCTCGACACCGCGCGCGGCCTACTCCTCCGCACGGGACCGGACGTCGTCTTCCTCGACATCCGTCTCGGGAAGACCTCCGGATTCGAGCTCCTCGACGACGTCGACGAGGAGACGGCGGTCGTGTTCGTCACGGCCTACGATGACTACGCGGTTCGCGCGTTCGACGCGAGCGCCGTCGATTACCTCGTGAAGCCGGTCGAGCCCGAGCGCCTGGCGCGGTCGGTCGCGCGGCTGGAGGCGCGGGCGGAAAGCATGGCGCGAGGCGAGGGGACAACGCTCTCGAACACCACCCCTTTCTCCTCGCGTAGCTGGCTCTTCCTCGACGCGGGGGAGGGGGGCGAGTTTCTCGAGCTCGCTTCGATCACGCACGTGACTGCGGATCCGCGCGGGAGTCGGATCCACACGGCGGAAGGGCGCGCCTTGCCGGCGTCGAGGACGCTGGCGGAGTGGGGACGCCGACTCCCGCCGGACGACTTCCTCCGCGTCCACCGCGGCGCGATCGTCAATCTGCGCCACGTGGAGCGGGTCGAGCCGTGGTCCCACTATGGCTACCGGATTCACCTGCGCGGCTGGGACGAGCCGGTCGCGATGAGCCGCCGCTACGCGCGCGAGGTCCGCGAGCGCCTGCGGTAGGACGGGACCGCGTGGGGACCCACTACGAGTGAAATGAGTCGTCGGCGCCTCCGCGCCAGCGGCCCCACGCCGCCACCGCCAGCGAGATCCCGATCAGACCCGCCGACACGATCATCGTTTCGTGAAGGCCCGCGACCTGCGCGCCCGGAGGCGCGGCGCTCGGCTCCCCGCG
>DATFFS010000358.1:0-2041 GCA_035249945.1 Gemmatimonadota bacterium
GCCCCGGCGATCGCCCAGCCGCGCGGAGTGAGCCACCCCGGGGGGCCCTTCACTCCTCGGCCTCGCGGTCTCCCCGGCCCGCCAGCCGCCGCTCCACCTGATCGACCCGGTCGCGCACCTGAGCCACCGCCTCGGCGAGGAAGCCGAGCGCGAAGAGCAGCATTCCGAGCACGATCAGGAGCGTCACCAGGTACAGCAGCGGCCGGTAGCCCTGGCCCAGCGCGAAGCGATACCAGAGGGCGATCGCCCCTACGATCACGCCGAGCACGGCGAGGATGGCCCCTGAGGTTCCGAACAGCAGCAATGGCTTCCGCAGGAACGACGTCAGCGTCTTGACCGCCAGCAGGTCGAGGGAGCCGACCACGATCCGGCCCCAGCCCGAGTACTTCGCGCGCCCCCGCGTGCGCGGAAAGAGCTCGATCGGGATCTCGCCCACACGGTAGCCACGGTCGTGCGCCAGCACGACGAAGAACCGGTGCCAGTCGTGCCGCAGCGGCAGCTCCTCCAGAATGTCGGCGCGGAAGGCCTTCATGGCGTTGAGGTCGTGGACGGGCACGTCGAAGAGCCGGCGCGAGAGCCAGTTGTAGGTGCCCGAGACGAGACGCTTCTCGTAACGCCCCTGCTTCCAGCCGGTGACGACGTCGAAGCCCTCGCCGAGCCGTTCGAGGAAGCGGGGGATCTCTTCGGTGGAGTGCTGGAGATCGGCGTCGAAGAGGACGATCCAGCGCCTGGACGTCGCCGCGGCGCCCGTCATCAGCGCCTCGGTCTTGCCCCGGTTCCGCGCGTGCCGCAGCACGCGAACCGTTCCGGGGAAGCCGGCCGCCGCATCGCGGACCGCGTCGGCCGTCCCGTCGGTCGAGCCGTCGTCGACCACCACGACCTCTCCGGCGAGGCCGTGCTTTCTCCACGTGCCGGCCAGGGCCTCGAACAGCGGCGCGACGTTCTCGACCTCGTCGTAGGCCGGGACGATGACGGCGAAGTCGCTCTTGGGACTCGTCGGATCCACCGGACCGCTCTTGGAGGATTGGTGAACGAGGGGCGATCTAACGCTAGGGGTGGTGTCTCCGAGTGGCAACCTCACGGCCCTTCTATCGCGTCACCGAGAACTGCCTCGGTCGCGTCCGCCGCGGCGTCCCACGTGAAGGTCCGCGCGCGCTCGATCGCCCGAGCCTCCATGCGGCCGCGATCGGCGGGGTTCTCCGCGGCCGACAGGAGCGCGTCGGCGAGTGCGGCCACGTCGCCGTGCGGCACCACGCGACCGGTCTCGCCGTCGACCACCGTGTCGCGCAGCCCCGGCGCGTCGCTCACGATCGCGATCGTTCCCACCCGCTGGGCCTCGATCGAGGAGAACCCCCACCCCTCCTTGGGGCTCGTGTACCCCACCGCCCACGCGCGGCGCAGCAGCCGCCACTTCTCCTCCTCCCCGATCCAGCCCGGGAACTCCACGCGCCCGGCGATCCCCCGTGTCCGTGCGTCCCGTTCCAGCGCCGCGCGGTGGTCGCCGTCACCGGCGATCACCAGTCGCGCGCCGGGGAGATCGGCCTCGATCCGCGCGAAGGCCTCGAGGAGGAGCTCGACCCGCTTGTACCGCTTGAGCCTTCCGAGGTACAGGAATAGCGGCTCGGGGTCCTTGGGGAGTGCCAGCAGCTCGACCTCGTCCGGGATCGGGGGGATGCCGTTCGGGATCACCGTGATGCTCGCGCGATCGATGCCACGGCGTTCGAGGTCCGCGGCGGTGGACGGAGATACGGCGATGAACGGGCAGCCGCGATAGACGGAGGCGATGGGCTGTTCGGACAGCAGGAGGTACGCCCCGAACAGCGGGTTCGTCTCCTGGAAGATCGTCCTCCCGAAGAGGTGATGGACGAGCGCCACCACCGGCGACTCGACGTAGAGCGGCGTGTAGAACGGGACTTTGTTCATGTCGTCGACGACGACGTCGTATCCGTTCCGCGACAGCGCCGATCGCCACACGCGCGGCACCGTGAAGTTGAACGTCGCCCGCGAGCGGCCGCGGCGGATCACGTTGATCCCGTCCAGC
>DATFFS010000359.1:0-5274 GCA_035249945.1 Gemmatimonadota bacterium
CACGGCCCCGGCGGCCGCCAGCTGGCGGCGCTTCCGCCAGTCGACCGCGGCCGCCGGCGGCGCGAGGCTCCCGGACCGGCGGGTCTTCACCTCGACCAGCGCGATCACCCCCTTCCGCTCGGCGACGAGATCGATCTCACGGCCGGCCGCGCGCCAGCCCCGGGCGATCACGCGCCAGCCCTGCGCGACAAGATGCTCGGCGGCCGCCATTTCCCCCGCCCTGCCGAGGTCCAGCCGCTCCTCGGTCACAGCTCGATGCAGAGGCCGTCGACGCCCAGGTCCACCGGCCCTTCCGCGTACGCCTCCCGGATCCGGCGCTCGATCTCCGCGGGGCCCAGCGCCAGCGCGCTGGGATAGAAGTGGGTCGTGACCACCCGCCCTACGGCGGCCGATGCCGCCACCCGTCCGACGCCTCGCGGAGTCAGATGGCCTCGCACCTCGTCCTCGTCGGCCACCGAGCACTCGGAGACCAGGAGATCCGCGTCCCGCGCGAGCTCGATCGCCTCGGTGCTCTCCTCGGTGTCCCCCGTATACGCGACCACGACCTCCTTTCCGGAGACCGACAGCGTGAGCCGGTAGCCGACCGCCTCGGGGGAATGGACGACCGCCGAGGCGTCGATCTCCACCCACGCGTCACCACGCTCGATCTCGAGCGGCGTGTCCGTGCTCTCGCGGATCTCGAGCGGAAACCCGGGATCCAGGACCCAGCCGCCATAGACCTCCGACAGGAGCGTCAGGTCGCGCGCGAAGCCTTCGTACCCGAGAAGCGTGAGTGGCCGCACCCGCGCGACACCCGGCGTGTGCCGGAGCGCGAACAGGAGCGGCAGGAGATCGGCGATGTGATCCTGGTGCCGATGGGTGACAGCCACCATGTCGAGCTCGGGCCAGCGGAGTCCCAGCTCGTCCAGCCGGCGGACGGTGCCGGAGCCCAGGTCGCAAAGCACCTGGATGCCCCCGCACACGAAGTGGTGAGCGGCCGGTCCGCGCCGCGCGTCGGGCACCACGGTCCCGCTGCCGACGAGCGTGTACCTCAAAGCCCGCCCAGGTCGATCGACACGAGGTCGTCGTCGGCCGCGGGGCCGCGTTCGAGCGCGTCACGCTCCCGCGCGCCGGCTTCGTGGAGCAGGTGCGCCGCCCAGAGGTACCCGGCGGGATGGCCGGCGTCGGCGACCGTTCCGCGCCAGGGGTTGGCGCGCAGGAGACCGCGTTCCGCGAGCCGCCGGTGGACCAGCACGTCATCGGACTCCACTCCGGCGAGCGCGGCCTCCGCGGCCACCCGCCGGCCCTCCTCGATCCATGGCGCCGTGACCGCGTACCGCGGCAGGAGCCGCCAGCTCCCTTCCGGCGCCGCGCGGAAGGCCCCCGAGCCGCCTCGCTCCTGCAGGTCCAGCACCCGCGATCCCGCCCCCGCCGGCGCCAGGTCGTCCAGCTCCACCCGACCCACGTCGGAGAAGTAGTGCCGGGTCTCGGGGCCCACCCGGTGGCAGGCCGCCAGCACGACTCCTTGCCGCCCTGCCTCGGCGACGGCGGCCGCCGTCATCGGTGGCGGCCCCGCGATCCGCACGTTGTCGGGCAGGAGGACCGCGAAGGGGCCCTCCTCCGTCCACGCCGCCGACGCCAGCACGGCATCGACCACGCCCGTCGGCGGGTCCTGGCGGAACACCGTGACCCGGGCGTCCCGCGCGGGGTTCTCGAGCGCGGGGAGAAGACCTTCCCGCCAACGCTCTTCGCGCACGTACGCCTCGAGCGCGGGCTTGGCACCCGAGATCACGACGGCGATCTCGTCGAAGCCCCCCTCCAGCGCCTCGGTCAGGCACCACTGGAGCATGGGCCGCGTCCCGATCGGCAGCAGCTCCTTGGGAACCGAGCGCGTGACCGGACGAAGTCTGGTGCCGAGCCCCGCCGCGGGGATCAGGCAGCGGCCGCTCAACGCAGAAACCCCATGTACCACGCCAGGAGCGGCTCGCCGAGGTAGAAGGCGAGCGCCGCTCCGAGCGCGAGGAACAGGCCGAACGGCACCAGCCGGTCGGATTTCCACGCCAGCGGCACGAACACGAGCGTCCCCGCCAGCGCGCCGAGGAAGACGGTGAGCAGCGCTCCCTTCCACCCCAGAAACGCGCCGATCATCGTCATCATCTTTATGTCGCCCCCTCCCATCGCCTCCTTCTTGAACGCGAGCGTCCCCAGGATCGCGACGAGCCAGAGCGCGCCGCCCCCGATCACCGCGCCGATGACCGACCCTGGCAGCGTCGGATCGCCGGGCAGAAACGCCAGCGCGACGCCCAGCACCGCGCCCCCGAGCGAGAGGCGATCGGGAATGATGTAGAACCGCGCGTCGGCGACGGCGATCGCGAGGAGCAGCGTCAGGAATGCGATCGCGCGGAAGGCCTGAGGCTCGAGCCCGTATGCCGCCACGTTGCCCGCCCAGATCGCCGCGGTCGCCGCCTCGACCAGCGGGTACTGCCAGCCGATCCACGCGCTGCACGTGGCGCAGCGGCCGCGGAGCGCGAGCCAGGAGACGAGCGGCACGTTGTGATACCAGCGGAGGGGACTCTCGCAGCTCGGGCAGCGGGAAGGCGGGGAGACGATCGACTCGCCGCGCGGCCAGCGGAGGATCACGACGTTCAGGAAGGAGCCGATCGCGAGGCCCACCAACCCGCTCAGGATGATCGCGAGACCGTCCACATCCCCTCCGAGGAGTTTTCCACAGGAGCGAAACAGGATAGAGAGCCGGAGGTCTCAAATCAATGTGGACGGCCGGTGGATTCCCCCTCGGCGACGCGGCGGATCTCTACCGCCGGCGAGGCCGAAGCCGCGCGGAAGCGCGGGTCGAAGTCCTCGCGCTCGATCCCCAGCAGGCGCAGCTTGTAGATCAACGTGGTGCGGTTCAAGCCCAGGATCCGCGCCGCGCGCGTGACGTTTCCGCGGCAGAGGCCCAGGACCCGCAGCACGTGCTCGCGACGCACAGCGTGCCACGAGAGATCCGCCGGGCCAGATCCCTCCTCAACCGCGAGCCCCAGCTCCTCGACGCCGATCCGCCGGCCGGACGCGAGGTGGAATCCGCGGTCCAGCACGCCGTTGAGCTCGCGCACGTTACCCGGCCAGTCGTGGCGCGCGAGTGCCTCCCAGGCCTCGAGCCGCAGCGTCTTCGAGCGCCCGTAGCGCGCGTTCAACCCGGCCAGACGCAGCTCCGCCAGCGGCATCACGTCCTCCCGGCGCTCGCGAAGCGGCGGCAGATGGACGCGGTATCCGGCGAGGCGATAGAACAGGTCGCGGCGCAACTCTCCCTCGGCCAGCATCGCATCGATGTCGCGGTTGGTGGCCGCGATCACCCGGAAGTCGGAGCGCTTCTCGCTCCGGCCGCCGACCGGCCGATAGCGCTGCTCCTCGATCGTGTACAGAAGCTTCGCCTGGATCTCCACCGGCAGCTCGCCGATCTCGTCCAGGAACAGCGTGCCTCCGTTGGCCTGCTCGACCAGGCCCACCGAGTCGCCGACCGCCCCCGTGAACGCGCCGCGGACGTGCCCGAAGAGCTTCGATTCGAACAGGTTCTCTTCCAGATTGGTGCAGTCGACCACGACGAAGGGCGCGTCCTTCCGCTTCGCGTCGGCGTGAAGCTGGCGGGCCAGGAACGTCTTGCCGGTGCCGGACTCTCCCTCGATCAGGATCCGGACGTCCGATCCGGTCAGCCGCTGGAGCCGCGTCATCGCGGCGCGGATGGAAGGGCAGCGGGTGAGGAAAGCCGGGAACGGATCGGTCGCGCGGCCGCGTGGCGAGCAGTCGAGGACCGCCACCACGCGCGCGTAATGCGCGCCCAGGGCGCGGATCCCTTCCTCGTCCCCGAAGATCGCGCGCGCCAGCGTCTCGTACCGCTCCTCGGGGAGCCCCCATCTCCGCGCGCAGGCGGCGGCCATCAGGTAAACCATTCCAGCATCGTACCGCAGGTCGCGCGCGTGGAGATCGGCCGCCGCAGCCTCGACGTCCTTGAGCACGCCGCCGTCGGCACGATGCCCGGCGATCGCCTTCCACGCCAGCGCGCGAGCCTGGACGGTGGGCAGCGGAACCTGCGCGGCCAGCCGGGCGGCGGCGTCCAGTCGCTCGAGCGCGGCGGTGATCTCTCCGGTCGCGAGCTCGGCCTCGGCGCCGCCCAGCGCGAGGACCGCCTCGAGGCGCAGGCATGTGCCCCGCGGCGACAGCTCGCGGCAGCGCTCGAACAGATCGAGCGCCTCGTCGTAGCGTGCCTGAAGCATGGCGTGGATCCCCATGTTGCACAGGACGAGCCCGGCGTTCGCCGCGTCGCCGCGGTCCTCGAGCCGGCTGAGCGCGGTCCGGTTGAGCCGGATCGCCTCGCCCGAGAGCCCGACCTCGAACCTGTGGCGTGCCCGGTTCGCCATGACGTAGGCGGCAAAGGGGTCGTCCGGGCGCGGCCGCGAGGCCTGGACCGCGAGCCCGAAGTGCCGCTCGGCCGCCTGGAAGCGACAGAGCTCCATCAGTACCGTGCCCATGAGGTTGTGGAGGCACACGCGGCTCACCGCCTCGTGCTCCAGCTTCTCGAGCGTGCGGAGGAGCTTGAGGGATTCGCGCGGTGAGCGGTACGTCGTGATCCGCGCCAGATCGAGCGTCGTCGTCGCCATGAGCCGTCGGTCGGCGACCTGCGACGCCGATCGGTGCGCTCCGCGCAGGACGATCTCCGCCTCGGCGTGGCGACCCTGACCCGCGAGGCGTAGCCCGATGGTGCGCTGCTGGGAGGGCGGCGGAAGCGCGGCGGGGTC
The DNA here is from genome assembly GCA_035249945.1 of Gemmatimonadota bacterium. Taxonomy (GTDB): domain Bacteria; phylum Gemmatimonadota; class Gemmatimonadetes; order JACCXV01; family JAHWKZ01; genus JAICNR01. The sequence goes on from DATFFS010000359.1 coordinate 4,773, forward strand.
CGCGCCATCCAGCGCCAGCGATTCGAGAAGCTGCCGCGTCTCCGGGTCGTGGCCCGGATCGTCGTGCTCGATCATGGATCCTCGGAAGGCTGCGGGACGCATCCCGCCGGGCCGGCTGGGGTGGGATGACGGATCTTCTTGTCTTACTGCATTCGCGAGGCGCTTGTCAACGCGGCGCCATGCAATCACCGAGCCGCGCCCGGAATCCCCCTGGGAATCGGGGCGCGGCGCCATGCGGAGCGTCGAACCGCCGACACCTTCGATGTGGAAAACCCGACCGCGCGCGCCGCGAGCGGCGCGATCAGGGAAGCGGCAGGCTCGCGTGGATGTCGAACGCGCCGGGTTGGACGCCCTCGTCCTGCCGCAGGACCGCCGTCCGGGCGATCATCGCGCCGTTGTCCGTGCAGAGGACCGGGGCCGGCCAGACGACGAGCGCGCCCTCGAGCCGCGCCCGCATCGCCTCCCGCAGAGCGCCGTTGCAGGCCACGCCCCCGGCCAGGAT
>DATFFS010000360.1:0-7669 GCA_035249945.1 Gemmatimonadota bacterium
CCGATGAACTTGACGACGCGCCCGCTGTCCGTTGGGACCGCGGCGCGAACGGCGGCCTGAAAGCGGCGCACGAGCGCGATCGCCCGGTCCTCGTCACGCGACGCGAGCCTGCTCCAGCCCACCAGATCGGTGAACCAGACGACCGCGAGGCGATGCTGGAGACTCCTGGTCGAGTCGGTCACGGGTCCGAAGCGGGGAAGGAAGGGGACAGAGCTGTTGGAAGCGCTTCAATATGGAGTCTGAACGCGGTGAGTGCACAGGGCGCGGCTGCGCTTGGGGACGTGCCTGGCTGACCAGCGTATATTCCGTGCCGAGCCATGCGATGCGCCGACCATACATCCTCCCGACACTCGCGCTTGCGATGATCTCCGGCCTGGCCGCGCCGGCACGTTCGGCGGGGGCGCAGACGGAGCTCGAACCGATCACACGTGAGGAAGCGGTCCGGCTCGCGCTCGAACGCAGTCCGGCCGACGTCGGGGCCCGTGGCGCCACGCAGGTGGCGGAGGCGGGCGTCCTGGAGGCGCGCGGGGCCTGGTTCCCCTCGCTTTCCGCCAACTCCACCTACGCGAACTCCAGCAACCAGCGGTTCGACCAGTCGACGGGGCAGCTGGTGTCCGAGAGCTACACTGCGCAGCTACAGTCGAGCTACGATCTGTTCACCGGCGGCCGCAAGCTCGCCCAGTGGCAGGGCGCGTCCGCGTCGCTGCGAGCGGCGGAGGCACGCGAGCGCGGCCAACGCTTCACGACGATCCTCGAGACCACGCAGATCTTCTACCAGGCCGCGGCCGCGGAGGAGCTCCTGGCGGCTGCCCGCCAGCGCCTGGACCGCGCCACGCGGCAGCAGGAGTTCGCCGAGACGCGTCGCCTCCTCGGCACCGCGACACGCTCGGACGCGCTCCGCGCCGAGCTCGAGCGCGCGGACGCCGAGCTGGCGGTGATCGACGCGGAGGCGCAGCTACGAACGGCGCGTCTCGACCTGGGTCGACAGGTGGGACGGCCCGGGCCTGTCCGTCCGGCGGCCGGAGCCCTACCCGAGCTGGCACCCACAGTTCCGGCGGTGGAGCTGCTCGTCGAGCGCGCGGAGGACAATGCGCCCGAGGCCGTCGCCGCACAGGCGGAGCTCGATCGCGCGCGCAGCGAAAAGCGCGAGGCCTGGGGCCAGTTCGTCCCCTCTCTTCGAGTGACCGGCAGCTACGACTGGTTCTCGTTCCGCTGGCCACCCGACGAGGAGAGCTGGAGCCTGCGCCTGATCGCTTCGCTGCCCCTCTATAACGGCTTCGTGCGCGAGGCGACGGTCGCGCGCGCGGAGGCCGAACGGCGGACCGCCGAGGCGGAGGCGCGGGACGCGGTGCTGGCCGTCCGCGCCGCCGTCGAGGACGCCGCCGGGCAGATCGACACCGCGGCACGCCGCGTCCAGATCGCCGCCCGGGCGCTCGAGCTCGCGCGCGAGGATCTGCGCGTGATCGAGGAGCGGTACCAACTCGGGGTGGCGACGATCCTCGATCTGCAGACGTCCCAGGTGGCGCTCGCCGACGCCGAGGTCGGCTGGGTCCGCGCGCGCCAGGACCTCGGGGTGGCCGTGGCGACGCTCGAGGCCGAGCTGGGCGAGCCCCTGGCCGGGATCGGCACGTGAGCGCACCCACGGGTATCGCGGCGCGAAGCGGCGGGCACGCCGCGGTCGCGTGTCTCCTGGTAGTTGCCGGATTCGCGTGCGGTGGCGAGGAGCCGGCGGCGGCTGGCAGACCCGGTGGCGGCGGACCCGGTGGCGGCGCACCGCAAATCGCCGTCGTCGAGACGGCCGCCGTCGAGGAAGGGTCGATCGCGCGGGAGATCGAACTCTCAGGGGTGGTCGAGCCGATCCGGACGGTCAGCGTGAACAGCCAGCTCGCGACGACCGTGAACGCAATCTACGCCGAGGAGGGAGACAGGGTCTCGAGCGGCGCCGTGCTCGCGCGCCTCGAGGGCGCCGACCTCACGGCGAACCTGGAGAGCGCCCGCGCCGCGCTCGAAGCTGCGCGCGCCGCCTTCGAGCGCGCCGAGCAGCTCCGCGAGCGCGAGGTGATCACGCTGCCCGAGTACGAGCGCGACCGGACCGCGCTGGCGGCCGCCGAGGCGGTGCACCGGCAACTCGAGACACGTGTCGGATACGCCACCATCCGCTCGCCCATATCCGGCGTCGTCACCGCGAAGCACGTGGAAGCGGGCGACGTCGTGGGGGCGCAGACGCCGCTGTTCGAAATCGCGGACATATCGACGCTGGTCGTCCCGATCGGTGTCTCGGAGCTGGACGTCGGGCAGCTGGCGGCGGGCGATACCCTGACCGTCACGCTCGACGCGTTCCCCGACCGCCCCCTTCGCGGCCGGATCCGCCGCGTCTTCCCCTCCGCCGATCCCACCACCCGCCTGGTGACCATCGAGGTTGCCCTGGAGGCCGGCAGTCAGGCGCGGCCCGGATACCTCGCGCGGGTGCAGCTGCGGCTCGACGCTCGCGACGACGTGCTGCTGGTCCCCGCGGGCGCGATCCTGTCCGGGCCCGGGGGCCAGGAGTCCACCTTCGTGGTCGAAGACGGGAAGGCGTTTCGCCGCGAGGTGGAGTCGGGGCTCGTCTCGCAGGGGCGCGTGGAGGTCGTCCGCGGCCTGAACGCGGGCGAGGTCGTGGTCGTCGAAGGCGGATCGTTCCTGCGCGAGGGCGCGCCGGTGCGCATGGTGGGCGACCCGCCGGCGGCCGAGGCGGTCGCCGATTCGGCGGGAAGGAGGACGCGCTCGTGAGCGACAAGCATCGCGGCATCCCCAGCTGGTCGATCCGCCGGCCGATCGGGACGATCATGATCTCGGCGGTGGCGGTGGTTCTGGGTCTATTCTACCTGCGCCAGCTCCCCATCGACCTGCTCCCCAACATCGTCTACCCGCAGATCCGGGCTTCGGTGAGCAATCCCGGCGTCGCGCCGGAGGTCCTGGAGGAGACGATCGCCAAGCCGCTCGAGGGCGCCCTCGCGCCGACCGAGGACCTGGAGAACATCGAGACCGAGGTGCAGGAGGGCCGGGTGGGAGTCGACATGGACTTCGCCTACGGCACCGACATGGACTTCGCGCTGCAGGACGCTTCGAAGAACCTGGAGCGCGTCCGCGGCTCGCTCCCCGAGGAAGCCGATCCACCGACGGTCTACAAGTTCGACCCCGCGCAGATCCCGATTTACGAGGTGGGGTTCAGCTCCTCGCAGCGCGATCTCGTCTCGCTGCGCGAATGGGTCGACACGCAGCTGCGTCCGCGGCTCCTCACCATCCAGGGCGTGGCGTCCGTCGACGTCGCGGGCGGGCTCGAGCGCGAGATCCAGGTCGTCCTCGACCAGGAGCGCCTGCGCTCCTACGGCCTCACGATCTCCGGCGTGATCGACGAGTTGCGCGCGGGCAACCAGGACGTGGCCGCCGGGGTGGTCGCCTCCGAGGAGCGCGAGGTGGTGGGCAAGACGTCGGGCAAGTTCCGCAGCGTCCGGGAGATCCGCGACCTGCCGCTGGAGCTTCCGGGCGGCGGGCGCGTCCCCGTCACGGAGGTCGCCGAGGTGCGCGACACCCATCCCGAGCAGCGCATCTGGGCCCGGCTGGACGGCACCCCCGCGGTAAAGCTCTCGATCCGCAAGCAGCCCGACGCGAATACGGTCCGGGTCTCCGAGGGGGTCGAGAAGCGGCTTCAGGAGTTGGCTGGTTCGGGCTTCGTCCCCCCCGACGTGAACTTCGAGGTCATCCAGGACCAGGCGGACTTCATCGAGAACTCGATCTCGTCGGTGCGCGACGCCGCCCTCATCGGGGCGTTCCTGGCGATGGTCATCGTGTTCCTGTTCCTCGGCTCCCTGCGAAAGACGTTCATTATCGGCACCGCGATCCCGCTCGCCATCCTGGCCACGTTCATCATGATGGGGACCGGCGACCTGACGCTCAACATCATGAGTCTGGGCGGGCTCGCGCTGGGGGTCGGGATGCTGATCGACAACTCGATCGTCATGCTCGAGAACATCTTCCGGCATCGCGAGGAAGAAGGGCGCGACGCGGAAGACGCCGCCCACGCAGGCGCCAACGAGGTCCAGAGCGCCGTCATCGCCTCCACCGCCACCAACCTCGCGGCGGTGGTGCCGTTCCTCCTCATCAGCGGGCTGGCGGCGCTCATCTTCCGCGAGATGATCCTGACGATCTCGTTCGCGATCCTGGCCTCGCTCGGCGTGGCGCTGACGCTGGTGCCATCGATGGCGGCGGTCCTCGGGCGGGTCGAGCGCACGAGCGGGCTCGCGCGGTCCCGCCCCCTGCGCGCGATCGAGCGCGGGTTGAAGCGCTTGCGCGGCTCGTATCGCCGCTTCGGCCCCGCGATCGTCGCACGCCGCGGCCTGACGGTGGGTATCTCCGTCGCGATCCTGGTCGGCGTATGGTTCCTGACCCGGGGTCTCGGTAACGAGTTCCTGCCCCAGGTCGACAGCGGCAACGTGGGCGTGTTCTTGAGCCTCCCCCCTGGAGCGTCCGCCGAGGAGACGAACCGGGTGGCGCTCGAGGTCGAATCGATCGTCGCCGACATGCCGTACGTAGAGCACACGTTCGCCACCGCCGGCGGGTTCCTCTTCGGCGGCTCGACCGCCTCGCGCTCGGGTCGTGGGTCGCTGGACATCGTGCTGGCGCCGGCCAGCGAGCGGGACATGAGCGCCGACGCGTGGGTCATGGAGCTCCAGCGGCGGATCGACGAGCGCGGGTTCCCGGGGGCCCGGATCTTCGTCCGCCCGCCGCGCATCCGCGGCCTCCGGACCTCGTCGTCGGGCGAGTCGATCGACGTGACGATCCAGGGCGAGAACCTGGCGGAGCTCAACCGCCTCTCGGCCTCCGTCATCACACTGCTCGACGGGATCCCCGGCCTCGAGAACCTCCAGCCCTCGACCGAGGAGGCGAGTCCGATGCTGACGGTGCGGCTGGACCGGGAGCGGGCGGCGAGCCTGGGGCTCAACGTGGCGGCGGTGGGACAGACCCTGCGCACCGCCCTCGGGGGCACGGTCGCCACGCGCTACACGGAGGGCAACCGCGAGTACGACGTGCGGGTGATCCTCCCGCGCGAGCGCTTCACGAGCCCCGAGGACCTGGAGACGATCGCACTCTTCCCCGGCGCCGGCGGCGGCGCTCCCATCTACCTGCGTGACGTCGCGACGGTGGCCTCCGGCCTCGGGCCGACCGAGATCCTGCGCGAGCAGCAGAACCGGATCCTGCGGGTCAGCGGCGACGTGATCACGGACGTGGCATCGGTGGGGGCGGTCAGCGATTCGATCCAGGGCCGCCTGGCGGGATTCCAGCTCCCGGAGGGCTACGGCATCGTGCTGGGAGGCGAGGCGGAGGCGATCCGCGAGAACAGCCGCCAGTTACTCATCGTGATCCTGTTGGCCATCTTCCTGGTGTTCGTCGTGATGGCGATACAGTACGAGAGCGTGACCGACCCGCTCGTGATCCTGCTCGCGATCCCGCTCTCGCTGATCGGCGTGGGGCTCGGTCTGTGGATCACCGGCACGCCGCAGAGCGCACCCGTCTTGCTGGGCGTGATCCTCCTCGCGGGGATCGTCGTGAACAACGCCATCCTGCTGGTCGAGTACGCCAACCAGAACCGGCACGTGAGGGGCATGTCCCTGGAGGCGGCCGTCGTCGAGGCGGGAGCGGTGCGCCTGCGCCCGATCATGATGACGACCCTGACGACCGTGTTCGGGATGTTTCCGCTGGCGCTCGGGCTGGGCGAGGGGTCGGAGCTCATGCAGCCGCTGGCCATCGCGGTCGTGTCGGGGATGATGCTGTCGATGGCGCTCACGCTGATCGTCGTGCCCGGCGCCTACGTGGGGATGAACCGGTTCGCGGAGCGCCTCAAGGCGTGGCTCGTCGGGCGGCGAGAGGCGGAGGACGAGGTCGAGCCGGTTTCGGGCGGCCGGCCCCCCGAGCCCGCGACGGCCGGGTTCTCGCTCGATCCCGGTCCCCCGAGGAGTACGCGCTAGCTACACGTTGAAGCGGATGTACGTGATGTCGCCGTCGGCCATCGCGTAATCCCGGCCCTCGCTCCGCACCAGCCCCATCTCCTTTGCGCGCTGCATGGAGCGGTTCGCGCGCACGAAGTCCTCCCAGCCCACGATCTCGGCGCGGATGAACCCGCGCGCCATGTCGGTGTGGATCGCCCCCGCGGCCGCGACGGCAGTATCCCCGCGATGGATCGTCCAGGCGCGGACCTCCTTCGGGCCGGCGGTGAAGAAGGTCTGCAAACCGAGCAGGTCGTACGCCGCGTGGATGACGCGCCGCAGACCCGACTCCGGCAGGCCGATATCGGCCAGGAATGCGTGCCGGTCCTCCCGCGGCAGCGTGGCTAGCTCGGCCTCGATGTCGCCACATACGGACACGAGACCAGCGCCCTCCACCGCCGCGGCTTCCGCCAGCGTCGCGACCCGGGGGACCGACAGGGGATCGCGAACGGCCGCGGACACGTCGCCCTCGGAGACATTGGCGGCGTAGATCACGGGCTTTCGCGTCAACAACCCGTACGAGCGAACGGCCTCGTCCTCCGCCGCGGGGAGAGCGACCGCGCGGGCCGGTCTCCCGGAGCGCAGCGCGGGCACGAGCTTCTCCAGCGCCGCGAGCTCCGGGGTCAGTTCCTTGCGCCCGGTCTGGACCTGCTTCGCGACCCGCTCGTGACGCTTCTCGAGCAGCTGGAGGTCGGCGAGCGCCAGCTCGGTGTCGATCACCTGCTTGTCGCGCAGTGGGTCGATGCCGCCGTAGACGTGAACCACGTCCGCGGAAGGAAAGCAGCGGACGATGTGCACGATGGCGTCGACCTGGCGGATGTGGCTCAGGAACTGGTTGCCGAGACCTTCACCCGCGCTGGCGCCCTCTACGAGCCCGGCAATGTCGAGGAACTCGATGGTGGTCGGGGTCACCCGCTCGGGAGAGAAGACCTCGGCGAGGATATCCAGCCGCTCGTCCGGGACGGCGACGACGCCCACGTTGGGGTCGATCGTGCAGAACGGATAGTTGGCGGCCTGCGCGCCCGCAGCGGTGAGGGCGTTGAAGAGCGTCGACTTCCCGACGTTGGGAAGTCCCACGATGCCGACCTGCATGGGTGATGAATCCCTGGGATGGAGGGGTGGACCCGGTCAGGCCCTGGACCGGCCCGCGGCGACTGCGCCGTCCGACTGATGCTCCGCGTTGCGAACCGCACCGTCGTCGCGCAACGCCTGTAACAGCATGGAACGGGTGACCTCGTCGCGCCGCGCGAGCTCGATCGCATATCTCAAGGGATGCAGGCGCTCACCGGCCTCCCATTTCATCAGCGTCTTGTCCGACACGCCGGCCAGCTCGCGGCACGCCGCCTTGAGGGAGAGGCCGAGGCGATCCCTTCCTACCGCCAGGGCAGCGCTCAGCCAACCCTCGAGCTCATCACCGTCGCCTCGCGGGGCCGCTCCTCCCGCTTCGTCGACCATGCGCACCTCCGTTGACCTACTCGGGGCAAGGTACGCATCCCGGACGATTCCCGCAACTGGCGGAGGAATAACCGCAGCGTCGGACCTCGTCCGGTTTGACCACAAAGAGCCCGCCGCTGTGGACAAGTGGACGGTCCGCCTCACCGCGGAGGCGGCTCAGGGTGGTCCGGCTGCAAGGCGGTCGCGAGGCT
>DATFFS010000361.1:0-2313 GCA_035249945.1 Gemmatimonadota bacterium
AGTGCCGCACGAGAGGGTCTCGTCCTCGACCCCCTTCTCGAACGTCCGCATCCGGAGCGTCGACCTGTCGACGGGCGCCACGAAGTTGACGTTCGTTCCGACCGGCCCCCAGTTCGGATGTCTCCGGAAGCGGGGCCCTTCGACGGCGAGGTCGAGCGCTTCGACCACCGCCGGCGAGACGAGAAGCGCCACGACGTGGGGCGTCGAGGTGTCGAGAAAGCCCACCCTGCGGTACGGGGCCGTTGCGAGATCGGGATAGTCGAGCGTGAGCTCCCGGGGCGGCACCAGCCAGAGCTTGACGCCGGCGGCCGCCGGGTCGTCGACGCGCGCCCGGAAGGGCCCGCTCCCCGTCCGGAACTCCATCTCCGCTGCGTCCACCGCCCCGACGAGACGCGCGAAGCGGGCGAGGCAGAGCGCGGCATTGCCGCACATCGGGGCCTCGCCGCCATCGGCGTTGTAGTACACCATCCGGAAGTCCGCGGCGGGATCCGACGCCAGGAGGACGACCGCGTCGGCTCCCACCCCGAGGCCCCGCCGGCACAGGCGGGCGACCAGCGAGCCGGCGTCGTCCCGCGGAAACCATCCGTCGCGATCGTCGAAGACGACGAAGTCGTTCCCTCCCCCCGACATCTTGGCGAAGAGGCGGCCCGCGATCCCGCTCACGCCGCGTCCCCCCGCGACATCTCCTCCAATCGCCGGGTTTCCCGACGCAGCCGTCCCGTGAGCTTCCACCACCGCATCCGCCAGACCATCCATATCGCCTCCCAGACGATGCGCTTGCTCATCTTGCTCGCGCCCACGTTTCTATCGACGAAGACGATCGGAATCTCGCCCACCCGGAAGCCCGCGTGCCAGGCGCGGAACACCGTCTCGATCTGGAACGCATAGCCGTTGGACCGGATGGCGTCGACGTCGAGCCCCTCGAGCACCCGGCGGCGATAGCACTTGAAGCCGCTCGTGAGGTCGTGGAGCGGAAGCCCGGTGGCGATCCGCGCGTACCAGTTGGCGAGCCAGGACAGGACCAGCCTCCCCATGGGCCAGTTGACGACCGTCACGCCGCGCATGTAGCGGGACCCGATCACGACGTCGAGCTCGCCCGCGAGCGCCAGGAATTCCGGCAGGTGGCGCGGATCGTGGGAAAAATCCGCGTCCATCTCGAAGACGAGATCGTAGCCGTGATCGATACCCCAGTGAAAGCCGGCGATGTACGCGGTCCCGAGACCCAGCTTGCCGGCCCGATGGATGACGTGGACGCGCTCGTCGGTGGACGCGAGCTCGTCGGCGAGCTCCCCGGTGCCGTCCGGAGAGCCGTCGTCGATGACGAGCACCTCGATCCGCTGGTCCTGCGCCAGGATCTGCGGCACGATCGCCGGCAGGTTGTCGCGCTCGTTGTAGGTCGGGACGATGACCAGCGCGCTACCCATGCGCGGGCCTCGCGGCGGGCTCGGAGCCTCCCGCGCGCAGATCGGCGAGCCCGTAGCGCGCCACCAGCATCGACACGGGAAGCAGCTCGCATGCGGTGAGCCAGAGCCGGCAGAAGATCGCGATCGCCACCGCCATCGTCGGCGGCACGTACGCGGCCAGAAGAAGCGCGTACAGGCCTTCGCGGACGCCGAGGCCGCCGGGGACGAAGACCGCCAGGTATCCTCCGACGTATCCCGCGGCCGAGATACCGATCATGGACACAAGCGTGTCGGACTCGATCGGCGCCACGGCCCGGACGAAGAGCCAGAAGCCGGCGCCGAAGACCAGCCACGCCGCCAGGTTCGCGGCTAGGAGCACGATCCTCTCCCCCGCAGGCACCGCCTCGTGGTACTCGCTGCGGCCGATGGCCCGCAGGGCCAGCCGATACGCCAGATCGAGCGCGGGCGTGAGGACGAAGAGGAGAAGGAGCGCGGCGATGCCGAGTCCGATCGGCCACACCGCCTCGCGGCCCGCTGCGGCGGCCAGCTGGGGCAGGGTCGCAGCGGCGACGACGAGTCCCGCCGCCAGCACGAAGAGCTGGGACGTAAGGCTCGCGCTCACCGTGAGCACCGGGCTCACGCCCTTGGCGCGCGCCAGGTACGCGGTGCCGGCGAGCTGGAGAACCTTCCCCGGCACGTAGCGCGCGAGGTTGCCGATGTACCACACCCTGTGCGCGTCTCGCACGGACAGCCGCCCGCCGAGATGGCCCAGGATCCGCCGCCAGCAGAGGACGAACACGCTGTAGGCGAGAAGCACGCAGACGGTGGCAAGCGCCATGCGCGTCCAGTCGATCCTCCAGGGGTGCGCGGTCACCTCCGACCAGTTGCGCGCCAGATAGACGGCGAGGAA